>CP048485.1:1612500-1935000 GCA_025560025.1 Agrobacterium tumefaciens | reverse complement strand
GGCCGATGCCGGGGAAAGCGATGTGAGCGCCGGCAACCAGATATTTGCCCTCTACCGCCTGTTTAAACGCTAGATCACGCGCGACGACGGCGGCCTTCTGGTCGACGTCGAATTCGATGGCCACGTCAGGCTCATCGAACTGGAGGATATCGCCATGGGTGATATCGCCCCAGAAGACGATTTTCTGGCCGTCGCTTTCGAGAACGACAGCGCTGTGGCCGGGCGTGTGGCCGGCGTAAAGGATAGAGCCGAGGCCGGGAACCGGTGCGGCATTGTCGCCGAATGTCTCGAACTTGCCGGCATCGATATAGGGCTGGATGCTTTCCTTCGCTTCGGCATAACCCTTCTTCAGCGCTTCAGGGGCCGCCTTGGCCTTTGCCGCATCGAGCCAGAAAGCGGCTTCACGCTCGTTAGCGTGCAGGGTCGCATTGGCAAAGACGCGTTTGCCATCAGCCGATAGGCCGCCGGAGTGGTCGGTATGGATATGGGTGAGGACAACGTCATCTATATCCGCGGTTTTATAACCGGAGGCCTCGATATTGGCGACGAGCCTGCCGAGGGACGGGCCGAGATAGGCGCCGGTGCCGGCGTCGATCAGCACCAGCCTGTCGCCGGTGTTGACGAGAAATGCGTTGACCGAGGTGGGCGTCTCTTCCGGCAGGAAGGCATCCTGCAAGACCTTCGAGGCGTGTTCCGGCGTGGTGTTGGTGTAAATCTTGGCGAGCGGCAGCGCGATGACGCCGTCCGAAAGGGCGGTGACTTCCACCTTGCCGACCATCAGCCGATAAAAGCCGGGTGCCTGCGTGGCGGCAAGCGGCGCCTTGGCGAATGCGACGGCGGGTGCAACGAAAGGGGCGGCGAAGATGGCGCTGGCGGCGCCTTTGAGAAGTGAGCGACGGGACGGCATTGGGAGCTCCTGGTTTGAGGGAATGTCTTGAAACTTTCCGCACTCCAGCTAAGTGTAGGCAGGCCAGCAATCAAATCGATGTGACTTATGCAAACTATCGATCATTTCAATCTCCGTTCCTTCGATCTCAATCTTCTCATCGCTTTCGATGCGATGATGGAGGAGATGAACGTTACGCGCGCCGCGCGGCGGCTGAAAATCCAGCAGCCGGCCATGAGCCATAATCTCTCCACCCTGCGCACCCTGTTTCAGGATGAGCTTTTCATCCGCGTGGGACAGGAGATGAAGCCGACGGCGCGGGCGCTTAATCTGGCCGGCCCTGTGCGGCAGGCGCTGAGGCAGGCGCAGGCGGCGGTGCTGACAGCGGATGTGTTCGATCCGGCCACCGAGCGCCGCACATTCCGGCTGGGCATGTCAAGCGAGGTGGAGCTGTTGCTTTTGCCGGATCTGACGGCGCGGCTGCGGGAGATTGCGCCCGGTATTCGCATTCTGGCCCGCAGCGGGCAGGAGCAGGAAATTACCGCGATGCTGGATACGGGTGTGATCGACATGGCGGTCGGATGCGCCTATTCGAAGGAGCAACGCCACCATTGCGAGCCGCTTTATTCCTCCAGCGTGCTCTGCTGTTTCAATCCGGCCTTGCTCGATCTGCCCAATCCCGTAGGGCTGGACGCCTATATGGAGGCTAAACATGCGGTCATATCGCAGACGGACAGCCTGCATGGCTGCATCAAGGATGCGCTGGAACTGAGCGGCTTGGAAATCGACGTCGTTGCGGCCGCGCCGGATTTCCTCTCGGTGCTGGCGACGGCGCGATCCTCGGCGGTGCTGGCGACCGTGTCCTCACGTATCGCGCTGCGTTATGCGCCAATGCTGGGGCTGGAAATAAGCCCGGTACCGGTGACGCTGAGTTTCCCGCCGGTCGCCATGGTCTGGACATTGCAGACGGACGCGGATGCCGGAGCCGTGTGGCTTCGCCAGCAAATCCGCGAGGCTATGGGCCGGACCGTTGATTGCGGGATATCGGGTATCGCGGCCTAGATGGGAATTCCAAGGTTGCGAACCCATAATGCGGGATTGCCGCGTTGGGTCAAAAGCTGCCTCAGATGAGCGGTCTGGCAACAATGTGCGTGTCTTGAACGGCATCATATTGTATCGTTCCCGCAGCCTTTAACGCCTTTCCTGGGAGGGAAACATGCCTGACAAGCCAAGCATCGTACTGGTACATGGTTTTTGGGGCGGCGCAGCCCATTGGGCCAAGGTCATCAATGAGTTAAGCAAGAATGGCTATGGGGCCAAGAATATCCACGCGGTCGAGAACCCCCTCACGTCTCTCGCGGACGATGTGGCGCGCACCAGCAAGATGGTTGCTCAGATTGAAGGTCCCGTCGTTCTGGTCGGGCATTCATATGGCGGCAAGGTGATTACGCAAGCGGGCGACATGCCCAATGTGAAGGCGCTCGTTTACATCGCCGCCTTCGCACCGGACGCCGGTGAGAGCGCGGGCGGAATTTCGCAGGCCAAGCCGCCGGCGGCTTTTGCGAATATCGCGCCGGACAGCGACGGCTTCTTGTGGATCAAGCCCGAGAAGTTTCGGGAGAGCTTCTGTCAGGATTTGTCGGAAGAGGAAGCGCTCGTCATGGCCGTGACCCAAAAGGCTCCGGTCGGGAGCACTTTTGGCGACAATGTTACGGCGCCCGCCTGGCGGAAGAAGCCGAGCTATTATCAGGTCTCGACCAACGACCGGATGATTAACCCGGAAAACGAACAGATGATGGCCGATCGAATGAAGCCGATTAAGAAGATCGAACTTGAAGCCAGTCACGCATCGTTGGCTTCGCACCCGGTTGAAGTCACTGCGCTCATCCTCGAGGCGGCGCAAGGGTAACCAGCTGCCCGAATTTGCGCGTTTACCGTATGGAGGCCATGGTCCAATGCGCCTCGATGGGGCCGTAGCAGCGCGATTATGAATCGACCGCCTGGAAACGTTTCTCGAGCCATGTGATCGTCTGGCCCGTGGAAAGCGGCGCAAGCGAGCCAATCTTCGTGAAACCGTAGCGTTCGTAGGTTCTCAGGGCATCCGGGTTCATCGTGTCGATATAGGCACCCATGCAGCCGCGCTTTCTGGCTTCCTCCTCCGCCATGGCAAGCAGCTTCGGGCCTGTGCCCTGACCGCGCATGGCCTCCGGCACGAAAAGAAGCTGCACGTAAAGCCAGCCGCGAGCGGTATAGCCCACCAGACCGCCGGTGACGGTATTGTCGTCACCGCGAATGGTGATGTTGAGTTCGCGTTTGTCGCTTTCGCCGAAACGGGCGAGATTATAGGCCACCAGCGGATCGCGAATGGCCTTTTCGGCCTCTGCATCCGCGACGTCGCTCAAAATGAAATTCATGTTGATCTTCCCGGGCCGCCGGGAGGCGGCCGTTTCCTCGTTTCCAATCCGAGACGTGAAGCGCCTTAAGCTCTTCGCTGGAAACGCCCTTACCGGCCCTCACGCCACCACAGCGCGGAGAAGGCGAGCAGCAGGGCGGCAAGCCCGGCAAAACCGGCAAAGAGCGGCAGGGTGTTGACGCCTTTCAGCACCGTCTCGTCGGTCATGCGTATCAGCATGCGATCCTCATCGGCAACCCTGATATCTCCCCGCACCGGCAATATATCTGGCAGCGCGATACGGCCGGAATTGTCGGCGACACGGTGCACGCTGCCTTTGGTGGCATCGGCCAGCGGTTTCAGCGTTTCGGTGGTCGAAATCATCGCCTTGAATTCTGGCGCATCCACCGCGCCGACATGGACGAGGGTGGTGAAATCGCCGTTTTTGATTTCGAACAGGCCGGTTTCGTCCATGCGACGCTCGATCCTGTAAAGACCAGGCTCCGTGCTGGTGAAGGCCATGTTTTCGGTTTTGCCGGAAGGGAAACGCACGCTCGCCTGACCGGGATCGTCGCCGATGGTCTGGCGGGTGATTTGCAGGGTGCGGCCATTGGCGCGCGCCGTCAGCGCTTCTTCCTCAAGCTCGGGTTCCTTCATCAGCCAGTGGGCGATGCGGCGGTAAAGCGCCACATGCGGGCCGCCGCCTTCAAAACCGCGCGCCCACAGCCAGCCCTGATCGGACAGCAGCATGGCGACACGGCCTTCGCCCTGACGGTTGAGCACCAAAAGCGGGTCCTGCCCGTCGCCCAGCATCACGGTCTGGCCCTGCGGCGGGTCGACGCTGATGGTGCGGAACCAGCGGCCCCATTGCGGCGGCTCAACGCCAGATCCATCCAATCCACGGGTGACGGGGTGTTTCTTGCCCGCTTCCGAAAGGCGCGGATAAAAGGCGGCCTGATGCACCTGACCGGTCGGCTGCGCCGGCAGAACGGAGGCGAGCGGCGTCATGGCGATCGAATCCTGACCGGCATGTTCCGGCCCGGCGGCGATCAAGAGCGCGCCGCCCTTTTCGACATATTGGGCGATGTAATCGTAATAGAGGATCGGCAGCACGCCGCGATGCTGGTAACGGTCGAAGATGATGAGGTCGAAATCCTCGATCTTTTCGACGAACAATTCGCGGGTGGGGAAGGCGATCAGCGAGAGTTCGTTGATCGGCGTGCCATCCTGTTTTTCCGGCGGGCGCAGAATGGTGAAATGTACCAGATCGACCGAGGCGTCGGATTTCAGGAGATTGCGCCACGCCCGTTCGCCCGCATGGGGTTCGCCGGAGACCAGCAGCACGCGGAGATTCTGGCGGATGCCTTCGATCAGGTGAACGGCGCGGTTATTGGCAGCCGTCACTTCGCCGGGAAGCTCGGCGACGGAAAATTCCATGACATTGTTGCCGCCGCGCGGAACCTTGAAATTGAACGGCGTCGGCTGGCCGGGTGTGGCCTGCAGCGTGGCGATTTCCTGCCCGTTCATCTTTACCGTCACTTCCGCCGAACCGCCGCCGGCGGGGCGGCCGTCGTCGAAGACGCGCAGCGTCAGCTGCTGTTCCTCATTGACGATGCCGAAGCGCGGGGCGCGGACGATTTCGATACGGCGGTCGAATTCGTCGGCCTTGCCGGTGATCAGCCCGTGAACGGGAGCGCGGAAGCCGAGCGCCTGTTCGGCATTGGGCAGGGCATTCGGGATATCGTGAATCTGGCCGTCGCTGAGGAAGATCGCGCCGCCGACGCGCGACGGCGAGACATCCGAAACGGCGGAGGAAAGCGCCGAGAACAACTGCGTCGAGGGCGAATCGCTCTCGCCATTGTCGCGCACTTCCACGATGCGCGGTTCGATGCGCGGGAAGCGGGACAGCCGGTCTTTCAGCGTCTCCAGCGCCGTATCGGTCATCTGCGGCCGGTCCTGCACGTCCTGGCTCTGCGAACGGTCGACGATGACGGGAACGATGGTGGAGAGCGGCTCGCGCTCCTCCTGCGTCAGCAGCGGATTGGCGATGGCCGCAAGCAGGGCGGCAAGCGCCAGCCCGCGCAGCCATGCGCCACGCACACCGCGCCACAGGCCGATGAAGGAGAGGAGAAGGGCGGCGACGGCCAGAACGGCGATCACGATCCACGGCAGGAAGGGTGCGAAGGTCAATGTCATGTCACTGCCCCAACCGTTCGAGAAGTGCGGGAACGTGAACCTGATCGGCCTTGTAGTTGCCGGTCAGCATATACATCATGATGTTGACGCCGGAGCGGAAGGCATGTTCGCGCTGCATCTCATCCGGCGGCACCGTTGGCAGAACCGGCGCGCCTTGCGGATCGACGGCCCATGCGCCCGCTAAATCATTGCCCGTTATCATGATCGGCGTCACGCCATCGCCGGAGGAGGAGAGGCCGGAGGTGGTCTTCGCCGCCCCCTGCCGCGATTCCACCCAGAGCGGCGAGCCGTTGTAACGGCCGGGGAAATTGGTGAGCAGGTAGAAAGAGCGCGTCAGAACGTGGTCTTCCGGCACGGGCTCCAGCGGTGGGATATCGATATTGGCGAGGATCGCCTGCAGACGTTCGCCGTTAGGGCTGGTCGCACCGGTATCGAGCGAAGAGAACTGGTCGCGTGTATCGAACAGCACGGTGCCGCCGGCGCGCATATAGGCGTCGATGCGTGAGATGGCGGCGCTTGAGGGCATGGGTGCCGTCGCGGAAACCGGCCAGTAGATGATGGGATAGAAGGATAGCTCATCCTTGGAAATATCGAGGCCGACCGGCTGGCCGGGCTCCAGCGTCGTGCGCCAGGTCAGGAATTCGCTTAACCCCTGCAAACCCTGCTCGGAAATGCGGTCGACATCGTCTTCGCCGGTGCGGACATAAGCGAGATGGGTGGTGTCCAGTCGCTCGAAAATCTGCTCGTCGCCGGGTTTGGGATCGTCGGCGCGGGCATCGGTTGGCGACATGGCGGCAAAGGCGCCAAGCGCCAGAAGCACGGCGGCGGCGGTGGCGCTGCGGGCTTTCGGCAGGCGTGCGAAGGCGCCGTTCATGAAGAGCACGATCAGGCTGTCGGCAATCAACATCAGGAAGGCGGCGATGAAGAGCGCGGGGCGCAGCGATTTCGCCGTTTCGCCGATCAGGGCTTCGCTGGTGGTGCTGACACCGGCGGCGGACGTATCGAGCGGGCGCAGCGTCGCGCCTGCCGGCAGGAGGTTGAGAGCCACGAAACCATCCTCTGTGCCATAGAGGCCGGGGGGATTGTCGAAACCGGTGCGGGGCGGCTGGCCGGCGCGCATTTCCAGCGGCCGGGCCGCGCCGATTTCGGCTGAAAGCGCGCCTTCGGCCGTCAACAGCCGGAAGGGCGGCAGGGCGGCGGCTGGCGCATTGGCGTTGGCGGAAGCGCCACCCGCCTTCGACAATTGCACGATACGGCGCAGCATATCGACGAAATGGCCAGAGATCGGCAGGTCGGACCAGCTCGCTTCGGCGCTGACATGGAAGAGCACGATGCGGCCCGCCTCGACGGTGCGGGTGGTGACGAGCGGCGTACCATCGGCAAGGCTTGCCCAGGTGCGTTCGGCCAGATCCGGTGTCGGTTCGGCCAGAACCTGACGCTTGACGAGCACGCCGTCGGCCTTCGGCATGCCGGCAAAGGCGCCGAAATTCGGGAAATCGGCAAGCGGCTGCGGTTCGGCCCAGGAGAGCGCGCCGCCAAGCGCGCGTTCACCCTGCCGGAGCGTCACCGGCACCAGTGGATCGTCGGCGGGCGCTGCGGCAAGGCGCGGCCCGGCAAAACGGATGAGCGTGCCGCCGCCGGCCAGCCAGCGCTGCATCGGCTCATAGGTTTCCTGCGGCAGGCGGCCGATATCGGCCATGACGATGACGGAAGGGTTAGATTGCAGGATTTCCGGGATCGCCTGCGCCAGATCGGCCTGCCGCTGCGGAATGAGATCGGCGAAAGGCTGAAGCGCGCGGCTGATGTAATAAAGCGGCTGCAGCAGCGGCTGGAAATCATTGCCGGTTTCGCCGGCGAGCAGCGCCACGCGGCGGCGGCGGAAACCGTCATCCAGAAGATGCACCGCACCCGCCGTCGACACGCCTTCGAGGGAGAGGCGGGCGAAATCGTTGCGCAGTTCGAAAGGTGCTTCCACCGTCGCAGTGGTTTCGGCCGCGCCGGGCGCGAAGTGCGCGATGCCGTTGGCGAGGATGCGGCCCTGGCTGTCCTGTGCATTGACGGTCAGCCGGGTGGCTTCGGTGGTATCGAGGCGCGACAGTGTGACGCTCATGGCATCGGCATTATTGGTGGCGCCGGTAATGGCGGCGATCGCCTTGCCGTCGCCCTTCACGATGCGGAATTCGGCGGGGGAGAGGCTGGCAAGCGTTCTCATCGCGCTTTCATCCTGCGCGGTTTGAACACCATCGGCAATATAGGCAATCGTGCCGGGGGCCGCGCCGTTCAGCGCCTCAGTGATGGCTTCCGCCGTGCGGATACGATCTGGAACGAGCGGCTTCGGCTTTGCTGCGGCGAGTTTTTCCAGTGCAACGGCTGTCGTTCCCGGTACGGCGTCATGTTCCGCATCGGCGGTGAAGCTGATGGAGACGGGGCGGTCGGCGCGCTCCGCATCGCCGATCAGGGCCTGAGCGGTGGCCACGCGTCTTTCCCAGTCGGGCGCGGAGGCCCAGCTATTGTCGACCACCAGCACTAGCGGGCCGCTGCCGGCAATGCTGTTGTTGCGCGGGTTCACCACCGGATCGGCCAGCGCGAAAATCACCGCGGCGGCAAGCGCCATGCGCAGCAGGGTCAGCCACCACGGACTTTTCGAGGGCGTTTCCTCGCGTTTCAGCACCGTCGCCAGGATTTTCAGCGGCGGAAACACTTCCGCCTTGGGGCGCGGCGGGGTGAGCCGCAGCAGCCACCAGATGGCGGGCAGCGCCAAGAGGCCGAAGAGGATATAGGGGCTGGTGAAGACGAAAGGCAATGCGCTCATCTGTGCCCACCGCCCTGTGCTGGCGCGCCGGAAAGATACATGTGCATGGCGACGAGCGCCTCGGAAGCGAGATGATCGGTGCGGTGGAACACGAAGTTCCAGCCGAGACGGCGCAGCGACGAGGACAGCGCCTCACGCCTTGCGAGATAGGCGCGGGTGTAATCCTCGCGAATGGTCTCCGCACGGCCGGACACCAGTTTTTCGCCGGTTTCCGGGTCGGTGAATTCGGTGCGGCCGGAATAGGGGAAGGTCTCTTCGGCCGGATCGGCAATTTCCACCACGTGGCCGCGCAGGCCGCGCCGCGCCAGAGGCGAAATCCGCTCCATCACGGCTTTGGCGTCATCGAGAAAATCGCCGATGAGGACGATGTCGCTCGCGCCACGGATCATGCCCGTTTCCGGCATACCTGTCGTCAGCGGTGCATGCATGATGGCGGCGGCCAGCCGTTCAGCGGCATTTCTGGCCGAAACCGGCTCCATGATGCCGGGGCAGCCGATGCGCTCGCCCGAGCGCGCGAGGATTTCCGCCAGCGCCAGCATCAGCACCAATGCGCGGCTTTCCTTGGAGACCGAGCCGAGGGTGGATTTGAACATCATCGATGGCGACATGTCGGCCCAGAGCCAGATGGTGTGGGCGGCTTCCCATTCCCGGTCGCGCACATAGGTATGGTCGTCGCGGGCCGAGCGCCGCCAGTCGATGCGCGACAGGCTTTCGCCTTCGGCATAGGGGCGGAACTGCCAGAAATTTTCGCCGATGCCGCGCTTGCGACGGCCGTGCCAGCCGGCGGTGACGGTGTTGGCGATGCGCTTTGCCTCGACCATGCAGTCCGGCACCAGGGCTGCGCGCTGGCGTGCACGCGCCAGAACTTCGCTACCCGGCGTCTTGTCTACGATCTGGCCGATGGATGCCACATGCAGTCCTTTCGCGAACGTCGCTTCAGTTCTTCGCCTGCTCCACGAGGGCTGCGATAACATCGCGCACCGACATGCCTTCGGCGCGGGCCGCAAAGGTCAGCGCCATGCGGTGTTCCAGCACCGGTTCGGCCAGCGCATGGACATCGTCCAGCGACGGCGCGAGCCGGCCTTCATAGAGCGCACGGGCGCGGGCCGTCAGCATCAGCGACTGGCCGGCGCGCGGACCCGGACCCCAGACAACGTGTTTGTCGGTCAATTTGTTGCCATGGCCGGGGCGAGCGGAGCGGACGAGCGAGAGGATCGCATCCACCACCTTGTCGCTGACCGGCATCTGGCGGATGAGGGCCTGGATTTCCATCAGGCGCCCGGCATCGATCACGCCGCGTGCTTCGCCGGAGGCGGTGCCCGTCGTGTCGAGCAGGATCTGGCGTTCGGCGGCAAGCTCGGGATAACCGACATCGACCTGAAGCAGGAAGCGGTCGAGCTGCGCTTCGGGCAGCGGATAGGTGCCTTCCTGCTCCAGCGGGTTCTGGGTGGCGAGAACGTGGAACGGCTTCGGCAGCTCATAGGTCTGGCCGGCCATGGTGATATGATATTCCTGCATGGCCTGCAAAAGTGCGGACTGCGTGCGCGGGCTGGCGCGGTTGATTTCGTCGGCCATCAGCAGCTGGCCGAAAATCGGACCCTTGATGAAACGGAAGGAACGGCGACCGTTTTCGTCCTGATCCATGACTTCGGAACCGAGGATGTCCGAGGGCATCAGGTCCGGCGTGAACTGGATGCGATTGGCATCGAGGCCGAGCACGGTGCCGAGCGTGGTGACGAGCTTGGTCTTGGCGAGGCCGGGAACGCCGACGAGCAGCGCATGGCCGCCGGAGAGGATGGCGAGAAGCGTGTTCTGTACCACTTTTTCCTGGCCGAAAATGACCTTGGAGACTTCCGTGCGGATGGCCGCAATGTCGGAAAGCGCCTTTTCAGCCGCGGCGACGATGGCCTTTTCATCGAGGGTTTCGCCGGTATTCATCACGCCCATGTCGCTCTCCTCATACCTTCGCCGCTGTCACAGTCACATCCCGGTTTTGCTGGCAGTCGGCCGGGACGGATTTTGCGCTGCATATAGCTTATTGCTCTCTTGGCCGCTGACAAGCGCCATTCGAATGACTATGTCGTGACTTAGTATTTCCTTATCGGCAAAGCGAGACTCGAATATGGCAGCGGAGACGATAAATTCGGCTGATGATGCGGCCGGGCTTGCGGCGATGATTTCCCGCGCCGCCGAACAGACCGGCGTCGCCAAACGCGGGCCGGCCCCGGTGGAACGCTGGAATCCGCCCTTTTGCGGCGATCTCGACATGGAAATCCGCGCCGATGGCACTTGGTTCTACCTCGGTACACCCATCGGCAGGGCGCCGCTGGTGCGGCTGTTTTCCACGGTTCTGCGCAAGGATGAGGACGGCAAAACCTATCTCGTAACTCCTGTGGAAAAAGTCGGCATCCGCGTCGTGGATGCGCCTTTCGTCGCCGTGGAAATGAAGCTGACGGCGGGTGAGGATGATGGCGAGCCGCTGCTGACCTTCCGCACCAATGTCGGCGATGTGGTGGAGGTGGGGCCGGAGCATCCGCTGCGGTTCGAGGTTTTCGGTGAGAACCGGGAATTGAAGCCCTATCTTCTGGTGCGCGGCAGGCTGGAAGCGCTCGTGTCGCGGGCGGTGATGTATGATCTCGTCGCACTTGGCGAGGTGATCGAAGTGGAGGGCGTCGACATGTTCGCCGTGCGCTCGGGCGGGGTGACTTTTCCGGTGATGCCCGCCAAGGAACTGGAACGGCTTTCGCAATGACGACAACGGCATTCAAGACTTTTACCGCCGCCGATTTCCGCTGCCGCGTGCTGCAGGAAGGCGAGGGCGTGGCGGAACGGGAGCATGGCGACCATGTGCTCAATCCGGGCGTGGTGCTGTCTGGAAACGGCATCAGGCTGAAGGACGCCGCCGTGCTGGTGCCGGTCATTGACGATGGCAACGATGCGCGGGTGATCTTCACCCAGCGCACGGCCACCCTGCGCAAACATTCCGGCCAGATTTCATTTCCGGGCGGCGGCATCGATGCCGAGGACCGGACGCCGGAAGAGGCGGCGCTGCGCGAGACGGAAGAGGAAATCGGCCTTTCCAGGTCCTTCGTGGAAACGGTCGGGCGCCTGCCGGACTATATTTCCGGGACGGGTTTTCGCATCAAGCCGGTGCTGTCGATCGTTCGGCCCGGCTTCGACCTGACGCTCAATCCAACCGAAGTGGATGAGGTTTTCGAAGTGCCGCTGTCCTTTCTGATGGACCCGGCCAATCACGGGCGCGGCAGCCGCATCTTTCAGGGGAAGGAGCGGTTTTTCTATGAAATGCCCTATGGCGAACGCTACATTTGGGGCATTACGGCGGGCATCGTCAGGACGATTTACGAGAGGTTTTATTCATGAGCAGCCTTGCCGGGCGGGACTGGTTTCAAAAACCGGCGCTCAAGCGCATCTTTACGCTTCTGAATGCCGATGGCGGCGAGGTGCGGATCGTTGGCGGCGCGGTGCGCAATGCGCTGATGGACCTGCCGGTCGTCGATGTCGACATGGCGACGACGCTAACCCCTGATGTGGTTGTTGCGCGGGCCAAGGCTGCGGGCATCAAGGCGGTGCCGACCGGCATCGAACACGGCACGGTAACGCTGGTGATCGATGGCGAAGGTTTCGAGGTGACGACGTTGCGCCGCGATGTCGAAACCAATGGCCGCCACGCACAGGTGGCCTTCGGCACCGACTGGCAGGCCGATGCCGAGCGGCGAGACCTCACCATCAATGCTCTTTATGCCGACGAAAAGGGTGAGATCATCGACCTTATCGATGGTCTTCCCGATATCGAGACCGGCACGGTGCGCTTCATCGGCGATGCGGCGATGCGGATTTCGGAAGATTACCTGCGGATTCTCCGGTTTTTCCGCTTTTTCGCCCATTACGGCTCCGGCCGCCCGGATGCGGACGGCTTGCGGGCAAGCGCGCGGGCCAAGGACAAGCTGGGCACCCTTTCGGCCGAGCGGGTGTGGAGCGAGCTGAAAAAGCTGCTTTCCGCCCGCGATCCTTCCCGCGCCCTTTTGTGGATGCGGCAATCGGGCGTTCTGGCGGAAATTCTTCCCGAAACGGAAAAATGGGGCATCGACGCCATTCACGGGCTGGTGGCGACGGAGCAGGCTCTCGGCTGGGCGGTGGACCCGATGCTGCGGCTTGCCGCCATCGTGCCGCCGGACAGGGACAGGCTGGCTGCCCTTGCCGCGCGCCTCCGGCTGTCGAAAGCCGAAGCGGCTTATCTTGCTTATTGGGCCTCGGCTCCGGCGGCTGACCCGGAGCAGAAGGAGACAGCGCTCGACCGACTACTTTATCGTCAGGGCGTCGAGGGCGTGAAGACGCGGCTGAAACTGGCGCTTGCTTCGGCCCGTGCCGATCTTTCTGCCGGCGACACGGCCATGCAGAAAGTGGCGCGGCTTTCGACTTTGCTGACGCGGGCGGAGAAATTCCACAAACCGGGCTTTCCGCTGAGCGGCGCGGATGTGATGGCTGCGGGCGTCGAGGCCGGCCCGAAGGTGGGCGAAGTGCTGAAAAGCCTTGAGGAAAAGTGGATCGACGTCAATTTCTCACTCGACCGGGCAGCGTTGACCGCCCGGCTGAAGGATATGCTGGAAAATTGAGGTCAGCGACGGCGGCGTTGCGGCTCAGGCCGCATTTGCCTCGTCGCGAATGCGGGATTTGATGTTTTCGATCATGTTCTCGCGGATGACGGTTTCGCCGTGCGCCGATCGCATATGTTCCACGGTGCGACGCACAACTTCAGCGTCGTCATCTGCGCGCGTGTGCCAAGCACAGCCGGGCACAAGCGTTCCACATTCAAACAGTCTCATGGTCTTGCCTCCCTGTTTTAGAGCGCCATGAGTCCGTTCGGACGCATAAAGGACGCTCTAACATCTTGAGTCTGCACATTCTCCCTGTCGAAAACCGGAATCGATTTTCGACAGGGAGAATGTGCGAGAGTGAGGGACAGCAATTCAATCGCCTGCTGTCCCTCCGACAAGAAACGAATGTTCACCGCTTATGTTCCAGAGCGGCGTCCTTCGACCTTATTCAGGCCCCTATTCGGGCATCGCCCAGCACTGGAAAACAGAGGATGTGCCGGCTGCCGGAATTTTTGTACGAGGCATTTCGTCATTGTCCGCCCGCTTCACCGTTTTTCCGGCCAGCGTGCGTTTTACCTGTTCGACATAAAAGGAATGCGGCAGTTCGCGATCACCCGTGGCACGCATTTCCGCTGCCAGGCGATCGATCAAATCAGGGGTATCAATGGAATGCTGGGCTTCCTCGGGGGAAGCAGAGATAGGCATGCTGTTCGAAGTAATCATGACGATAGCTCCTCCAGTACGTCTGCGAGGAGGAGACTATCATTGCCTTGATTTTTCCATAAGTCCTAATTTGCGCTATTTGCGACCAAATGGCTGATGAGCGTCAAATTTACGTGAGTTTTTTTAGGGCCAGCGCACTACCGGCGGTAGAGAGGAGAGAATCGATTCGACATTGCCGCCGGTCTTGAGGCCGAAGATCGTGCCGCGATCATAAAGCAGGTTGAATTCCACATAGCGGCCGCGACGGATAAGCTGCTCGTCACGGTCCTCTTCCGTCCAGTTCTGGTTGAAATTGGCGCGGACGATTTTCGGATAGACCAGATTAAAGGCGCGGCCGACATCCTGCACGAAGGCGAAATTGGCGTCCCAGCCGCCTTTCTCTTCTTCTGGATGCAGCCAGTCAAAGAAGATGCCGCCGGTGCCGCGCGGCTCGTTGCGGTGTTTCAGGAAGAAATAGTCGTCGCACCATGTCTTGTAGCGCGGATAATCGGCGACCGGATGGCGGTTGCAGGTGATCTGGAAGGCGCGGTGGAAAAGCTGGGTGTCCGGGTCCTGTTCGTCACGTCTGCGCCCCAGCACCGGCGTCAGATCCGCGCCGCCGCCGAACCAGTGGCTGGTGGTGACGACCATGCGGGTGTTCATGTGCACGGCCGGCACATTGGGATTGACGGGATGGGCGATCAGCGAGAGGCCGGAGGCCCAGAAACGCGGGTCTTCTTCCGCTCCCGGTATCTGCTTGCGGAATTCCGGCGAGAATTCGCCATAGACGGTGGAGGTGTGGACGCCAACCTTCTCGAAGACGCGGCCTTCCATCATCGACATCCTGCCGCCGCCGCCCTCGCCATTGTCGCGCAGCCAGTCTTTCTGGACGAAACGGCCGGGCTCCTGATCGGAAAGAGGGCCGGTCAGGTCGTTTTCTAGGGTCTCGAAGGAGGCGACGATGGTGTCGCGCAGATGCTGGAACCAGGCTTGGGCAAGGGCCTTCTTGTCCTCGATGTCGTCGGGCAAGCCCTTCGGCAAGATTGGCCGTTCCATGCGTATTCTCCTTAGGTGAAGTCGATTCCCTGTCGCGTCTAGCAGGTGCAGGCCCCGCGCACAAATTCGACTCGCCAAGTTCACATGCGGGCACTATCTTTATCGATGTAGGTGCCAGAGGTGAATATCATGACGAAATTTACCGGACCGCCGCCCCTGGACGGGCTGAAGCGCAGGATCGCCAATCACCGCAAGGCGCGTGAAGGCTCGGGCGAGGACAAGACGCGCAATGGCATGTTCGTGCGGCAAACCTTCTGTCTCGGGCGCGAGGAAGCCCGCGCCAAGGCGCGCGAATGGTTCGACAGCTTTCCGAAAGCGGCCTACTGGACGGAAGTGGAAAGCTGGCGACAGCTGGAAGGCGACCGCATCGAATTCACCATGCGGCGGCTTCCTTCGGCCGATTGAAGTTTAGGGCGTTTTGCCTTTCCGAACGGAACCGGGACCGCTTTTCCTTGAAAATGCTTTCAGGCGCGGGGCTCGGCATAACGCAGGCGGCTTTCGATCAGCACGCCGCTTTCATCCAGAATGGGATGCGCCACCGTGACGATATGGGCGTTGATGCGCTTCAGATCCCGCAGCATGTCGAGATGCAGCGAGCTGGTCTGCATGCTTTCCGCAAGCCCGTCGCGCAGGCGCTCGAGATGGCGGTTGGAAGACTGTTTTTCGAGGCGGCGTATATCCACCTTGCTTTCCATCAGCCGGCGGGCAAGATCGAAATCGCCGGTCACCAGAATGCTCTGGGCGGCACGCAGGTTCTCGATGGTCATGTCGAACAGGGTCTTCAGCTCCTCATAACCGTCGTCGGAAAATTTGAAGCTGTTCAGCACCTTCTTGCGAATCTGCTCGCAAATGCCCTTTTCGATGATGTCGCCGATATGTTCGAGGTTGATGGCATAATCGATGATGGCGATTGAACGGCGCGCTTCCTCGTCGGTTAGCCCCTTGCGCCCCAGCTGCGACAGATAGACCTTCACCTCCTGCTGACGGCGATCGACCTTGTTTTCAAGCAGGGAAACTTCCTGAAGCGGTGCCAGATCATTGTGCTTGAAGGCGTTTTCGGCGCGGATCAGCATGCGCTCGATGCTGTCGCCGACGCTCAAGACCTCGCGGGTGGCGTTGGCGAGCGCCACGACCGGCATGTCCAGCGCCTGCTGGTCGAGGAAATTCGGGCCGTCTTCGGCTTTCGGATCGCCCGGCACCAGCTTTGTCATCAGATCGGATATCAGGCCGGAGAAGGGCCAGGCCAGCGCCGCGAGGATGACATTGAAGATCAGGTGGGCGTCTACCGGCAGTTTGGCCGGCGAAATCGGCAGTTGCTGCAGGAGCGTCGCGCCATAGGAGGCGAGCGGCAGCGCAATGAGGCAGCCGATGGTGCGCACGAGGAGGTTGCCGATGGTGATGCGCCGCGCCGAGGCGGGGCCCGACAGGGTGGCGATGACGGGCGGAATGGCACCGCCGAGATTGGCGCCCAGGATGAGAACGATGATGAGGCCGGCCGACAGCGTGCCGGTGGCCGCCAGCGACAGGATCAGCACGACAACGGCGAGGCTGGAGGAGGAGACGAAGGCCAGTACGGCGGAGAAGATCAGCGCCACGGGCCATGCGCCATCCAGCAGGCCGATGAAGACGCCGAGAGCGGGCGAGGCGCGCATCGGCTCGGTCGCACCGCTCAGCAGATGCAGGGAAAGAAGCATCAGGCCGATGCCGATCAAGGCGGTTCCGCCGCCCTGTCTGGCATTGGAACTGCCCTTTTTAAAAATAATGCCCGCAAGGATCAGAAGAGGCGACAGCCATTCCACGCCGGCGGCCACGATCCAGGCGGTGACGGCGGTGCCGACATTGGCGCCAAGCAGCACCACCTGCGCCATACGCGGTTTGATGAGGTCACGCTCGGCGAAGGAGGTGACGGTCAGTGCCGTCGCCGTCGAGCTTTGCAATGCGACGGTGGCAAAAAAGCCGGAAAAGAACGAACGCGGGCCGTTCTGGGTGCCGGTCGCCAGCACGCTTCGCAGTTTCATGCCGAAGGCGCGGGTGACCCCGTCCTTCACCTGGGCAAGGCCGAAGAGCAGCAGCGCGACTGCGCCGAGAAGGTTGACGATGACAATGGTGGATTGCATGCTACGTCTCCTCACACCCGCCGGCGAACGGTTCCGGCGAGGGTGATTTTTGTTGTCCGGCTAATGAGTATAGGAGCCTGAACGCCTTCGGTACAGGCCGGGTTGCGACAGTTTTGAAGCAAAAACGGTCAAATTTTGTATTTGCCCGAAAAAATGGCGTTAAAAAGGGCACTCAAGCCCATGCGGTCTGACGCAAAGCCTCGCCGGTGATCATCGCCGCCGACATGGCCACGTTGATTGAACGTTGTCCCGCCACCATCGGTATGATGATTCGCTCCTGCGCCTTCTCATGCACGTGGTCGGGTACACCCGCACTTTCACGGCCGAAAAGCAGGATATCGTCCTCACGATAGGCAATTTGCGTATAGGGCAGGGCGGCCTTGGTCGAGGCGAGAACAAGGCGGCGGCCCGTGGTTGCGCGCCATTCCTCAAAACGGTCCCAGCTGACATGGCGTGTCAGCGCCGCCGCCGCAATATAATCCATGCCCGCCCGTTTCAGGTTGCGGTCGGAAATATCGAAGCCGGCCGGCTCGATGATATCGACGCCGAGGCCAAGACAGGCGGCCAGCCGCAGGATGGTGCCGGTATTGCCGGGAATATCGGGCTGGTAAAGGGCGATCCTGATGCTTGGCCTGATATTGGGCCCGATTTCAGGCTTGATGTCGGACATGGTCTTCCCGTCGCGGTTGGAATGCTGGAGCGATTAGCACGGGCGGATGACCTGTGACAGATGCAGCATGAAAAGTCGGTCTCGAAGAGCGCCGTATTCATTCGCATGACACACAGGCGGGCTACCCATTAACCAATGGGTCGTCAGGCCGTCCGAACGCCGGCATGAGTTGTGACGGCGCGCTTTCAGGCCGGATATTCTGTGCCGCAAAAACAGGAAGATATCATGTCCGAACGGGTGAATTTCGTCCATTTGACCGATCTGCATGTGGGCAATCCGCAGGTGCAGGATGATGATCTTTATTCCGATACGTCGACGAGGCTCGCCGACACGCTGGCGCAGATCAAGGCGCTGGAGCCGGCGCCCGAATTCATCGTTGTCAGCGGCGATCTGACCAACAGGGGCGATGCCGGCAGCTACGAGGAGCTCAAGCGTCTGCTGGACGCGGCTGAACTCGATGTGCCAGTGCTCTTCGCGCTTGGCAATCATGATCGCCGTGATGGCTTTTATCCTGTCATGCTCGGCCGTGACGAGGAGCTGGACGCGCCCTACGACCATGCCGCGGTGATTGCCGGTCTCCATGTCATCGTGATGGATACCAGCGTTCCGGGCAAGGTCGGCGGCGCTTTCGAGCCCGGCCAAATCGAATGGCTGGAGGAGGAACTCGAAAACCATCCCGACCTGCCGAAGCTTCTGGTGATGCACCATGCACCGGCGCTCGATTTCGACCGTCCCGATGCGGAGTGGGAATCCCTGTCCTTTGACGATACCGAGGCCCTCGACGAGGTGCTGTTCGAGCATGATGTCATCGGTATTCTTGCGGGCCATATCCACTACGACCGCATGTCGCACTGGCAGGGTATTCCCGTCGTCGTCGGCATCGGCCAACATTTCGCCACCGATCCCCTGTGGTTGCATGCGGGCGTGCGCATGTTGTCGGGTGCATCCTTCGCCATCGGCACGGTGCGGGATACGGGCCTGACCGTCGCTTTCGCGCCTCAGCCCAGCGACCGCCGGGAACTCAAACGTCATACGCAGGCGGATATGGCCGAGCTGGTTGCGGAATATGAAGGTGAGCAGTCACAGGATGCTGCCGAGTAAGGCGATACATTCAAGGCCGGTGATGGGTGGAAACCTCTGCGGGTAAATCCACCCATTTGGCGGTGTTCGCCACAATCGGGAGTTTTCTAGCGCATCCTGGTCTTTCCGACTGGTCAACGATTAATTTTTGCGCTACAAGGCCACATCTTCAACACCAGCTCAGGGAGGTTATTATGGATATTTACGTTCGCTTTCGCCTCCCGGCCCCAGTAGTGCCGCTGCTGGCCTAGGTGTTACTCCGCGGTTCGGCCGCGTTTCCCATTTCTCGATTCGTCATGTGGCTGTCACGGCCATATCCAAAGACTTTTCCGTTCCGTCGTGAGCCATATTTGTGTCCGCTCACCATGTCACGATGGAGCGATTGATTGCCGGAGCTTGGCCTATGTTTGGCTGGTTTGAAAAACGCCTCGATCCTTTTCCCTCTTCGACGCCGTCCGTGCCGCCGAAGACGCTTTTGCCGTTCCTGTGGCACTATGTGAAGCCGGCATGGCCCTGGCTGCTGCTGCTTGGCCTGATGTCCATGGGCATCGCCGTTGCGGAAGCCATGCTCTACAAATTCCTCGGCAATATCGTCGACTGGCTGTCCACGGCCAATCGCGAGACGTTTTTTGCCGATGAGGGCTGGCATCTGATTGTCATGGCCGGACTGGTGCTCTTCGTGCTGCCGCTGATGGGCGCGATCCACACCATGACGATGCACCAGACGCTTGCCGGCAATTTCGGCATGATTGCGCGCTGGAAGATGCACCGTTTCCTGTTGCGCCATTCCATGAATTTCTTCGCCAACGAATTTGCCGGCCGGGTTTCGACCAAGGTGATGCAGACGGCGCTGGCGATCCGCGAAGTGGCGCTGAAGGTGATCGACGTCTTCGTCTATGCGATCAGCTTCGTCGTCTCGATGCTGTTCATGGTTGCGGCCGCGGACTGGCGGCTGGTCATTCCGCTGCTGGTCTGGCTCGGTATCTATATGGGCATCCTTGCCTATTTCGTTCCGAAGCTCGGACGGCTGGCGCAGGAGCAGGCGGATGCGCGTTCGATGATGACGGGCCGCATCGTCGACAGCTACACCAACATCTCGACGATCAAGCTGTTTTCCCATGCGGGCCGCGAGGAAAGATATGCGCGTGAGGGCATGAACGTGTTTCTCGGAACCGTTCACCGCCAGATGCGCAAGATTTCCGGCTTCAACATCCTGATCGACCTCAACAATGCCGTGGTGCTGTTTTCCACGGCGGCGCTCGGTCTTTATTTCTGGATGCAGGGTTCGGTCACCGCCGGTTCGGTCGCCATCGCCATCAGCCTTGCCATGCGCGTCAACGGCATGTCGCAGTGGATCATGTGGGAAGTCACCTCGCTGTTCGAAAATATCGGCACGGTCTATGACGGCATGTCGATGATGACGAAGCCGCACGATATCGTCGATGTCGCCAAGGCCCCGCAGCTTGCGGCACCCCAGGGCGCCATCCGTTATGACAACGTCCGTTTCCACTATGGCAAGAACAAGGGCGTGATTGACGGGCTGACGCTTGATATCAAGCCGGGCGAGAAGGTCGGTCTGGTCGGGCGTTCGGGCGCGGGCAAGACGACGCTGATGAACCTGCTGCTGCGTTTCTACGATCTGGAAGCGGGCAGGATCACCATCGACGGGCAGGACATTTCCAAGGTGTCGCAGGACAGCCTGCGCGAGCTGATCGGCGTCGTGACGCAGGATACGTCGCTGCTGCACCGTTCGATCCGCGACAACATCGCCTATGGCCATCCCGAGGCCACGGACGAGCAGGTGATTGCGGCGGCGAAGCGGGCGAATGCCTGGGACTTCATCGAAACGCTTGTCGACATGCATGGCCGTCAGGGCCTCGATGCGCAGGTTGGCGAACGCGGCGTGAAGCTTTCCGGCGGCCAGCGTCAGCGCATCGCGATTGCCCGTGTGTTCCTCAAGAATGCGCCGATTCTGGTGCTGGACGAAGCGACCTCGGCGCTCGACAGTGAAGTCGAGGCGGCGATCCAGGAAAACCTGTTCTCGCTGATGGAAGGCAAGACCGTGATTGCGATCGCCCATCGCCTTTCGACGCTGACCGAGATGGACCGGCTCATCATCCTCGACAAGGGCCAGATCGTCGAGGCCGGCAGCCATGCGGAACTGGTGGCGATGGGCGGTATCTATGCCGATCTGTGGCGGCGCCAGTCCGGCGGTTTCATTGCTGACCACGAGGCTGATGTGGCTGCGGAATAAGAATAATGTGAGGGCGGGGCATGGTTTCCCGCCCTCACGCTTGCGGCCTGCGTTTACGCAGGCAAGTGCGCTAAACCTCTCCTCCGTCATGACCGCACAGCCACGGCGTGTCTGCATTGATGGAGTGTGGAAGCTAAAGCTCTTCTAGACATGCACCGCGCATAAGCTCGCGGGCGATTTCCGCGCAATGAATATTCTTGGCCTTTTCGGCAGACGCGACGTCATCCTCGGGTTTGACCCGAGGATCCATGTTTTCCGGGTGTGGGTGGATCCTCGCCTCAAGGGCGAGGATGAGACGGCGGAAGGGGAGGATGGCGACGACGAACTTAGGATGACGGCTGAAAGCGGCCTATGTTGTTTGCGATCCAGAGGCCGGTGGAACGTTTCGCGCCCATTTTCATTTCCCCAACGTTACCGAAATATAATCTCTTCCCCAAGGCTCGGCGGCTGTTCCCTCAACGGGAATCCGCCTATATCCGGATCATGGTCATTACGCGCATCTTCGAGTTCTTCGAGAACTGGATCAAGCCCTTCGCCCGAAAGGACGATCTGCGGCCGCCTGAAAACACATTCGCCTTCATCTGGTTCTATATTTCTCAGGCCAAGGCGCCGTTTTTCGCGATGCTGGTGCTGGGCGGGCTAACGGCGGCCATTGAGGCGGCGCTGTTCTGGTTCGTCGGGCGGCTGGTGGATATTCTCTCGACCGTGAAGCCGGATGAAGGCTGGGCCGGCCTGCTTGCCGCCCATGGCGGCGAACTTGTCGGCATGCTGGTGTTGATCGGCGTCGTGCGTTTCATCGTCACGATGATCACCGCGCTGGTGGACCAGCAGATCATTACACCCGGTTTTTACAATCTGGTGCGCTGGCAATCCTACATGCATGTGGCGCGGCAATCGCTGACCTTCTTCCAGAACGATTTTTCCGGCCGCATCGTCACCAAGGTTTGGTCGGGCGGGCAGGCGGCGGGTGATCTTGTCACCTCGCTGATGGAAAGCGTCTGGTTCGTCGGGATTTATTCCGTTTCGATGCTGTTTCTGATCGGCGGGCTGGACTGGCGGCTTGCGCTTGTCGTGCTTGTGTGGGTGCTGATCTTTTCGGCGCTGGCGCGTTATTTCGTGCCGCGCATTCGCTACCATTCGAAAGAGACGGCGGAAGCCGCCTCCATGCTCTCCGGCCGCATGGTGGACGCCTACAGCAATATCCAGACACTCAGGCTGTTCGGGCGCGACGACGCCAATGACCGCTACATGCGGCAGGGCTTCGATATTTTCCAGAACGCCACCATGACGTTTACGCGGTTCATCACCGGCGTGCGCGCCTCCATGGCGCTGCTGTCGGGCGTGATGATCACGTCAATGGCCGCCCTCTGCATCGACCTGTGGCTGTCCGGCAGGATCAGTTCCGGTGCGGTTGCCTTTACGCTGGCTCTGGTGCTGCGCCTCAATTTCCTGCTCGGGCGGTTGATGACGCAGTTCAACGGCATCATGCGCAATTTCGGCACGGTGCAGAATGCCGCGGAGCTGATTTCGCAGCCGATCGGTCTCGTGGACGCGCCGGATGCGACGGTGCTGGAAGTGAAGAAGCCGAGCATTCGCTTTGAGAATGTCAGCTTCCATTACGGGCGGGCGAATGGCGTCATCGATCATCTCAATCTCGATATCAAGGCGGGGGAAAAGGTCGGCATCGTCGGGCGCTCCGGCGCTGGCAAATCCACCCTCGTCAACCTGATTCTGCGGTTTTACGATGTCGAGAAAGGCCGCATCCTGATTGACGGGCAGGATATCGCCGGAGTGACGCAGGAATCGCTGCGCGCCCATATTGGCATGGTCACGCAGGATACGTCGCTGCTGCACCGTTCCATCCGCGACAACATCATGTTCGGCCGCACCGACGCCACCGAAGCGCAATTGCTGGAGGCGACGCGCCGGGCAAAGGCGGATGATTTCATCGCCAGGCTGGTGGACCAGCGCGGCCGCTTGGGCTTCGACGCGCATGTCGGCGAGCGCGGGGTGAAACTGTCCGGCGGCCAGCGGCAGCGCATCGCCATTGCCCGCGTGATGCTGAAGGACGCGCCTATTCTCGTCCTCGACGAGGCAACCTCGGCACTCGATTCTGAGGTGGAAGCCGCGATCCAGAGCAATCTCGACGAATTGATGCATGGCAAGACGGTGCTGGCCATCGCCCACCGGCTATCGACGATCGCCGCTCTCGACCGGCTGATCGTGATGGATCAGGGCCGGATCGTGGAACAGGGCAACCATTCCGATCTGGTCTCGAAGGGCGGTCTATATTCGGAGCTTTGGGCACGGCAGTCGGGCGGTTTTCTTGCCGCCGATGAGGCCGCCCAATAAGCCCGGCGATTATTTTCCGATCATGAAATCGGCCACCAGCCCATAGTGATTGGAGCCAAGGCGGTTGGGCAGGCGTGTGGTTTTCATCAGCGTCGCCGGTTCGCGGGCGAAGATGTGGTCAATGGCGATGCCGAAGAGGCCCGCCCTGGTTGGCCATGTGGCAGGTTCCCAGACCGCTTTCTTCAGATCGTTGGCGGCAAGAAAATCACGCATGTCGGGGGCGATGCTTGCCGAATTGAAGTCTCCGGCCAGAATAAGCGGCCCGGTGACGCGAAAGAGAATCTCACTGACTTCGTCCAGCTCGTCGCGGTGATAATCGTCGAAATAGGGTTTGGTGATGTGGCCGGCGGCAAGCGTCAGTTCCGTGCCGTCAAGGTCGATGCTGGCAATGGCGAAGCGGTCGCGGCGCAGATCGCTGAGGCTGTGGAAACGGCCTTCCAGCAAAGGCCGCTTTGACAGGATCAACAGGTCGCAGGTCGGCGTGCCGGAAAAGCAGCCGAGCCTGTATGGGTAGGTTTGCTGCAGGCGCGGCAGAACCGATTGCAGCGCCGTCGCCTCGAACAGATAGACCGCATCGGCGCCCGATTCGAGGATTGTATCGGCAATCGCATCCGCATTGGCGGCATTGTCCATCAGCACGTTGAAGGACAATAGTCGAAAGGGCTTGGCCCCGGGTGCAGCGGTGGCGGAGGTGGAAAATTCCATGAGCATGGCCACGGCATGGATGGCGAGCGCAAGCGACCAGACGACCAGAACAGCGGAAATCGCGTCACGCGTGAGCCAGAATATCAGGCATGACAGCAGGATACAGGCAATGGCGATGTGAAGCTGAAAGCTTGTGACGAAGGCTAAAAGCCAGAAATCGGTCACATAACGCAGGCTGGCGATAAAAAGAACGGCAGCCACCACGGTGGAGACCATGCAAGCGAGCTTCGCCGTCATCCGAATCCCTGCTTTCCAAGCTCTCCCTTCGCGTCTCCTAACACGGCGCCGGGGTGCGCACAATGTTGCCCGCCTGCCAAGCCTTGTGAAAAAATGAGAAACAAATCGGGCCCCTCAGGCAGAATTACGGCAGCTTTGTGTGCTTTGCTCTTGCCAAGTCAGTCAATATTTTGCGATCAAACAGAATGACGCGGTTTCTCAAACGCCGCGAGAATGACCGAGACGATGGGACGGAGTTTGTCTTGGATCAAATCATAGCGGGAGGACTCATGCGATTTACGGCAAAAACAGCGCAGAGGATGGTGTAGCGGTGAGCGAGCACGTAACCAATCACGACGCCTCGGGTGAACCGACCCGTCGCGATTTTCTATATCTAGTAACCGGAATGGCGGGCGCCGTCGGTGCCGCCGCCGTCGCATGGCCCTTTATCGACCAGATGCGCCCAGACGCATCGACGCTGGCGCTCGCCTCCATCGAGGTGGATGTGGCGGCGGTCGAGCCGGGCATGTCACTCACCGTGAAGTGGCGCGGCAAGCCGATCTTCATCCGTAACCGCACGGAAAAGGAAATCGAGGAAGCCAAGGCCGTCGCTCTTGGTGATCTCAAGGATCCGGTGGCACGCAATGCCAATATTGCCGCAGACGCGCAGGCGACGGATATCGACCGTTCCGCCGGGCAGGGCAAGGAGAACTGGATCGTCATGGTCGGTTCCTGTACCCATCTCGGTTGTGTTCCGCTCGGCCAGGCCGGCGATTTCGGCGGGTGGTTCTGTCCCTGCCATGGCTCGCACTACGATACGGCGGGCCGCATACGTAAGGGTCCGGCGCCGCAGAACCTCGCCATCCCGACATTTGCATTCACATCCGATACCGTGATCAAGATCGGATAAGGGGACAGATATTCATGAGTGGCCATTCCAGTTATCAGCCGTCCACCGGCATCGAGAGGTGGATCGATTCGCGGCTTCCCTTGCCGCGCTTGATCTATGACAGCTTCGTTGCCTATCCTGTCCCGCGTAACCTGAACTACGCCTATACCTTCGGTGCGATGCTTTCGGTGATGCTGATCGTGCAGATCCTCACCGGCGTCGTGCTTGCCATGCATTATGCTGCGGAAACGACGGTTGCCTTCAATTCCGTCGAAAAGATCATGCGTGACGTCAATCATGGCTGGCTGCTGCGCTACATGCATGCCAACGGTGCATCCTTCTTCTTCATCGCGGTTTACCTGCACATCGCCCGTGGCCTCTATTACGGCTCCTACAAGGCGCCGCGCGAAATCCTCTGGATTCTCGGCTGCGTGATCTATCTTTTGATGATGGCGACGGGTTTCATGGGCTACGTTCTGCCCTGGGGCCAGATGTCCTTCTGGGGCGCCACCGTCATCACCGGCTTCTTCACGGCTTTCCCGCTCGTGGGTGAATGGATCCAGCAGTTCCTGCTCGGCGGCTTTGCGGTGGACAATCCGACGCTCAACCGCTTCTTTGCGCTGCATTACCTGCTGCCCTTCATGATCGCGGGTGTCGTCATCCTGCACATCTGGGCGCTGCATGTGACCGGCCAGACCAACCCGACCGGTGTGGAAGTGAAGAGCAAGACCGACACGGTTCCCTTCACGCCCTATGCGACGCTGAAGGATGCGCTCGGCGTTTCGGTGTTCCTGATCGCTTATGCGTGGTTCATCTTCTACATGCCGAACTTCCTCGGCCACCCTGATAACTACATCATGGCGGACCCGCTGAAGACGCCGGCGCATATCGTGCCGGAATGGTATTACCTGCCGTTCTACGCGATGCTGCGCGCCGTTACCGTCAACATCGGGCCGATCGATTCCAAGCTCGGTGGCGTTCTCGTGATGTTCGGCGCGATCATCGTGCTGTTCTTCCTGCCCTGGCTCGATACGTCGAAGGTTCGCTCCGCCGTCTATCGTCCCTGGTACAAGATGTTCTTCTGGCTGTTCGTGGTCAACGCCATCGTGCTCGGCTGGCTGGGTTCGCGCCCTGCGGAAGGTAGCGGCCTGATCGGCCTGATATTCGGAGGCGATATCAAAGGTAACTACGTCGGCTTTTCCCAGCTCGGTACGTTCTATTATTTCGGGTTCTTCCTCGTCATCATGCCGATCCTCGGTCTGGTCGAAACGCCGCGGCGTATTCCGAATTCGATTACCGAGGCCGTTCTTGAAAAGAACGCCGCCAAGAAGGGTGCCGCGCCAGCGGCTGCCCAGATCTGAGCGCGAAGGAAGGATGACGACAATGAAGACGCTTCTCACGAGCATCGCGCTTATCGCCGCCATTGGCTGTTCCGCCGCCGCTTTTGCGGCGGAGGAGAGCCATGATCTCGCCACCAAGACGGAACACGCGATTGCCGGCGGTCACTTCCCGGTCATCAAGCCCGAGGAGCAGAGCTGGTCCTTTGCCGGACCTTTCGGCAAATACGACAAGGGCCAGCTGCAGCGTGGCCTCAAGGTCTACAAGGAAGTCTGCTCCGCCTGCCATTCGATGAGCCTTGTTTCTTTCCGCACGCTCGGGGATCTCGGTTATTCGGAAGAGCAGGTGAAGGCTTTCGCCGCTGAATATGAAGTGCAGGACGGGCCGAATGCCGAAGGCGAAATGTATAATCGCAAGGCCGTGCCTTCCGATCATTTCCCCTCGCCGTTCCCGAACCATGAGGCGGCAGCCGCCGCCAATGGCGGAGCCGCCCCGCCCGACATGTCGCTGCTTGCCAAGGCACGCGGTGTTGAACGCGGGTTCCCGCAATTCATCATCGACATGATCCCCATTATCGGCGGTTATCAGGAAGGCGGCCCGGATTACATCCATGCGCTGCTGACCGGATATCAGGATGCACCTGCCGGCGTTGAAGTGTCGGAAGGCACGCATTTCAACCCGTATTTCGTCAGCGCCGTGGCGCTGAAGATGGCGCCGCCGATCAGTGCCGATCAGGTCACCTATGATGACGGTGCGCCGCAGACCGTGGATCAATATTCCAAGGACGTGTCGGCATTCCTGATGTGGGCCGCAGAGCCGCATCTGGAACAGCGCAAGCGCACCGGCTTCATGGTCATGGTGTTCCTGTTCATCTTCACGGCGCTGATCTATCTCACCAAGAAATCGGTCTACGCCCGCAAGGAACATTGAGCCGGTTTTAAATGGCTGCAATCACTGGCCCCCATGGTCTTACCCTGGGGGCCTTTTCATGTGTTGAGGGATGTCATGACGGTGATCCGCATCCCGATATCTGCCAGTGGCATCGCGCGCTGACGGTCGTCGGTCCCTTTTTAGTTGGTCCGCAGCCGCCAAGTTGATAGGGTGCCCCGAACCTTCTGATCCATTTCCCATTGTAACTGGAAATACCATGACCGTTATCGCTTCGGAGCTTTCCGCTGCCATCCGCTCCATTCCCGACTATCCGAAGCCGGGCATCATCTTCCGGGACATCACGACGCTGCTCGGCAATCCGCGCGCTTTCCGCCGGGCGGTGGACGAGCTTGTGCAGCCCTATGCGGGCACGAAGATCGACAAGATCGCCGGCATGGAAGCACGCGGCTTCATTCTGGGCGGAGCGGTGGCGCATCAGCTTTCGGCCGGTTTCGTGCCGATCCGCAAGAAGGGCAAGCTGCCGCACACCACTGTGCGCGTCGCTTATAGCCTCGAATACGGCGTCGATGAAATGGAAATGCATGTGGATGCCGTGCAGCCCGGCGAGAAGGTCATTCTTGTCGATGACCTGATTGCGACCGGCGGCACCGCCGAAGGCGCGGTGAAGCTGTTGCGGCAGATGGGGGCGGAAATCGTTTCGGCCTGCTTCGTCATCGATCTGCCCGATCTCGGTGGGCGCAAGAAGCTGGAAGACCTCGGTGTAGAGGTGCGGACGCTGGTGGAATTTTCAGGCCATTGAGGCCGAAAGAACGGGGCAGGGCTGCTGCGGCAGCCCGCTCTTTTAACTGGTCTTTTGCAGAGCGATCCATGTCCAGCGAACACCCAGAGCGCGGTTTCCCGCCTGAATAGAGCCAACATCCACCTGTCGGATCAGGGTGAAGCCGAGGCGGGTGGCGTGGTCTATGGTTTCGGCCGGTGAAATGGTGAAGGCGCGGCGGCCTGCGGGTGCGGGGCCGTGACGCAGCGACATGATCAGCAATCCGCCCATCGCCGTCATTTCCGAGAGGCTTTGCATTGCCGTCTGCCTCGCCCCGTAATCGATGTGGTGCCAGACGCCGCACAGGGCAACCAGATCGAAGACGCCGTAGCGGCGAGCCTTCGCCAATTCGGGCAAAGCGTCATCCAGCCACGTTATTCTGTCCGATGGATGTAATCGAATGCCGGGTTCACGAAGCTCTTCAACCGGCTCCACGGCCAGAACATCATGGCCCTGCGCGGCAAACCAGGCGGCGTCGCGCCCGGTGCCGCTGCCGATATCCGCGATCCGGCACGGTGTCGCTGGCAGGAGATCGATGACGGGTGCGTAAATCTCCTCGCAGTCCAGATTGTCGAATCTGGAAATCAGCTCCGGTGTCGCTGCCGCAGCATACCCTTCGAGAATATCATCCATATTGACCTGCCCGCCGCGATTCCTGTTTCAAAGGTATCGCGGCGGAGTGATGTCGGCCAGCACCTATTCGAATTCCAGAACCCCGCTGCGGAAGGTCAGCACGGTCTCTCCCGACTGGTTCACACCCTCATTGAAAGTGGTGTTGAGCCAGATGCCGGCGCGGGTTTCCAGTGGGCGGGTTTCAAGCAGGGTGACGAAATAGGTTACATCGTCGCCGGCAAATACCGGTTTCTTCCATTTCAGTTCACGAAAGCCGGGGGAGGGGCCAAGTTTCGGCGGTTCAAGACCCTGTTGCTTCAGTCTTTTGACCTCTTTCGCCCAATGGGAAAGAAAACATTTCATCCAGCCCGCGCCGGTGTGCCAGCCGGAGGCGCACAGCGCGCCGAAAACGCTTTCCTTTGCTGCTTCGGCATCGAGATGAAAGGGCTGCGGATCGAAATCGCGGGCGAAACGGACGATGTCTTCAGCGGAAAAATGCAGCGTATCGAGGGTGACGCGTTCGCCGATGGGAGAGAGTTCTGCCAGTCTCATGCTGCAACGCCTCCATCCGCGGCACGCATGCGGAACATCACGGTGTTTTCTCCGTGCGATACCAGAATGCCGCGTTGATTATAGAGTTCGTGACGGAATCTCACGAGGCCGATACCGGGGCGGGAGCCAGAGGTGCGCTGTTCCAGCACGATGGACTTTCCAGAGAGCGTATCTCCCGCCAGAACCGGTTTCTTCCAGTCGACATAATCAATGCCGGGGCTGCCCTGCGAGGTGGAATCGGAGATGTAGCTATCCGCCATCATCCGCATCAGCAGGCTGCAGGTGTGCCAGCCGGAAGCTGCCAGTCCGCCGAGAATGCTCTGCCGGCCCGCCTCTTCCGAAAGATGCATGGGCTGGGGGTCAAACTCACTGGCAAAAGCGATGATTTG
This sequence comes from Agrobacterium tumefaciens, assembly GCA_025560025.1. Classification (NCBI taxonomy): domain Bacteria; kingdom Pseudomonadati; phylum Pseudomonadota; class Alphaproteobacteria; order Hyphomicrobiales; family Rhizobiaceae; genus Agrobacterium; species Agrobacterium tumefaciens. The sequence goes on along the minus strand of CP048485.1, from coordinate 1,905,458 downwards.
TTCCGCGGAAATCGATTGCGGTCCAAGCGGAAATTCCCGCCCGGCGGAAAAATCTTCGTAGGCATATGTCGCGACCGGCGCCATGGTTTCCTCCCTTCGCACAGTCAATATCGCCGGCATCTAAAATGATTTTTCCCTTTACGTAAAGGTCAAATCTGGGGCGCGATGTGGAGCAGGGAAATGTTGTGGCGCGAGTGGGCGCGTCCTTCGCCTTCTCCCCGCCGGGGAGAAGGTCGCGGCAGCGGGATGAGGGGGCGAGCGTCGAGATATTCGGGGGAGGGTGCCCCCTCATCCGACCCTTCGGGCCACCTTCTCCCCGGCGGGGAGAAGAAACAAGCGGCCAGATCTGCGCCCACTTATCGCCTTCAAAGGAAGTGACCTGACCGCAAGCAGGCTCCGCTCCAGATCAGGTATTGAAGCGGAAATGGATGACGTCGCCGTCCTGAACGACATATTCCTTGCCTTCGTCGCGCCCCTTGCCGGCTTCCTTGGCGCCGACTTCGCCCTTGTAGGCGATGTAGTCGTCAAAGCTGATGGTGAAGGCGCGAATGAAGCCGCGTTCGAAATCGGTATGGATGACGCCGGCGGCGGCGGGGGCCTTGGTGCCGCGCACGATCGTCCAGGCGCGGGTTTCCTTCGGGCCGACGGTGAAATAGGTGATGAGGTCGAGCAGGTGATAGCCGGCGCGGATCAGCCGGTCGAGACCCGCTTCGGTAAGCCCCAGCGCCGAGAGGAATTCCTCAGCTTCATCGGCGGGAAGCTGCGCGACTTCGGCCTCGATCGCCGCCGAGATGATCACGCATTCGGCGCCCTGTTGCTTTGCCATCACTGCGACGGCCTCAGTGTGCTCGTTGCCGGAGGATGCATCGGCTTCCGAGACGTTGCAGACATAAAGCACCGGGTGCGACGTCAGAAGGTTGAGGCCCTTGAGGATTTCGATCTCCTCGGCCGCCAGCGTCTTCAAAAGCAGGCGTGCCGGCTTTCCGTCGTTGAGCAGCGCGATGACGGCTTCCATGACAGGCAGCTGGGCGAGGGATTCCTTGTCCTTGCTGCTGGCGCGCTTGCGGGTCTGCTCGACGCGGCGTTCCAGGCTTTCGAGGTCGGCGAGCATCAGCTCCGTCTCGATCGTGTCGGCATCGCCGACCGGATTGATGCGGCCTTCCACATGGGTGATATCGTCGTCCTCGAAGCAGCGCAGAACGTGCACGACGGCATCGACTTCGCGGATATTGGCCAGGAACTTGTTGCCCAGACCTTCACCCTTCGACGCGCCGCGCACCAGTCCGGCAATGTCCACGAAGGAAATGCGGGTCGGAATGATTTCCTTGGATCCGGCGATGGCTGCAAGCTGCTGCATGCGCGGGTCCGGCACGGCCACTTCGCCGGTGTTGGGCTCGATGGTGCAGAAGGGATAGTTGGCGGCCTGCGCGGCGGCCGTTTTCGTCAGCGCGTTGAAGAGGGTGGACTTGCCGACATTTGGCAATCCAACGATACCGCATTTGAAGCCCATGGCTTGAAACCTGTCCGTTTGAAAGAATTCGTTGAGGAGCCTTTTGAGGAAAGGGCAGGGCAAGGTCAAGCCCGTGGGCCGATTTGGGCGGGCAAAGCCCTGCGAATGGTGCGGAATTTCGCGCGGGCGACATGCCGGGCTTGTCGATGCTGCGGTTGCGGCGCAATATGCGCCGGTCGAGCGACCGATCTTTCGTCATCAATGGGGATTTCCCCATGCGCAATATCTGAGTGACAATCACGGGCGACAATGATGAGTGACAGTCCTGTCGATCTCAAACCGAAACCGAAAGTCAAACCGAAGCTGGAACGGCCGAAACTTTACAAGGTCATCCTGCTGAATGACGATTATACGCCGCGCGAATTCGTAACCGTGGTGCTGAAAGCCGTGTTCCGCATGAGCGAGGACACCGGCCACCGCGTCATGATGACGGCGCATCGCTTCGGCAGCGCGGTCGTCGTCGTCTGCGAGCGCGATATTGCCGAGACAAAGGCCAAGGAGGCGACCGATCTTGGCAAGGAGGCGGGTTTTCCGCTGATGTTCACCACCGAACCGGAGGAGTGAACCTTTGCTGGATGTCGGGCGTGGCAAACTGGATGCTTTGGTTGCACTCTGTTCTTACCCACCCTCATTCCTGTGCTTGTCACAGGAATCCAGCCGACGCGCGTCTGCGCGGCGAAGGGACTGCTTTCAGCCCAAGGACTTGGGCTGGCTAGATTCCTGTGACAAGCACAGGAATGAGGGTGAGGGACCAATGGAGCGTGAAATTACCGCCCTTTGCTTCCGACTGAGTCCTGCCGGATCTGGAAACCGGTCTTGTTCTGGACAAAGCCGCAGCTTTCGTAAAAGGCGTGAACCTCGGGACGCTGGCGGCCGGTCAGCAGCATCACCTTGTAGCAATTTGCGGCAAAGGCGGCCTCGATGGCATGGTGCACCACCGCGCGGCCATAGCCGCGGCCGCGATGGCTTTCCAGCGTCACCACGTTTTCGATGAGGGCATAGGGGCGGGCGGCGCGTGTCAGGTTCGGAACGACCAGAAGCGTGGAAGTCGCGACCGGTTCTCCGGCCTCCGTTGCCAGAAACACGGTAAGGCCGGGTTGGCCGAGCATTGCGGTGAAAGCGGCTCTTGCCTCTTGTGCCGTCAATTGCGGGTCGGACGGATTGAGTGCCCGATAAAGTTCAAGCAGGCCGGGCAGATCGGCGGAGCCGGCTTCGCGCAGGACGAGGGTTGCTGAAGACATGCGAAACCTAGTCCTTCTTGCCGAACATCCGCTTCAGCATTTCGGCCATGGGTCCGGTTTCAGGCAGCTTCTTCGGCTGGGCGTTGTTGCGCGCCTGATGGATGTGGGACTGTGCCGCGGGTTTGGCCGCCTTAGCAGGTTTTTCCGTTTCCGGCTTGCTGCCGGTGGCCAGCGCCAGCTTGTTCATCAGCTGCGAATCCTCCGCCTTCACCAGCATGGCGGCATTGTCGGCAATGGCGTCCAGCAGCGGCTCCAGCCAGACACGGTCGGCCTTGGCGAAATCGCCGAGTACATGTCCATGCACGCGCTCCTTGTCGCCGGGATGGCCGATGCCGAGACGCAGGCGGCGATATTCCTTGCCACAATGGGCATCGAGCGATTTCAGGCCATTATGGCCGCCATGGCCACCGCCGGTCTTGATGCGTGCGCGGCCGGCGGGGAGATCGAGTTCGTCATGGATGGCGATGATGTCCGCCGGCGTGAGCTTGAAGAAGCGCATGGCCTCCCCGACGGATTCGCCGGAAAGGTTCATATAGGTGAGCGGCTTCATCAGCAGAACTTTCTCGCCGCCGATCTCGCCTTCGGAAATCTCCGCCTTGAACTTTCTCGCCCAGGGCGAGAAGGAGGGCAGGCGCTGTAGCGCATCGACGGCCATGAAACCGATATTGTGGCGGTTTCCCGCATATTGCGAGCCGGGATTACCGAGTCCTGCGATGATCTTCATGGGGCATGTCCGCGTTTTGCCTGACGATGCTGTTGTCACCACCCCGAAATCCGCTGCCTGTCAATCTTTTTATGGATTTTCGCGTTGTTGCGCGATGCTCAGGGGCTGACGAGATTGTAGCGGTCGAATATGCGCTGCTGTGTTCCATCGGCGATCAGCCTGTCCAGCCGGGCCTGCAATTTCGCGATCACTGCGTCGGGAACGCTTTTATTGCATGCAAGACCCAGCTGTTGCCGCGTGAAGGTTATCACTTCCTTGAATGTATCTGCCGGCAGGCTTTTGAAGGTGCTTTCCGACATGGGCATCAGGTCGATTCTTCCAACTCTCAACTTATGAAGCGTGATCTGGAAGTCCGCGCCGACGTCGACCTGCGGGAAACCGAGCCTTTCCAGAAGGCTTTCGGTATAGTCGCCGCGCTGGGTGCCGACCCGGTATTTCTTGGCGTCCTCAAGGCTTGAAACATCGATATCCGCCTCGCGACGCGCCACAAGAATATTGCGGTCGCTGTGGATCGGCGAGACCCATTTGAAGAGCTTTTCACGTTCGGCGGTTCTTGCCGCCGCGAAGACACAATGCATGGGCTGCGTCGTTGCCATGGCGATTGCGCGTGCCCAGGGCATGACGGCGACTTCGTAATCCGTGCCGGTTTCCTCAAGCACGATCTTGAGCTGGTCGATATAAACCCCCCGCACGCTGCCGTCGCCGGCCTGCATATTGTACGGCGGATAGACCTCGGTCGTCAGGAAAAGCTTGGCCGCACAGGCCGGATTGGCGAGAGCAAGAAAGATCAGACAAAAGCGGATCAATCTCATCGTTGCTCCCACCGGCTCAGGCTTGTCGCGCCGCGGGGTGGCTTGCGCCGGAAGCCGCGTCCAATGCGTCGATCAGTTTTCCGATGGGTTGCGGACGTGCAAACAGGTAGCCCTGTCCGTAATCCGCGCCTATCGCCGTCAGAAGCTCCTTCTGCTCTTCCGTCTCAACGCCTTCGGCGATGACGGCGCAGTTCATCTTGTGGGAGATGGCGGCGATGCCCTCCACCAGCATGCGGTTGCGCTGTCTTATCTCCATTGTGTCGTCGCAGATCGAGCGGGTGAAAGACTGGTCAATCTTGACGATATCGACTGGAAAACGGCTGAGATAGCTGAGCGACGAGTAACCTGTTCCGAAATCGTCCAGTGCGATGCGGCAGCCCAGCTGATGAATGGCGTTGAGGATCGCCCGGATTTGCGGGTCGTCCTTCATGATCACAGCTTCGGTGATCTCGATGACCAGCCGTTTGGGGAGAATACCGTGCCGATGCAGCACGCCGGCAATACGCGTCGGCAATCCCGGCTCGAACTGCAACGGCGAAAAATTCACCGCCACATATGTCTGCTCCATACCCGGCAGGCGCGACAGCCGTGCGAGATTGGCGATCGACTGATCGAGGATGACGTTGCCGATGCGGTGGATCGTGCCGTTTTCCTCCGCAAGGCTGATGATGGCGGCGGGGGAGAGCAGACCCTTTTCCGGGTGGTTAAGACGCAACAGCGCCTCGAAACCCGCCGTCCGGCCGCTTGCAAGGTCCTGAATCGGCTGGAAATAAGCCTCGAACCAGTCGTCGGAGAGCGCCTGCGCTATATCCCGTTCCAGTTCCGCATGCTCGCGCGCCCGGTCCATGATCGAGCTGTCAAAGACCTGCGAACCGTTCTTGCCGGTTCTTTTGCGGGTATACATGGCCATGTCGGCATTCTGCAAAAGCTCCGAGGCGCTGGAAGCATGCAGAGGATAGACGGCCATGCCGATACTGGCGCTGAGACGGATGCTGTTGTTCTCGATCTCGAAGGGCGTGTCCAGCATGGTGCAGACGCGTTCGCAGAACTGCAGGGCGCGCTCTTCCACCTTGTCGCCGGCGAGCAGAATGGCAAATTCGTCGCCGCCCAGGCGCGAGGCGCTGTCGAGCGGCGTCAGCAGCGGCTCGAGCTTCATTGTGAATTCCCGCAGAACCGCGTCGCCCGCCGCATGGCCGAGATTGTCGTTGATGGCCTTGAACCGATCGAGGTCGATGAACAGGCAAGCCAGTTCGCTGCCGTTCCGGTCCGCATCGCGAATCTGCAGGTCGAGGATCGCCTCAAAACCCTGGCGATTGAAAAGGCCGGTCAGATGGTCGGAAATGGCCTGCTGGCGGTTGCGCTTTTCCGACTGGCGCAACTCGGTCACATCAGTCATGACGCAGAGACATGTGCTCTGCTGTGTGGCATCGCCGGAATCTAGGGCTTTTTCGAGGATGAGCGCGTCCATGACGTCGCCATCCATGCAATGGAAGCGGACGGTGATGCCGGTATGCGCGGCGTCCGGCAACTGCTGGGCAGCCTTGCGTTTCTGGAACAGGAAGCGATCATCCGGGTGGATGAGATCGGCGAAATTCAGGCCAAGTATCTTCGCGCGGTCGTAACCGGTCGCCTGCACCCAATAGTCGCTGACGGCGGCGATGCGGTCGTGTCTGTCGAGCGAGAACAGCATGGCGGGCGTCCGGTTGTAGATTTCCGTCTTCCGCTCATGGGCGTTCTTGATCTCCAGCTCTTCCTTTTCGAGCTGGGTCTGCATCTCGTTGAAGCTCTTCGCCAGCCTGCCGATCTCGTCCTTCGACCGCCAGTCGACGTGGTGACGCGAGCCGAGGCGCCGGGTCGCCTCAATGGCGGCTGCGAGCCGCATCAGCGGGCGGATGACCATGAAGCGGTTACCGGCAATGGCCGCCAGCACAATGGTGAGAATGGCAAGGATGAAAATCGTGATGAACGACAATTCGGTGCGACTGAGAGAGGTCAGAAGGCTGACATCGTCATAATAGATCGTCAGCTGCCCGACCTTGACGGAGCCCTTGGTGGTTTTGTAGGCGACGTCGCGCGTCGTCGAGGAGGCGTCCTGAATGATGTCGCTGCCGGCTGTCTGAACGATGTCGAGCTGGCCGGAGGTGTCCTTGACCTCGACCATCTTGATCATGGGGTCGGAAACGAGGGTCCCGGTAATCTGGTTTATCGTGTCGTCGTCGAGATCCCACAGGGGGCGGGCAAGCGCCTGGGCATTTGTCGACAGCAGAATTTCAAGGTGATTGCGCTGGCTGCGAATAGCCTCGTGATAGGAGAGCGTCAGCAAAAGCGTGAATAGCGGAGCGACCACTGTAAGAAGTGCGCCGGAAACAATCGCGATGAAGCGGCTTTCGACGGAATGAGCCATGTTCTATTGCAGTTACCCTTGCCCCTGAATTGCTGCGCCGCATTTTCCACCCGTCCGGTGTTTTCATGACAGCGCAAGGGTATCGTTTCATGGAATTGTTAATCGACGCTGAAACAGGTCCGGCATCATGCACGGGGCAGAAGGGTTTCTGTCTTTAAAGTTCATAAAAACTAAAAAGCCCGTTCCGAAAACGGAACGGGCTTAAATGTCTGGAGCTGTCCGGCCTTGCGGCCGCCGATTATTATTCGGAAGCTTCTTCAGCCGTTTCTTCTGCAACGCCGCCAGCCGGAGCAACGATCGTTGCGATCGTGAAGTCACGGTCGGCGATCACAGGCGTGATGTTCTTCGGCAGCTTCACATTCGAAATGTGAACGTTGTCACCGATCTTCAGACCAGAGAGATCAACCGTGATGAATTCCGGAATGTCGTTGGCCGGGCAGTGGAATTCCACCGTGTGACGAACGATGTTCAGAACGCCGCCGATCTTGATGTCCGACTTTTCTTCGTTGACGAAGTGAACCGGAACTTCAACGTTGACGAGCGTGTTGCCCGAAACGCGCAGGAAGTCGACATGCATGGTGAAGTCGCGGACCGGATCAAGCTGGTAATCCTTCGGGAGAACCTTGATCTTCTTGCCGTCGACGTCGATGATCGCAACCGTCGTCATGAAACCGCCAGCGTGGATACGCTTGGTGACTTCATTGGTCGACAGGGCGATGGAAATGGGGGCCTGCTTGTCACCATAGATGACAGCGGGAATCAAACCGTTGCGGCGAAGTTCACGAGAGGACCCCTTACCAACTCGTTCGCGCGCCTCGGCCTTGAGCTCATACGATTCTTTGCTCATGGCAATTCCTTTCGAGGTTATATGGAGAGTTCACGCCGAACAGAGCGGCCTGAACTGGAGAGGCTTTGAAGCCATCCCGCCCGCGTTGCCTCCAAGGGTGTCTACACGGGTGCGGGCGCTATAATACAAACGGCACATAAAGACAAGGGCCGCGTCTCTCGCCGGAATATCATGCCTTGATTTAATTAGATTATTCTAATTCAAGCAGGCGGTGAAAAGTTTAATCTATGCTTATCCATGCATATAAACCCGCTGCAAACTTGGCAAATGATAAAGCATCCCGGAATTCCAATTGTGTAGATGACAATGCTCAAAGTTCTGCAATGCCTCGCCGTCGATCACGACTATCGATATACCGCCGCAGCGGTCTTCGTCTGCATGTTAGGAAGCTTCGTTACCATACGTCTTTTTTCAAGGGCGCGTCTGGCAACGGGCGTGCAGAAGATCAACTGGCTGTTTCTGGCAGGCGTGAACGGCGGTGCGGCGATATGGACAACCCATTTCGTGGCAATGCTGGGTTATGTCGCTGCCGGCGATGTCGGTTACGATCCCTATCTGACGGGACTGTCGCTGCTTATCGCCATTGTGACCACAACAGCGGGTTTCGGCATTTCAGCCTATGGCGGGCGCAGCGTGCTGGTGGAAGCGGGCGGGTTGATACTCGGCCTCGGCATTGCCGCCATGCACTATACCGGCATGGCTGCCTACAATGTTCAGGGCATGATTTTCTGGAACCAGGGCTATGTCATCGCCTCGCTGGTGCTGGGAGCGGTGCTGGGCGCCATTGCAATCAATCGCGTCGCGCGCCCGGTCAACTGGTTCTGCCAGTACAGCGCGGTAACCTTTCTCATCCTTGCCATCGCCTCGATGCACTATACCGGCATGGCCTCGATGTCCTTCGCGTTTGATCCGCGCATCGTCATTCCGGAAAATCTCCTGCCGCCGGCCGTCATGGGTGGCGGCGCCATCGCGGTGACGCTTCTGCTTCTGGCGCTCGGGCTTTCCACCTATGTCATCGATGCCCAGTCCACCCAGCAGGCGGTTGCCCGATATCGCCATCTTTCGCTGCATGATCCGCTGACGGGCATTCCCAACCGGGCGGCATTCATTGAGCATCTCAATCGCCGCACGCGCCATCTTTCCATGGGTGCACATACGGCGCTCCTGTCCATCGATCTCGACCGTTTCAAGGAAATCAATGACGTGCATGGTCATGCGGCGGGCGATGCCGTGCTGCGCGCCATCGCCGACCGGGCGAGTTCCGTCCTGAAAGCCGGCGAGTTTCTGGCCCGTATGGGCGGTGACGAGTTCGTGGCGATGACCCATTCCTATTACACCCGTGCCGATGGCGCGGAATTTGCCCAGCGATTGATCGAACAGATCAGCAAGCCGGTCGAATGGAACGGGCAGACATTCTGCGTGGGCGCGAGCGTGGGCATATCGGTGCGCAATACCAGCGCCATCGACGCCGATACGCTGATGGCGCAGGCCGATGTCGCCATGTACCGCGCGAAAAGCGGGACTTCGGATACGATCTGCTTCTACGATAAGTCCATGGACGAGGCGGCCCGCGCGCGCAACGTCTTGGCGATTGCCATGCGCAGCGGCCTCGCCAGTAATGAGTTTGAGCTTTATTACCAGCAGCAGAACGATACGAGGAGCGGCAGTATCGTCGGTTTTGAGGCGCTTTTGCGCTGGAACCATCCGGAGCGCGGCATGGTCTCGCCTGCCGAATTTATTCCGATCGCCGAACAGACCGGCTTCATCGTCGATCTGGGCGAATGGGTTCTGCGTGAAGCCTGTGCGCAGGCGGCTCTCTGGAAGAAATCGCTTTCCATCGCTGTCAATGTCGCGCCGCAGCAGCTTGCGGATAATGATTTTCCCGAGAAGGTCGAGAGAATTCTCGCCGATACCGGGCTTGCGCCGGAGAGGCTGGAACTGGAAATCACGGAAGGCAGCATTATCGCCGACCACCGCCATGCGCTCGTCACCATCCGCAAGCTCAAGGCGCTTGGCGTCAAGATCGCCATGGATGACTACGGCACCGGCTATTCCTCCCTGTCGACCCTGCAAAGCTTCCCTTTCGACAAGATCAAGATCGACCGTGCCTTCATCGATGGCCTGTCGACCAACGTACAGTCGGAGGCGATTGTCCGTTCGACGCTCATTCTGGCGCACAGCCTAAATATTCCCGTGCTTGCGGAAGGGGTGGAGACCAAGGCCCATATCGAATTCCTGCGACGGGAAGGCTGCCTGCAGGTGCAGGGCTTCTTCTTCGGCAGACCCGGGCCACTGACCTCCATCGCCAATCTTGTGGACGATACCTTCCTGACGGTGGAAGACGAGCCGAAAATCACCACGGGGCGGCGTTACTTCAAGGCTGTCTGATTGTCCGGCGCAGCCCGCGGTTGCGCCGAGGAATGCCGGTCGCGAAGTTTTTAGTTGAAACGGGAACGCTTCCAGCGCACCATCGCCGAAAAGCTTTGGGAGGAGCGAATGCCGACAGACATCGCCCATGCAGAACGCGTGTATGAAACAGCACGCCAGCGTTCCGCAGCCGCAAGTTCCCCGATCATCGCCTCATGGCGCCGCTGCATGGTCAAGCATCGCCTTGCGCCAGAGGAAAACCGCAAACCGATCTTCCTCAGCGAGTTCGAATTTCGCCGCGCCCGCGAAAGCTCTGCCGGGCTGATCGCCGAAAGCAGCGACGAACTCGACCGTATTTTCCACAGCGTCGGCAAGTCCGGCTGCTGCCTGCTTTTGACCGATGCGCAGGGCGTTGCGCTGGAACGGCGCGGTGCCGCCGGTGATGACCGCGATTTCCGTGCGCTCGGCCTCTGGTCCGGTGCGGTCTGGAGCGAGGCAAGCGTGGGCACCAACGGTATCGGTACGGCGCTTGTCGACGAGCGTTCGGTGGTGGTTTATCGCGATCAGCATTTTTTCACATCCAATACGGAACTCTGCTGCACCACGGCGCCCATCCGCGACCACACGGGTAGGGTGACCGGTGCGCTCGATATCTCCACCTGCCGCGACGACATCAATGAGATGACCTTCTCCTTCGTCACCCAGGCGGTGAGGGATGCGGCGCAGCGCATCGAGGGCAATCTTTTCCGCCGCGCCTTTCCCGGCGCACGCATCGTTGTGGTGCCGACGAGCTTTGGCGCGGCTCTTTCGCTGCTTGCCGTGGATCAGGACGATCTTGTTCTGGGGGCGACACGTGCGGCGCGTCTGGCGCTGAAGCTCGATGACCATGCCATCGCGCAGGGGGTGCCAGCTTCGGATGTTTTGCAGGAGCAGCGTCACGATGGCGGTTCCGATCTTGCGGAAGCGGAGCGCTCGGCGTTGCGCCGCGTTCTTTCCCGCACGAATGGCAATGTCACGCAGGCCGCATCCCTGCTCGGTATCAGCCGGGCGACGCTTCACCGCAAGATGAAGAAGCTTGCCGTGCACTGAGGGCAGAACCCTTGAAATAGAGGTTTCAGACCGAGTTCAGGCCTCATTTCACGCAGAAACCGGCCTCATTTGCCGTTAAACCGATCTGTCGCGCGGGTTTGTCGCAGATGTGAGACAATGTGCGATGCGGAACCACGACGCCCCACTACCGGCCGCCGCCATCTAGGCCCACCTTTCTCCCATGCGGTCCGTCGCGGATCGTTTTCATCAGGGAGGATGAAATCATGAATATTCAGGTTCAGCAGAAAGCCGGCGAAGCGCCCTTCAAGCTGAAATACGGCAACTACATCGGCGGCAAGTGGGTGGAGCCGAAATCCGGCCGCTACATGGACAATCTGTCACCGGTGACGGGTCACAAGATCTGCGAGGTTCCGCGCTCGGATGCGGCCGATATCGAGTTCGCACTGGATGCGGCCCACAAGGCACGGGAAAAATGGGGCAAGACGAGCGTTACGGAACGCTCCAACATCCTGCTCAAGATCGCCCAGCGTATCGAGGACAATCTCGACCTCATCGCGCGGGCCGAAACCTGGGATAACGGCAAGCCGCTGCGTGAAACAACCAATGCGGATATTCCGCTGACGATCGACCATTTCCGTTATTTCGCGGGCTGCATCCGCGCACAGGAAGGCACGATCGGCGAAATCGACAACGACACGGTCGCCTATCATTTCCATGAACCGCTCGGCGTCGTCGGTCAGATCATACCGTGGAACTTCCCGATCCTGATGGCCGCCTGGAAACTCGCGCCCGCTCTTGCCGCCGGTAATTGCGTCGTGCTGAAGCCGGCCGAACAGACGCCTGCCTCCATTCTCGTCGTGATGGAGCTTATCGAAGACCTGCTGCCGCCCGGCGTTCTCAACATCGTCAATGGTACCGGTCTTGAAGCCGGCAAGCCGCTGGCGCAGAGCAATCGCATCGCCAAGATCGCCTTCACCGGCTCCACCTCGGTCGGCAAGGAAATCATGCGTTATGCGGCTGACAACGTCACCAACATCACGCTGGAACTGGGCGGCAAGTCGCCGAACATCTTCTTTGCCGATGTGATGAACGAAGACGACGCCTTCCTCGACAAGGCGCTAGAAGGTTTCGCCTTCTTCGCGCTCAACCAGGGTGAGGTCTGCACATGCCCCTCGCGTGCGCTGGTGCATGAATCGATCTATGACCGCTTCATGGAGAAGGCGATCAAGCGCGTTCAGGCCATCAGCCAGGACGATCCGCTCAATCCGTCGACCATGCTTGGCGCACAGGCCTCGCAGGAACAGTTCGACAAGATCATGAGCTATCTTGATATCGGCAAGAAGGAAGGCGCAAGGGTTCTGACCGGCGGCGACCGCAAGACGCTGACCGGCGACCTGAAAGACGGATATTACATCCAGCCGACGGTCTTCGAAGGCAACAACAAGATGCGGATTTTCCAGGAAGAAATCTTCGGCCCGGTTGTTTCCGTCACCACCTTCAAGACGGTGGAGGAAGCGCTCGAAATCGCCAATGACACGGTTTACGGTCTGGGCGCCGGGGTCTGGAGCCGGGATACCAATGTCGCCTACCGGGCGGGCCGGGGCATCGAAGCGGGCCGTGTGTGGACGAACTGCTACCATGTCTATCCGGCGGGTGCGGCTTTCGGCGGTTACAAGCAGTCGGGTATCGGTCGTGAGACCCACAAGATGATGCTCGATCACTACCAGCAGACCAAGAACCTGCTCGTATCCTACAGCCCGAACAAGGTTGGCTTCTTCTGAGTTCCTCCCCGGAAGCCGGCGACGGATCATCGTGATCCTGCGCCGCCGGCGTGTTCCCAGGGGCTTCGGCCCCTGGGAGCCCGGATCGGGTTCTCAGGCAAAATAAAAGGCCGGAGGTTTTGCCTCCGGCCTTTTTGATGACGGGGAGCGGAAAACCTCCCCTCCGTCATCCTCGCTCTTTTTGTTCCGATCAGGCCGCGTAGCGCTGGTCCCGCTGCCGGGTTTCGCCTACCGAGAACTGTCCCACCTGCTCGGTCAGGCCGTCCGCCTCGTTCGCCAGCGAGAAGGCAGCAGCCGTCGTTTCCTCCACCATCGCCGCATTCTGCTGGGTGACATGGTCGAGTTCGTTGACGGAGGCATTGATTTCGCTGAGGCGGCCGGACTGTTCGCGCGACGCCGTGGCGATTTCGCCGATCTGGTCGTTGACCGACTGGATGCGTTTCTGGATCTGCTCGAGGCTTTCGCCGGTCTTCAGCACCAGCGCCACACCGCTTTCCACATCGCCTGCGGACGTGGCGATCAGCGTCGTGATGTCACGGGCGGCGGCCGCCGATTTCTGGGCGAGTTCGCGAACCTCCTGCGCCACGACCGCAAAGCCCTTGCCGGCCTCGCCGGCGCGGGCGGCTTCCACACCGGCATTCAGCGCCAGCAGATTGGTCTGGAAGGCGATCTGGTCGATGACGTCGATGATCTGGCGAATCTTGGCCGATGAGGTCTCGATGCGTTCCATGGCGACGATCGCTTCCTTCACGACGGCCGTGGATTTATGGGCGTCCTGCATCGTGCCCGCCGTTGCCTCGACGGCGACGTTGCAGCGTGACAGGGAGACATTGACGGCCTGCGTCATATCTCCGAGTGCCGCTGCGGCTTCTTCAAGTGCCGCAGCCTGGCGTTCCGTGCGGCGCGACAGGTCTTCCGAAGCGCTTTTCAGTTCGCCGGAGCCGGAGCGGATGGCATTGGCGCTTTCGCCGATGCTGGAGATCGTCGCGTCCAGCCCGGCGATGGAGTTGTTGAAGTCGATGCGCAGATGGTCGAGCGACGGCACGAAGGATTTTTCGATGCGAAGATCGAGCCTGCCGGCCGCAAGATTGGCGAGACCGGTTGCAAGGGCGTCGACAGCCTCTTCCAGTTCCCTGGCGCTTCTTGCCTTTTCCATTTCACGCTGGGCGCGTTCCTCGTCCAGCTCCTCGCTCTTGCGATGGGACTCGGCTTCCATGTGCTGCTTGTCGAGAATGCCCTGGCGGAAGGATTCCAGTGCGCGCGCCATGGTGCCGATCTCGTCGCCACGGGAGACCGCCTTGATTTCGATATCGTTTTCACCGCCGTTCAGGCGCTCCATCAGCCCGGCAAGACCTGTCAGCGGCTTGGTCAGGCTGGCGGAAACGAAGATGCCGACGAGCGTCATGACGGCAAGGACCGCCAGCGTCGCCAGCGTCGCCCAGAAGGCCAGATCGTTGGCGGCGGCGAGAACCTTGCTTTCCTGCTGACCGATCGCCAGAAGATGCTTCTGTCCGAAGACGGAGACCGGGCGATAGGCGTAGAAGATGTTGCCCGCAGGCGTCTGCGCCATCACCGTTCCGGCTTCGCTGGTGTTCGAAAGGGCCACAAGGCTTTCGGAAACGGCGGCATCGGCGCCGGCCGAGAGAACACCCGCCCGCAGCTTGCCTTCCGCGCTCAGAAGAACGGCGTCATCGATCGACTTGCCTGTTTCCTCGGGGGTGACCACCGCGCCGATCCGGTCGGGTGAAATGCGCATGATGACAGCACCCTTGCGCTGCAGCTGGCCCCAGTTCGAGACCGCGAGCGGCATGCCGACCAAGGCAGAATCATTGGCCCCGCCAACGCCGAACCCGGTGGTGCTGACGACGCCATCCTTGCCCGCTTCGATACGGTCGAACAATTCCTTGATCGTGCTGTTTTGCGGTTCCGACACATTGGTCAGGAAGTTTTTGCCCTTGGTCACGGAATAGATAATGAGACCGGCCTTGTCGATCACATAGATGTCGCTGACCCGGGTGTTGCGCCAGACGCTGGCAATGGCCGCGTTGATTGTCGCGTGACGGATGGCGTAAAGCAGCCGCAATCCTTCGCCGCTGAAGGAGGCGCGCTCTTCCTCGGATACGTTTTCGCGGCGGAAAGCCTGGATGATCGCTTCCTTTTCCGTCGGCACAACGGTGGTCATGGTTTCCAGCGCCTGTGCGATCGCGGCATTCTGCGACAGCTCGGAAATGCTTTGTTCGACGCGCAGCGTATAGGCATCAAGCTGCTTGGACTGATTTCCTGCAACCGTTTCGAGCCTGATTTCGCTGGCGTCGATCAGGCCGGACTTGCCCATCTCATATGACAGCAGCCCTACCGAAAGGCATGAAACCAGCGTCGCGCCCGTGACGAGCGCTGCGAATTTGGCTTTTATAGACAATGATTTAGCTTTGACAGCAGTCGGATTTGCACCCGGCATCCTGTTTCCTCCCCCCAAAAGAACGTTGCCGCAGCGTCGCAACAATTGTTTACGGTCGCGTTAAGGAGCCGGAGAATTGTATGATTATTTCCCGCATACCGCGAGAAAATTGCCGACCCCGGAGGCGTCGTAACCCGTAATAAAACTGAAACAGAACGGGCGCATACCGTGCGAAGTTCAACGGCTGTTCATATTCATGCAAGCTTTTCGCGCTCCTTCTCCCGCCACTATCGACGATGTTTGCGGAACTCGCGCAGACGGATATGACGGAGCCACCTTGAGACCGACCCCGGATTTCGCCGTTGTCGTGCCCATGCACAATGAAGAAGCCAGTGTCGAAACACTCGTGGCGGAGATTGTGGCCGCCTGTCAGCCGGTCGGCCGGTTCGAGATCGTCGTGGTTGATGACGCGTCCTCCGACCGCACGGCGGATGTCGCACTTTCGCTTGGCGGGCGTTATCCCATGCTGCGGCTGGTCAGGCACGACCGTCAGGGCGGGCAATCGGCGGCAATCCATAGCGGTGTGCAGGCGGCGCGTGCACCGATCATCTGCATGCTTGACGGAGACGGGCAGAACCCGCCGGACAATCTGCCGGCACTTCTCGCACCCCTTCTTACCGCCAGTGCCCCGAGCCGGCTCGGGCTCGTGGCCGGCCAGCGCGTCGGCCGGCGTGATACGCTTGGAAAGCGCCTTTCCTCCCGCTTCGCCAATGGCTTGAGGGCGCGGATATTGAAGGACGGCACGCGTGACACCGGCTGCGGCCTCAAGGCCTTCCGCCGCGACGCCTATCTCGCCTTGCCCTATTTCGACCATCACCACCGCTATTTCCCGGCGCTGTTCAACCGTGACGGCTGGCAGGTCGCCCATGTCGACGTCACGCATCGAGCGCGCCTGCATGGCAATTCCCACTACACCAATATCGGTCGCGCGCTTGTGGGCATCCACGATCTGATCGGCGTTGCCTGGCTGTTGCGGCGGCGCAAGCGGGCAAGCTGGGCTGAAACTTTCAAAACGGAGACATCGCCGTGAATACACCGGCCTTATGGTCCATGCTGCATGTGGACAGCTGGAAGGAATTTCTCTGGGTCTGCATCGGCTTCATGGGCCAGATGCTGTTCACCATGCGTTTTCTGGTTCAATGGATTTCGTCGGAACGGGCGAACCGTTCGGTCATGCCGGTGGCCTTCTGGTATTTCTCCGTTCTCGGTGGTCTGGTGCTCCTGTCCTATGCCGTCTGGCGCCGCGACCCGGTTTTCGTCATGGGGCAGGCGTCCGGCCTGTTCATCTATGCCCGTAATCTCTGGTTGATCCATGCAGAACGCCGCCAGCATGCATGATGTGGCGGCGTTGCCCCATCTACAGGCAAGCGAGCAGCGCCGATGGATGACGCTTGCGCTTGCGGCAATCGTGCTTGTGACGGTGCTGCGTATCCTCGGTCTTGCCCTCAACCGAACTGACCTCTTCGTTGATGAGGCGCAATATTGGTTATGGGGCCGCGAGATGGCGCTCGGCGCCTATTCCAAGCCGCCCCTGATCGGCTGGCTCATTCGCGCATTCAGCATTCTGGGCGGCGGCGAGGGCACATTTCAGGTGCGGTTTGCCGCACCCGTGGTCCATGGTGTGGCGGCAGCGGCCATTCTTGTGCTCGGGCGCATGATCTATGATATCAGGCTCGCGTCGCTGGCTGCGGTCATCTATCTGACATTGCCCGCCGTGACGCTGGGCAGCCTGCTGATCTCGACCGATACGCCGATGATGCTGTTCATCGTGCTGTCGATGATCTGCGTGCGCAAGCTGGCATTGGCCCGAAGCGCGGGCAAACCGGCGATGGGCTGGGGCCTTGCTCTCGGTCTCTGTTTCGGCCTCGGCCTGATGTCGAAATATGCGATGATCTATTTCCTGCCCTGTTTCATCGCCGCCGGCTGGCTTTGCGAAGCCTGGCGCATCCGGCTGCGTGACGCGGGCATCGCCGCCCTTGTTTGCGTCGCCGTCATCGCTCCCAATCTGTGGTGGAATGCGGCCCATGATTTCATGACGGCGCGCCACACGGCGGATAATGCGAACTGGCACGGCGTTCAGCTGAAAATCGGCCCGGCGCTTGAGTTTTTCTTCTCGCAGGCGGGCGTTGTCGGGCCTTTCGTCTTCGTCGCCATGATCATCGCGACCTTCCGCGCGAAGAGTGCTGAAACCCGGGCGCTGGTCGCCCTTTCGGTGCCGATCGTGCTGTTGATAACGGCACAGGGGCTGATGTCGCGGGCGCTTGCCAATTGGGCGGTGGGGGCCTATGCGGCGGGCGTGCTTCTGGCGGTGCCCGTGCTGGCATCCCGGCGCTGGCTTACCATTTCCACCCTTGTGCTCGGCGGCATCGTTGCCATCGCCCTGCCGGTGATGACGATTGCCGGAACCGAATTGCGCCTGCCGAGCGGTGAACTGGCGATGAAGCGGTATCTCGGCCGCTCCGAGCTGGTGTCTACAGGCTTCGCGCGGGCGCGTGAGGCGGGGGCGGATGCCATCGTTGCCTCTGATCGCTCCATTCTGGCCGAGCTTTTTTATCAGCTGCGGGACGAGAAGGGGATCATGCTGCGGGCGCTGCCGGAAACCGGTGTTCCTTCCAGCCACTATGCTCTTCTTTATCCGCTGAAATCCGGCGAGGCGAGAACTCCGGTATTTCTGGCGATTTCGGATGCCCTGCCGGCTTGCCTTGCCGGTGAGGCACCGCTTTCCCGCTGGGTTGCCGGGCCGGGTTTTCTGGAAGGCAGGGAAATCGGAATCTGGCGTCTGCTCCCGCAATGCACTCCGGAGAGCGCTAATGGACGATGATCTCTCGCATATGCGGATCACGATCTGGGTGATGTTCGCCACATTGGCGCTCGTTATCCTGTTCGCGACCTTCCCGTCGATCGATCTTGCGGTCTCGTCGCTGTTCTTTTCTCCCGAAGGGCGTCTGTGGGCAGGTCGCGAGCCGCTTCCCGAATGGCTCCGCGACACATTGCGCGAGCTGACGGAACTCGCCGCTCTTCTGGCCTTCATCGTCTTTGTCGGCAATATCCGGCTGGGCGCTTTGCAGCGTACGGGCTGGCGGGTCTGGGCCTTTCTCTGGGGGCCGGTGGTTCTCTGCGCCGGGCTGCTGGTGAACGGGGTGCTGAAAGCCAATATTGGCCGTGCCCGGCCATTCAGCGTCAGCGATTTTGGCGGGCAGCAATTGTTCACGCCGCCTTTCCAGTTCAGTACGCAGTGTTATTCGAACTGTTCGTTTTCCTCGGGAGAAACCGCACTCATCGCGAGTTTTTTCCTGCCGCTCTGTGTGCTGGTCTGGCATCGCCTGCAATGGCGCGGGCGGTTTGTCATGGGCAGCGCCGCCGCCGGCGCCATAATCCTCATGTCAGGCCTGCGCATTGCAGCCGGCGGGCATTTCCTCAGCGATGTGGTGATGTCGGTTCTGTTTTCGGCCCTGACGACGCTGTTTCTCTACCGGGTGCTGGCGATCTCCCGCCACCGCCAGGTATTTACCGGCGATGCCGTGACAGCCGACGCAATCAGCCTGTGGCGTAATGGCAGCCATGCTGTCCGTGCCCGCTTCCGGCGCTGGTGGCCGAAAATCAAAGCCGCCGCCACACGCCTGCAAGGGCCTCCGGGTGCGGGGACGGCATCGTCCTGAGCGGCAATCAAGCATAGTTGCTGATGGTGCCCTGGACGCTTGCGCGGGTTTTCGGGGAGGAGGGCAGAGCCTTGTCCTTCAGGGACACGCATTGCTCGGTGGAACGCCGCTATATCCAGCGTCGCCTTGATCAAACATTTCATGCGTTTGCTTGAAAGGCGTTTGTATTTGGCGGACGTTCAGGCTGTTGACGACCCTGTCTCGATACTCGACGTCATCCTCGGTCTTGTACCGAGGATTCACCAACGTAGCTCAAAATCAATAGGCTGCAGATGCTCGGGACAGGCCCGAGCATGCAGAGACCGAGAGCGTATCAGTCGAACAGGCCGGAAACCGACTGTTCCTGCGCTGTGCGGTTGATCGCTTCGCCGAGCAGACCGGCTGTGCTGACCACGCGGATATTATGCGCGGACTGGACGGCGGTGGTCGGCTGGATGCTGTCGGTGATGACGAGTTCGCGCAGCTTCGAGGAGGCAACGCGGGCAACCGCGCCGCCGGAAAGCACGCCGTGGGTGATATAGGCGGTGACGCTGGTGGCGCCCTTCTTGAGAAGTGCTTCCGCCGCATTGCAGAGCGTGCCGCCGGAATCGACGATATCGTCGATGAGGATGCAATCCTTGCCGGAAACATCGCCGATGACGTTCATGACTTCGGATTCGCCCGGACGGTCACGGCGCTTGTCAACGATGGCCAGCAGACAGTCGAGGCGCTTGGCCAGCGCACGGGCGCGGACAACGCCGCCGACGTCGGGCGAAACAACCATGACGTTGTTGGTGTCGTAATGATCCTTCACATCGCGGGCCAGGATGGGCGCTGCGAAGAGGTTGTCGGTGGGGATATCGAAGAAACCCTGGATCTGGCCGGCATGGAGATCGAGGGTGAGAACGCGGTCGGCGCCGGCTTCGGTAATCAGATTGGCAACGAGTTTGGCGGAAATCGGAGTGCGGGGGCCGGCCTTGCGGTCCTGGCGGGCGTAACCGAAATAGGGAAGCACCGCCGTGATGCGCTTTGCCGAGGAGCGGCGCATGGCATCGATCATGATGAGCAGTTCCATCAGATGATCGTTTGCCGGAAACGATGTGGACTGGACGAGGAAAACGTCCTCGCCGCGCACATTTTCACTGATTTCTACGAAAATTTCCTGGTCAGCAAACCGCTTTACGGTGGCATTTCCCAAGGGAACGTTGAGATACTTGCAGATCGCTTCGGCAAGGTGCCGGTTCGAATTGCCTGCGAAAACCTTCATTGCGGCCGCCTGTTTCCATGCCATCGCCTTGCGCCACGGAAAAGTGTTTGCCGTAACCAAGCGTCGTTCAAGGGGAGGAACATCCGGCCGAAAAGCCTTTGCCGGATACGCCTTGTTGCCATGCGCGCCTTAATAGCGCTGTTGCTTCCGATTGCAAGAGGACTCCGCGCTTTCGCAATGATTTTCGTGAAATCTCTGTGACTTCTCCCGTCGTTTCACCTCATCCGCGTTGAGACTGCTTCCATGACGAATAGTCGTTCAGCGTTTTTGCGGCGATATCCTGCATGACCCTGTCGGTTACGGCGGCCCATGGATCGCTGCCCCTGGCGGCTATGGTTTCCTGCCCCTGCAGGCGGTGAAGCCTGACGCCATTGGCGTCCAGCACATCCCAGACATAGATGACATTGACCTTGCCGCCATCGGCGAAGGCGGAGAAATATCCCTTCAGGATGTTCTCAGCCGAATTGTCGTTGGACGCGCGGATTGTCAGTCCCTTTGCCCGTGCCTCGGCCCCCAGCTGACGCGAAAGCGGCGTGACGGCCTGAACGGGCGCGCCGATGATCGGCAGGAAACGGATGGTGTTGCCGGAGGAAGCGGCGGGGGTCAGCGCTGCCGTCTGCTGCGCCGGCTGTGGTTGGCTGGCAGGCAAGGATTGGGCGGGTGGCTGGCTTTGGCTGAGAGGCTCGCCATATTGGTTGCCGTTGGAAAGCGCCTGTGCCTGCGCCTGCAGGGAATTCTGCGGTGCATAAGCGGGCACGGAAGATGCTGTTGCCGGAGCGCCGGCGGGCGCGCGGTCGGCGGCGGCGGCCATCTGGTCGAGATCGCCCTGTGTCACCGGGCCCGATTGTGAGCCGTTGTGGCCGACATCCACCTGCGGCGTCAGCGCCTCTGTCGTGTTGCAGGCCGACAGGCCCAGCACCAGCGCCGGGACGACGAGGGCTGGGAAAAGGGGGCCTAACCCCTTCCGGCTCATGCGATGTTCCCTCTCATGTTCCGCTCCTTCTTGCCCAAGGTGGCGGCAATGTAGGGCCGGTTTTCCCGCTCTGTCAAACCCGGTGGCGATTTAAGCTGTGAGAAGATCGAGACTATGGCGTGAGAGCGGCTCGGGAGCGCCGTCCGTGGTCAGATAGGTCTGGCCGAGCGTCATCGCCGTGCCGGAATCGGAGTCCATCACGATCATGTGCACGAACAGCGTCATGTCGCTGGTTATCTCCTGCGGATTACCGGTGTGGAACATCTGGTGCTCCATCCAGGAGGGGGCGAAACGTGCGCCCAGCGAATAACCGCAGGAATTCAGCCGGTGGCGGGTCAAGCCGCGTTCGTCCATGACGCGGGCATGCACGTCGAAGACATCACCGAAGGTCTTGCCCGGCTGCAATACTTCCTCGATGGCGGTGAGGTTTTGCAGGCAGGCGCTGTAAAGCTCCTTCTGGCGGAAATCCTGTTCGCCGATCACCACGGTGCGCATCATGGCGGCATGGTAATGGGCACTGACGCCAGCCCATTCCAGTGTCAGCTGATCCTTGTCATCAAGCCTGCGGCGGCCGGCCTTGTAACGGCACAAAAGCGCATCTGCGCCCGAGCCGATGATGAATTCATTGGAGGGATAGTCGCCGCCGCCGCCCAGAACCGCACCCTGCATCGCTGCAAGGATGGCGGCTTCGTCGGCACCCGGCTTGATGAGTTCCAGGGCTGCGTCCAGAGCCGCATCCGCCAACTGGCCGGCCCTTCTGGCATAGGCGATCTCGGCGGGACTTTTGATGAGCCGCAGGGTGCTGACCAGATAGGAGGCGTCGATCATCTGGCAGAAGCTGGCAAGCTGGTTGTCCAGCAGGCGGGCGACGCGCCCGGTCATGCCGTGGGTGTCGTATTCAACGCCGATCTTGGCGCCGAGCAGGTCGAGATCGCTCAGGAGGTTTTTAAGATCGAGTGTGGGGTCGGCGTTGGGCCGGTCGACCCAGATGAGAATATTTTCGATGGTCGAGGTATTGCGGGCCTGACGCAGATCCGCCGAACGGGTCAGAAGCGTCATGGAGCCGTCCGACTTGACCACCAGCGTCTGGAAGAAACAATAGCCAAAAGTGTCGTAACCGGTCAGCCAGTACATGCTTTCCTGCGCGAAAAGCAGCATGGCGTCCAGTTTCTCTTCCGCCATCTTCGCAATCAGCCGTTCGCGGCGGGCATCGAATTCCGAGAGCTCGAAGTGCAGGGCCATTTAGTCCTCCAGAATTGCGATTGCGGAAATCTGCCGCCCGTAATCGGGCTCGGCTCTGTGGGTCGTGCGGCGGTAGGAATAGAAGCGTTCTTCGTCGGGATAGGTGCAGAGGCCGAGATTTTCCGCCCGCACACCCGTCTTGACCAGACGGTCCACCGTAAACTGCTTGAGGTCGAACAGGGCGTGGCCGTCTTTTTCGGAGGCGGTGAAGTAGGCCGCATAGGCGGGATCGAAATCGGTGAAGCGGGCCTTATATTCCGGTCCGACCTCGTAATTCGCCTGGCTGATGGAAGGGCCAAGCGAGGCGGCGATGCGGTCGCGGTTGGCGCCCAGCTTTACCATGGTCTCGATGGTGTTTTCGAGCACGCCGAAGAGGGCGCCCTTCCAGCCGGCATGGGCGGCTCCCACGACGCCAGCTTCCGCATCGGCAAAGAGGATCGGGCCGCAATCGGCGCTCAGCACGCCAAGTACGAAGCCCGGCGTCGCCGTCACCATCGCATCGGCCTGCGGGCGGCTGCCGTCATAGCTTTCATCGACCACCAGGACATCAGGGGAATGGACCTGATGTACGGTGGCGAGGCGTTCCGGGGACAGGCCGAACCATTGCGTAACGCGCCGGCGGTTTTCCTGCACCAGCTCCGGCTCGTCATTGGAGCCAAGGCCGACATTGAGACCCTGATAAAGACCCTCGGAGACGCCGCCCTGCCGGGTGAAAAAACCGTGACGGACGCGGTTTTCACTGAAGGCGGCGAGCAGGGGGCTCTGGATCGGGAGCGGCAAGGTGTCGTTCTGCATGGTGCGGGAGTTCCTTGGAGAATATCGCCTTTGGCCAGTGGGATGGGTCAAGCGAGATGTTTCCTGTTGCCGCTTCGTTGCGCGGCGCGTGTGATGCAGTGTGCCTGCTTCGTGTGTCGCGGCGATGTTGGCCCAGAGGTTATTGCGCTGTCAATCCACCGCGCGAAACGGCAGGAGATGGAGCGCGGGACTTGAAACGGCGATGACCTTGAAAAGTTCCCCCATCTTGCCGGCGCCTTCGCCGGCGAGACGGTTTACGGCTTCGGCGATTTCAAGCGTCTGGTCGGGTGTCGCCTTTGCGGCAAGCGCAGCTGCCCGCTCCTTGAGGCCGAGACCATAAAGAAAGTCGCCCTGTCTCAAGGTGCCATTGACATGCACACCGGTTGCCTCGGCAGTTCTGACGAGGCTTTCGAAATCGACATGGCTGGTGAGATCCGCTTGCCCCGGATGGGCAAGTGGCGGATCAAAGGCATGGTCGCGCATCGCCTGCAATGTGTCACCAAATCCGGCGACCAGGTGGCCGTAATCGATGGCGAGCGCCGTGCCGCCATGGATCGACAGACGCTGGCAGATCGCCGTCATGACGGCTTCACGGGCGGGAGAGATTTCGAATATGGTGCCGACCGGCTGCCGTTCGGGCAGGGGCGGCAGCAGCGTCGGATCGATGCCGGCAAGGCCTGTCGAGAAGACGAGTTCGTCATTAACATCGAGGCTGACGACGCGTTCGCGAAAGCCCTGCGGCGTCCTGACGAATTGCCGGATCGGGATGGCATCGAAAAGCTCGTTTGCGACGACGAGCAGGAAGCCTTCCGGCACATCGTCGAAGCTTTCATACCATGTCAGCCGGTCGGCGTGGGCGGTAAGCGTTTCCTTCTGGATGGCGGAAAGGCGAGGGCTGGTCTCCACCAGGTGGACCCGCATCGTCTCGTAGAGCGGCGGCGCGATGCGGCGGATGACGCGCAGCATGTCCGACATCATCGTACCGCGGCCGGGGCCTATTTCCACCAGCCGGGTCTGCGCGGGTGCGCCATGGCGCTGCCAGGCATGGACCACGAAAACGCCGAGCATTTCGCCGAAAAGCTGGCTGACCTCCGGTGCGGTGATGAAGTCGCCCGAGCGGCCGAAGGGCTCGCGGCTCTTGTAATAACCGTGTTCGGGATCAGCGAGGCAAAGCGAGAAGTAGTCGGTGACGCTGAGCGGACCGTTGAGCCGGATAAGGGATTTGATGCGTTGCGCAAGCGGTGTCGTCATGGCAGGCCATACCGCTTAGGCGCTTATTTTCGCGCTGCGTGCGCGCAGGACTGCCCAGAGGCCCAAAAGGAACATCGGCGTGGAAAGCACCATGCCCATGGTCAGCCAGTTACCGGCGAGATAACCGATCTGGGCATCCGGCTCGCGGAAGAATTCCACGAAGATGCGCGACAGCGCGTAACCGCAGACGAAGATGCCGGTGACGATGCCGGGTATCTTCAGCGCCCTGAAGGCGTAGATGGCGATTGCCAGAATGACGACAAGCACGAGGCCTTCGAGGCCGGCTTCATAAAGCTGGCTCGGGTGCCGCGCGAACGGGCCGCCGGTCGGGAATACGACCGCCCAGGGAACGTCGGCTATACGGCCCCACAATTCGCCATTGATGAAATTGGCGATGCGCCCGAACAGCAGGCCGATGGGCGCGACGGCGGCGACGACGTCGAACATGCTCCAGACGGGGATGCCGTTCTTGCGGGCAAAGAGGATCATGGCGATGGTAGTGCCGATGAGGCCACCATGGAACGACATGCCGCCGTTCCATATCTCAAGCGCCCTTATGGGATTGGCGGCGACGGCGCCAAGATCGTAAAACAGGATATAGCCGATGCGCCCGCCGAGCACGATGCCGCCGGCCGCCCACAGGATGAAGTCGTCAAGATGCTGCGCCGAGATCGGCGAGACATTGTTTGGCCAGAGGCGATCCGTACGGGCGAGACGGCGGGCATAAAACCAGCCGAGCATGATGCCGGCGACATAGGCAATGCCATACCAATGGATCGCCAGAGGCCCGATGGACAGGGCAACCGGGTCGATATTGGGAAATGGCATGATGGCTAGTTGGGTGGGAGCGGCTATCAATCCGTATATTCCGTCATCGTTGCTGGGCGGACAACAGAATGATCCATTGCCTCAAGGGGCCGGGCGATGATGCTCACCGGTCTCCCTGACGCCAAGGAAAATGGCGATTGCCGAGGCGGTGGTCAAGGCTAATCTTCGTGAGCGGATTGCGATGCCCGAGCCGCTGCCGAAAGGTCATCATTTTTCGATTTTGCTTGCAAGGCGGCTGTCGAGTGCCTACCTGAATGGCATCAACAGCGGGGATAAAAATACTCCCTGAACCGACGAAGGAACAGCGCCATGAGCACGACAGGCACCAATCGTTTTCTGGATGAATTCGCCAAGCTGATGACCGATGCGGCGGGCGCGGCGCAGGGCGTGCGCAAGGAAGCGGAGGCCGCTTTTCATGCGCAGGCGGATCGCTGGCTGAACAGCCTGGATGTGGTGCGGCGCGAGGAATTCGACGCGGTGCGCGAAATGGCCATCAAGGCGCGTGACGAAAACGATGCGCTGCGCGCCCGCATTGAGGCTCTGGAAGCGAAGCTTTCCGCCGTCAAGGACTGATTTTTTTAGCGCTTTTTCCTGATGGGTCCCGGATCGCCTGCGATTCCGGGACTTTTTGTTTGCGGGCCATGCAACTCGAAATAGTCCTCGCTTGTTCGAAACCGGCCTCCGCCCGCGAATTTTTTGAGGCCTGTGGACACTTCCAAAAAACGCAATCGCCAGAGTCGCTTATGTATCTCGCCTGAGGTGATGGGGGAGAAGATATCCACTGCTCAAAAAGCAAAAATGGGGCCCAAGGGGTGGCAGCAGGACTCGGCCATTATACACTGATTTTAAATGATGATTCGAAACGAACCTGGTAAGCTCCAGACAGGGTGAATGTGTAACTCTTTTGGTGTCGGGCAATCGTCTCAAGTGTTGAATCCGGTTTGTGTGTGCGTTTTGTGCCCGGCGTTCAAAACAGAACATTCAATACCGGCTGAGAAGGTGCCGCATGAGCCTGATGGAATTTGAAATTGAGCGTCAGTCCAATCCCGTGGACATGATCGAGATTGTCGCTGCCTCGAACGACTGGTCGTTCGAGCGTTCGGGCGAAGACGAGATCGCCATGACGGTGGCGGGTCACTGGGCCGACTATCACGTTTCCTTTTCGTGGATGGAGGAATTTGAGGCGCTGCATCTGGCCTGCGCCTTCGACATCAAGGTTCCCGATCAACGCGTCAACGAAGTCATTCGCCTGCTGTCGCAGGTCAACGGTCAGGTGCTGATGGGTCATTTCGATCTGTGGCGGCAGGAAGACGTGGTGATCTTCCGCCAGTCGCTGCTGCTGGCTGGCGGTGCCGAACCGAACAATCAGCAGGTTGAAGTGCTGCTTTCCAGCGCGCTGGAGGCCTGCGAACAATATTACCAGGCATTCCAGTTCGTCGTCTGGTCGGGGCTGGATGCGAAAAGTGCAATCGAAGCGGTCATGTTCGAGACCGTCGGAGAAGCGTGAAGATGGTGTACAAGGCTTCCGGTCCGCTCGTCCTCGTCGGCGCGGGCAATATGGGCGGCGCTTTGCTTTCGGGCTGGCTGAAAAAGGGCGTGCCAGGATCTCAGGTGATTGTCGTCGATCCACGCCCCTCCGATGCCATGCGAACGACGATTGCGGAAGCCGGTGCGGCCCATAGCGAAAGTGTCCCTGATGGCGTCAAGGCGGGCATTCTGTTCGTCGCGGTGAAGCCGCAGATCATGGACGTCGTGCTGCCGTCTCTCAAGCCCCTGCTGGGGCCGGATACGGTCGTCGTTTCTATCGCCGCCGGCACCACAATCGGCACTTTCGTTGCGCATTTCGGTGCCGTTGCCGCCGTGCGGGCCATGCCCAACACGCCGGCCATGGTGGGCCGTGGCGTAACAGGAGCCTATGCCAATGAATTGGTGACGCCGGAGCTGAAGGCTGTGGTGGACGGATTGCTGAAGGTCAGCGGCCCGGTGGAATGGGTGGAGACCGAAGGTGATATCGACGCGGTGACCGCCGTTTCGGGAAGTGGTCCTGCCTATGTCTTTTATCTGGTGGAATGCATGGCGGAAGCGGGCCGCAAGGCCGGTCTGCCGGCCGATGTGGCCATGCGTCTCGCACGCGAAACCGTGGCCGGTGCAGGCGAATTGTTGCACCAGTCCTCCGATGAGGCCGCGCGTCTGCGCCAGAACGTGACATCCCCGGGCGGCACGACGGCGGCGGCGCTTTCGGTGCTGATGGCCGAAGACGGGATGCAGCCCTTGTTCGACAAGGCAGTCGCTGCGGCGAAAACACGCGCCGAAGAGCTGGCGGGTTAAAGGGGCGGGGCATGAGCGGCGAAATTTCCTATGCCGATTTCGAGAGGGTCGATATTCGTGTCGGCACGATCATTGAGGCAGAGCCTTTTCCCGAAGCGCGCAAGCCAGCGTTCAAGGTGAAGATCGATTTCGGGCCGGAGATCGGCATCAAGAAATCTTCCGCGCAAATCACCGTGCATTATACGCTGGAAAGTCTTGTCGGCCGACAGGTGCTGGGTGTGGTGAATTTTCCGCCGCGCCAGATTGGCCCGTTCCGCTCTGAGGTTCTGACCCTGGGTTTTGCCGATGGCAATGGCGACATCGTGCTTGCCGCCGTGGAGCGGCCGGTGCCGAATGGCGAGAAAATGTGCTGACAGGGCACAACGGCGCGCAGACAAAGATTATGAAGGTGACTTTGTTTCCGTCATTCCAGCTCAGGGCGGAATGACGGGACAGGCGAACCGCGTTACCCTCTTCACTCGGATGGCCTAGGCCGGGATTTTGACGATTACCCGCAATCCGCCCATCGGGCTTTGATCCAGCGATACGTCTCCACCGTGGCTGCGGGCGATATCTCGCACGATGGAGAGGCCAAGTCCCGTGCCCGAGGCGTTGAGATTGCGCGCCTCATCCAGCCGGAAGAATGGCTTGAAGACATCCTCGCGTGACGCTTCCGGAATGCCAGGCCCGTCATCGTCGAAGGTCATGATGATCGAGCGTGGCGCCTTGCGTATGTCGATATGGAGATTGGTGGCGTAGCGTCGAGCATTCTCTGCCAGATTGGCGACGAGGCGAGAAAGAGCATTCGGACGCGCGATGATCCGTTCGATATTATAAAGCTCGTAGCTGAATGTCTTGCCGTGAAGCTCGAAATCATGGCCGATCTTTTCCAGAAGGGCTGGAAGTTCGAGTGTGCCGACATCTTCCCCGACGTCGGTGCGGGCGAAGGTGAGATAGGCCTCCAGCATCGACTGCATGTCCTCGACATCCTTGTCCAACCCTTCAAGGTCCGGATTGTCGCCCGCTAAGGCAAGTTGCAGCTTGAAACGGGTGAGGATTGTGCGCAGGTCATGGCTGACGCCATTCAGCATGGCGGTGCGCTGTTCCATCTGCCGCTCGATGCGTTCACGCATCAATATGAAGGCGAGGCCTGCCCGCCGGACCTCGTCTGCACCACGCGGGGAGTAGGCGCTGACCTTTTGTCCCCTGCCGAAATTCTCTGCCGCCTTGGCGAGCGATTCGATGGGTTTTATCTGCCCGCGCAGGAACAGAATGGAAATGGCGATCAGGACCAGCGACGCGCCGACCATCCAGACAAGGAAGATATGGGTGTTGGATGCGTAGGCCGCGCTGCGGCTGGTAAAGACCCGCAGGGTTTTGTCTTCCAGCTGGACGCGGATTTCAACCAGCGAGCCATTGCCATAGGTATCGATCCAGAACGGCCTGCCGATCTGCTGGGTCAATTGATCTGCCAGAATCCTGTCGAGAATGGAAAACAGCGGCTCGGGTTTTGGGGCGGGCAGGTCCGCCTTCGGTTCGATATAGACGCTGAGATCCAGTCTTTCGCGGGCAATGCGGATGACGCGCTGATAATCGTCTTCTTCCGGGTCGGTTTGCAGAAGCTCTATGATTGCGGCAATGTCGCGCGTCACGGCGGCGGAAAGGCGTTCCGTCACCAGCTGCCAGTGCCGCTCCATGAAGACGGCCGCGACCACGGCCTGAAGCAGGATCATCGGCAGGATGATGATGAGCAGCGAACGGGTATAAAGCCCGGTGGGCAACCAGTGGCGCAGCCACCTGCCGGAGGTGCGCCAGGCTTTCGCTATGCCGCTTTTTCTGACCGTGCCAAGAAAATCGAGGCTCGCCATGCCGTCAGCCCGCCTTTCGCTGGTGCCGCGCCCTGTCGAAAAACGAAACCGATTGTCGACGGGACGATGCACGGATTTAAAGTGTCAGAGCGCCCTTTGTGTGTTGGAAAGGTGCACGGGCGCTCTGTTGCTTGTCAGTCCACACTCAGCCGGTAGCCGATGCCGCGGACTGTCTGCAGATAGACCGGATTGGCAGGGTCGTCCTCGATCTTGCGGCGAAGACGGTTGATCTGCACGTCGATGGTTCTCTCGCCCACCTCGGATTCTGCCTCGACCAATTCGTGCCGCGGAATGGTGTCGCCGGCGCGCAGCGCGAAAAGCAGCATGATTTCCTGCTCTCGGTCCGTCAGGCGGATCGTTTCCGGGCCGCGCCGCAATTCCTTTTTGGGAATGGAGAAGCTGTAGGGGCCGAACATGATCTGTTCGATCTTGGGTGTGTCGGGCGACGTGTTGCGCCGCAGGATATTGTTGATACGCAGCACAAGCTCACGCGGATCGAAGGGCTTGGCCAGATAATCATCCGCACCCGCCTCCAGGCCCGCGATACGGGAATCCGCTTCCGAGCGGGCGGTCAGGAGGATGACCGGCACGGATTTGTTCTCGTTCAGCGAGCGGGTGAGCGACAATCCGTTTTCCCCCGGCATCATCACATCGAGGATGAGGAGGTCGAAACGGATGCCCATCATCTTGCGCCGGGCTTCGGCTGCATCCGCGGCCACGGAGATGCGGTATCCCTTGTCGCCAAGAAAGCGCTGCAGGAGATCGCGGATGCGGGCGTCGTCATCGACAATCAGGAGATGGGCGGCGTCGTCATCAGCCGGCGGGCGTTTTGTCGTCGCTGTCGCCATGATCAATCGCCTTCCGGGGTTGTCGGGCTGCGCATCTGCGCCAGGAACTGGCGCACGCAGGCCCGGGCCTCGGGCCCCAAGCCTTCCAGCGCTCGGTCAATGCGGCGCGATTGCGGCTCGCTCAGCGCCAGCGCCAGTTCTCGGCCTGTCAGCGTCGGATAGAGCCTGCGCTGGCGGCGGTCTTCCGGGCCTGCCATCTGGCGGATATAGCCGTCGTCGATCAATTGCTTGAGTACGCGGGCGAGGCTTTGTTTGGTGATCTGCAAGGTGTCGAGCAAATCCGCGACCGTCATGCCGGGCTGTCTGCTGACGAAATAGACGACGCGGTGGTGCGCCCGGCCATATTCCAGTTTTGACAGAATGACGTCGGGATCGGAGACGAAATCGCGATAGGCGAAGAACAGCGCCTCGATCGTATCGAAGTCGATCTTGCCGTCGTCAACCTTCGGGAGTGCCGGTGTCTGCCTGGCGGCTGCGGTTTTGAGCGATTGCGGTGGCACTGCGGTTCCTTCATATTCTGCGGCTGACATGCGTCGATGCGCCAATATTCTGTAAACATAGCCGAAAATGCGTCCGCTCGGGAGAATGCCGCCGATCATTTTCTGTTGCGGTGGATAATATGCTGCGGGTGCGGGTGCAACTGGAATCCTGACCGACCTTTACCGCAAATAGAAAAGAGCGCGGAATGCCCGCGCTCTTCAATGGTTTGATGCCATCTATCCGGCCTGATGAATGCCGGCTGGGCCTACTGGTAGACGTAGACGATCCGGTGTGTCGACGGTTCGACCAGAACCGGCACGTCGTTCACCCGGACATAACGGTACTGGTAGTCGGGTACTTCGACCAGCCGGGTGTCGGAGGGCAGGGTGGTGCCGACCACGACGTCACCATCAAAGGTGACGGTGTCCGCAGGGTGCTCGTCCATGTAGGTGATGACCGCTTCGGGCGGGGTAATGTCCACATCACCAACACGGCCAAGGTTCGGATCGCCGGGATTGGGTTCGGCCTGCACGCTCGCAGTTTTTTCGTATGTCACGACCGGCACTTCGATATCCGTTCGGCGTTGCTCGAGAATGACCGGAGAACCTTCATACATGACGTTCAGATAATCGGCATGTGCCCAACCGCGCAGGCCGTTGACTTCGATACGGCACCAGCTGCTGCCTTCCATGCAGCCGTCCAGAACCGCGTTGCTGCCACGGGTGGCGAGGCCGAGTTCGGGATAGTCCTCACCCGGGCCTGAACGAACGGAAATGTCCGATGCGGTTGTGGCGACCATGGCGGCGTTTGCATAACCGGCCATCAGTGCGAAAGCGCCGCCAGCCATGAGCATTTTAAGCGTCTTGTCCATGTGTCTCACTCCTTTCAAGACTGGAGCTACAACGTCGCAGCCTTCCGGGCGTTCCACATTTTTCGCGGCGGGCTCCTGAAACTCACCCGCGTTTATCCTTTATCCTGTTGAAATTAAATAATATTTTTAGAGTCATTAAAGCCGTTGGGAGGTGATTGGTTTCCGTCGCCATTGTGTCGAAACCGGTCGCGGGCTATAGGAGGCAGGATTTGTCAGACAGGGAGATACGGGAAATGGGAAAGTTACAGGCGGGCATTATCCCGGTCACGCCGTTCGAGCAGAACTGCACCATTCTCTTCGATCAGGACACGAAGGAAGGTGTCGTCGTTGATCCCGGCGGGGATGTGGACGTCATTCTCCAGGTGGTTTCCGAAAACGGTATCACGCTCAAGGAAATCTGGCTGACGCATGGGCATCTCGATCATGCCGGCGGCGCTGAAGAATTGCGCGAAAAGCTCTCTTTACCGGTCATTGGCCCGCACGAGGACGACCGGCCGTTGCTCGAAAGGATCGAGACGCAGGCCGAAAAATACGGGATCACCGGTCTTCGCAACGTCCTGCCGGACCAATGGTTGAAGGAGGGTGACAAGGTCTCTTTCGGGGATCATGTCTTCGAGGTATATCATTGCCCGGGCCACGCCCCTGGCCATGTCATCTATTATAATCGCGACCAGCAGTTCGCCCATGTCGGCGATGTGCTGTTTGCGGGGTCGGTCGGCCGTACGGATCTGCCCGGTGGAAACCATGAACAATTGATGGCGTCCATTCGCGACAAGCTGCTGCCGCTCGGAGATGATGTCGGTTTCATCTGCGGTCACGGTCCCGGCGGCCGGCTTGGAGAGGAGCGGCGGACCAATCCTTATCTCAAGGGTATCTGAGTTTCCCGTGTTGTGACGCCTGCCCGCGTCGGGCAGGCACAAAAAAACCCGGCATTCCTGCCGGGCTTCAACTAGAAAAGAAAGCCGTTTTAGGGTCAGCCAGCAATCTGCAGATTGACTGCCTTCGGGCCCTTGCCGCGACGATCCGGTTCCGTGTCGAAGCTCACTTTCTGATTTTCTGAAAGTCCGGACAGGCCAGAAGCCTGTACAGCAGAGATGTGAACAAAGATATCAGCGCCACCATTGTCTGGCTTGATGAAGCCGAAGCCTTTGTCTGTATTGAAGAATTTTACGGTGCCAGTTTCGGCCATGCATCAGGTCCTTTTCGCTCTGCCCGCGTTCAGCTACAGGCAGCATTACAGTTTTGCCCCGCGAGGGCGTTGGCAGGCAGTTCTTGACTATTGAGAAAAAGGACCTTCACAGCGGGAAGTAATGGCGTTCTCATCCAACGTTTTTCGTCCCACCGCCCGAGGTTTATAGCGTCCCCAGTGCGCAAATTTATAGGCCTTCCCATGCTCGCAAATTGCCCGAACCGCGGTAGAGTGATGCGTTTATCGAAAATTGGCAAGCAAAAGTTTTCACGGGCTTTTTGTCAGATAAAAAACCTGCGGTAGAATTACTGCGTGGAATCGCATATTTTTTCCGCATAATCGATTATTGATGAAATAATTGCCGTTCGCCTTTGGTTTTCCGGGCAAAATTTGAACATCGAACCCCGATTTTTCAGCGAATGAGAAAAATACGTTCTTTTGGCGTCAGGCCGCTCCAGCCATGGATTTTTGCCGCTTTCGCGTCAGTTCCGGCACCAGTTCGACGATCAATATGGCGACGAAAATGATCAGGCAGCCGATATAGCCGGCATTTGAAATGGTCTCCTTCAGGAAAACCGAGGCCAGCAAAGCGCCGAAAAGCGCTTCTGAGGACAGGAATATCGCAGCCTGCGGCGCCGTCGTGTAACGCTGGCCGATGACCTGCAGCACGAAGGCGAGGCCGGAGGAAACAAGGCCGACATAGAGAATTTCCGCCATCGACGCTTCTATCGAAGCCAGGCTGATGGGTTCGAAGACCACCCCGATCATGCAACTCAAAAGAGAGCAAACCGCAAACTGGGTGCAGGAGAGCGCAAGCGGACGCTCGCTTTCGGAAACGAAGCGGCCGGCGAGCGTGATCTGGATCGCCCAGAAGAAGGCGCAGATGATGCTGAGAATATCGCCCCGCGTCAGCGTCTCGAATGCGCCGCCGGAGAGCAGGAATATGCCGCCCAGCATCATCAGGGCGCAGGGCCAGACGATCCAGTGGGGATGGCGCCGGTAAAGGATGACGGCAATGACCGGAACGAAGATGACGTAAAGCCCGGTGAGAAAGCTGGAATTGGTAACGGTCGTGGTCAAAAGCCCGACCTGCTGGGTGGTGGCGCCGCCGAACAGGGCCAGTCCCACGAGAATGAAGCTGCCGATCTCCTTGCGGCGCGGCGGCGACTTTTTCGAACGGGTTTCCATCATCGCAAAGGGCAGCACGGCGATTGCGGCAATGGCGAAACGCAGGCCGACGAACCAGAACGGGCCGATCGAGGCCATGGCGGAGGATTGCGCGACAAAGCCACCTCCCCAGATCGCTGCGGCGAGCAGAAGCAGCATATTGGCCTGAATACGCGTCATGATTGGCACCAGCACAGCAGGGGCCGGAAGATCAGTCAGTCACGGCCTTGGAAATTCGGGGATTTTTTGAAATGTCGATCCGACGGTTTCGCTGGTGCTTTAGCAGCAAGCTGCCGATGCCGCAAGTCAGGGGAGATGGCCATAGCGGGTGCGGGAGCCGATGCCGCCCTTTATGGTGGCGGCCTATTTGAAGCGGCGGGCTTCATCCTTCAGGCTTCGCCGGGTGAGTGTGAGGCCGCCTATGCCGAGGCCGATGAAGGCTGCGGCCGACAGAATGATAAGCAGGATGTGAGGACCGGCCTGCGATGTTGTCGCCACCTGCGGGATAGCGGATGTGTGCAGGGTATCGACCGCCTGAGCCGCTGCATTTGCCGAGGTTGCAATGCCGGCTGCCATGGTGACAATGACAAGAAACGCCGCGACCGCCATCCAGAGCGAGAACAGCGTTCTCTGCGCCCTCAACCTTTCAACGGAAGTCCGATCGTTGGTAAACATGGCGATTGCCTCTTGTCCCTGTTCCTGAAGGATAAAAGAGGCTTCGAAATGGACGGCTTGGAGACCGAATTCTGGCGTTCCAGAGTATTTATTGTGGCGATATTGCGGCAAGGCCGATTATGGGGCCGTTGCCCCCGCCAATGGCGTCAGAGGCCGCGTTTTCCGAAGGTCCGGGTCTGGCGCAGCGGATGCGCTTCAGGCGTGCGTTCGTCCCGGGAAAATGCCGGTGCGGCCGCGTTCCTGTCCGCTCTCGGCGAAGGGGAAAAATACTCGCTGCCAAGTTCGGGAAAGCGGGCGTCGAATGTTGTCGGCGCGAGCTCGGGTTTCGCCAGAACGTAACCCTGCATCAGCAGGACGCCCAGTTCCTCGCACAGCTCGACCTGCCAGCTGGTTTCCAGCCCTTCGAACACGGGCTCTATTCCATCGTTGCGGAATTGGCTGACGATGACGCGCAGAAGGGCGGCGCCCGCCGAATTCTGCATGAAATCGCGCACCCAGCCCGCTTCGAATTTCACATAGTCGGGCTTGATGAGTTTCACCCGGTCGATGTCGGAATCGCCGGCACCATAGTCGTCCAGCGCCACGCGAAAGCCGATATCATGCATGTGATAGGCGAAATCGGCGACTATCTGCGTGTCAGACGCCTTTTTCTCGGAGATTTCACAGACGATGCGGTCTGCGGTCATGCCGGCCTCGTGGGCGGCCAGCCGCATGCGCTCCACCTCCTGGCGCATCTTGGCAGGTGTCTGGAACAGGCCCGGATGGAAATTGACGAAGATGCGGGCGCGGGAACGATTGAGCCTGCCGGTATTGAGGATATGGATGGTGCGCAGGATACTGTCGATATTTTCGATATCTTCGGGCGCCACCAGCGAGAAGAATTCACCTGGCGTCACCGGTTCGCCGTTGCGGTGGGGTCGCACCAGACCTTCGAAGGAATCGATGTCGAGCGCACCGCTCATCGTTCGGCGGAAAATGGGCTGCAGGGCCGATTTCAGGTTGAAGGGGCTATAGGCCGTGGACCATGTGCCATCGACCTCGCGGACAAGACTGGAAAAGATGCTTTTGGGCGCCATTTTTCAACCAGCTATAGAGACACGACCCCTAGGCTCGCTAATGTAGCGGATCAAGCGTTACTTCCGGGTTAAGCAAGCTTTAAATTCTTCGCTATGTCACATATGCCGCTTTTGGCCTTGAAAGAGTGTCTGTCTTTCGACATAGAAAATGCCGCAGAAGATGGGATTTTCTGCCTCTGCCGATGTCAACCACAACAGGACCGATTAAAAATGGCCTTCCTTGCCGACATTCTCTCCCGCGTAAAGCCATCCGCCACCATCGCTGTTACCCAGAAAGCCCGCGAGCTTAAAGCGAAGGGCCGTGATGTGATCAGCCTTGGCGCGGGCGAGCCGGATTTCGATACGCCCGAAAACATCAAGGAAGCGGCCATTGAGGCCATCAAGCGCGGCGAGACGAAATACACGCCCGTTTCCGGTATTCCGGAACTGCGCAAGGCGATTGCCGACAAGTTCAAGCGCGAAAACGGCCTGGACTACAAGCCGGAGCAGACGATTGTCGGCACGGGCGGCAAGCAGATCCTTTTCAACGCCTTCATGGCCACCCTCAACCCGGGTGACGAAGTCGTCATTCCGGCGCCCTATTGGGTCAGCTATCCGGAAATGGTGGCGATCTGCGGTGGTACGCCCGTATTCGTCGACACCACTCTGGAAGACAATTTCAAGCTGAAGCCGGAAGCGCTGGAAAAGGCGATCACGCCGAAGACCAAGTGGTTCGTGTTCAACTCGCCGTCCAACCCCTCGGGTGCTGCCTATTCGCATGACGAGCTGAAGGCGCTGACGGACGTGCTGGTCAAGCATCCGCATGTCTGGGTGCTGACCGACGACATGTATGAGCACCTGACCTATGGCGATTTCAAATTCGTCACGCCGGTCGAAGTGGAGCCTTCGCTCTATGACCGCACGCTGACGATGAATGGCGTCTCCAAGGCCTATGCCATGACCGGCTGGCGTATCGGCTATGCCGCCGGCCCGCTGCCGCTGATCAAGGCCATGGACATGATCCAGGGCCAGCAGACCTCGGGCGCCAGCTCCATCGCGCAATGGGCGGCTGTCGAAGCGCTGAACGGCACGCAGGATTTCATTCCGACCAACAAGAAAATCTTCGAAGGCCGTCGTGATCTCGTCGTCTCCATGCTCAACCAGGCCAAGGGCATCAATTGCCCGGCACCGGAAGGCGCGTTCTACGTCTATCCGTCCTGCGCCGGCATGATCGGCAAGACTGCGCCGTCGGGCAAGGTCATCGAGTCGGATGTGGATTTCGTCTCCGAGCTTCTGGAAGCCGAAGGCGTTGCCGTCGTGCAGGGGTCGGCCTTCGGCCTTGGCCCGAACTTCCGCATTTCCTACGCCACGTCGGAAGCCCTGCTGGAAGAGGCCTGCAAGCGCATCCAGCGCTTCTGCGCTGATTGCCGCTGATAAGTTATACAGTCTTGAAGGAAGCCCGGCAGCGATGCCGGGCTTTTTTTGTTTAATAACTAGCGTCTTTCGCATTTTGCAAAACTATAAATTAGAATAATTTGGTATTAATTCTAAATAATTACTGATTTTATTTATTGATTATAATTGTTGTTATTTTGTTTATAGTTGAATAATATCGTATTTGTATTTCGATTTTTTCTAAAAAAGAGTATTTTATGATGCTTGACGAATTAGTTGTTGACGGGCTGCCTGAGAGAAAATTCTGTAAGGAAATTGAAGATCTACTCAGAGGAGACGAAGCTGATGTGGCTGCCGATCGCCTCAAGTCGCTGCTTAGCGCAGTTTGCGGCCCAGGCCGCCCGCTTCCTTCACGCTTTCTAAGCGTCAGCCCAAAAAGCATTGAGTTGATCGGGTGGTCAAATTTGCCAGCGCGCATCACGGACTACGATCGTGGTGACAACGAGATTAGTGCGATCGGAATCGATCTAAGCTGGCCAGGGCATATAGGGCTAGAGCCGAACGACGACGGATTGCTTGATCCCGTCATCGAGACGAACTTCTATTCGGACGACACATGGCCTTTCTCTACTTCCGACCGCGCCGGTCTTCTTTCGGGATACGATCAATACTCATGCGCTTGGCAAGGGGGATTTGAGGAGATTGATGACACAGTCCAGATCAACGGCATTTCCGACCTCTATGGCGCCGTTTATTTATTGAAGGGGATCACCGAACCGGAATCGCAAACCGCAAGAGTGTTGGGGGCGTGCTATATCGTCGTTTTGATATACTTGGCATTGCGGGATTGTGCGCCTCGCGATCTACTGTCGCGTCCAGTTGCCGTCATTTTGGGGAGCAATGAGGACTACCCGTATTTCAATGCGCCAGTCTTCGCCGCAAGATAGGTGAGCATGTATCATCGCTGGCCAGTCGAAAACGTCAAAGCTTCGCGGCTGATATTTTTCGATGCCTTTGCTGCTCGCATATCGACCGGTGATCAGACTCTAAAGCCCAAGAAACAGCAGCATGATGAAGGTGGCGAAGAGAATGAAATGGGTCATTCCCTCGATCGCGTTGGTCTCACCGTCATTGAGATTGATGGCGGCGGCGATGAGGGTGATGAAGACCATGACGGTCTGAACCGGTGTCATCGCCATGATGAAGGGTTGGCCGGTATAAAGCGCGATGCCTTCCATGACCGGGACGGTGAGGATGACCGTCGACAGTGACGCGCCCATGGCGATATTGACGACGGCCTGCATGCGGTTGCGCAATGCGGATCGGAGTGCGGTCAGGATTTCCGGTGAGGCGGAGATCGTCGCTACCACGACCGCCATCAGTGCCGGTGGGGCGCTCGTGCCTTCGAGGCTCTCACTCAGGAAGGCCGCCATGAATTCCGCCAGCACGCCGATCAGCACCACACCGGCGATGATGAGGCCGATGGAGAGGGAGACGCTGCCTTCCTCCTCCTCTTCTGCATGGTTGTCGGAAGGTTGACCGGCCGGGTGCGCCTTGCGGGGATAGGCGTAGCTGAAGAAATAGCTGTGCGGACCGACCTGCATTTTCAGGAACAATGCATAAAGCGCGATCATGGCGACGATGGTGAAGGCGGAGTAGACATGCCAGTTTTCATCGGGAATGAATTCCGGCACGATCATCGAGATACCCATGGCAGTCAGGATCATGACGCCATAGGTCTTGCCTGAATCGTCATTATAGGGCTGTTCGCCGTGGCGCAGGCCGCCGAGCAGGGCGGCCAGGCCCAAAATGCCGTTGATGTCGATCATCACGGCGGAATAGATCGTGTCGCGCACCAGGGTTGGCGAGCTGGATTCGCTCATGATGATGGCAAGGATCAGCACCTCTACCGCCACCGCCGACAGTGTCAGGATCATGGTGCCATAGGGATCGCCGACCTTGGCGGCAAGGATTTCGGCGTGATGGGCAACCCGCATCGACACCAGAATGATCATGCCGATGAGCGCGATGGCGGCTATGAGAGACGCCGTTTTGCCAGCTTCGAATATTGTATGTTCGGCCATATAGGCGACGATTGCCGCCGGTATTGCCAGGAGCAGCATGCGCTCCTGCTTCAGAATAGAACCCGCCATCGATTTCCCTTCCCCGTGCCAGTCCCAGGCTGTGACGTATCGTCCTTCAGATCAAGCAGGATTTGCGCTTGAGTGCTTTTGGTAGGATAGTGGTGTTGCAGGACATGCTGCTCATGCCGTGGTGTTCCCGTCGGATGCAATGCTTGAAACGCGGTTGTGGTTGCCATGTCGCCTACTGAAACAGGAGGAACATGCATGACCAAAGTGGTCTATGAAATCGTCGAGCATGACGGAGGCTTCGCCTACCGCATGAATGGCGCTTATTCAGAAACCTTCCCTTCCTATGCCGATGCGGTCGAGGCTGCACGCATCGTTGCTGCCGAGCAGCAGGTGGAGGGTGATGACGAGGAAATCAGCTATCAGGACGAGCGTGGCCAATGGCACGAGGAATATAGCCAGGGCGGTGATCGGCCGGAAGCCGAGGTGGTCGACAAGACTTCATCTCCGGCCAGACCTTTTTGAAAAACAGGCGTGAACAGTCCTAGCGCCGTTGCGGCGGGGCGTTCGGATCGGTTTCCTTGAGATGGAGCTTGAGGCCTTCGACAAGGGCGCTGAACACGGCACGGCATCGCGGCGAGGTCTTGAGGTTCTCGTGCATCGCGACCCAGGTGTGCAGCGGAATGTCGATTTTCGGAAGGACCTGGACGAGACGCGGATCCTTGCGCGCCAGACCGATCTGGCAGACGCCGATGCCCGCGCTGGCGCGGATCATGGCAAGCTGGGCGAGGTTGCTGTCGGCGCGGATTTCGAAGGAAATCTCTTCAATATCGGGTATTTCCGGATCGAGTGAACGCATCCGCTGAATAGCCGCCCGGATAAAGGGCGTCTTTCGGTCGAAACCGACCATGCGGTGGTGGTTGAGGTCTTCCATGCTTTCCGGCGCGCCGGCTTTCGCCAGATAATCGCGCGTCGCATGAAATCCCAGGCGAAAATTGCCGATATAGCGCATGACGATCGCATCCTGCTGCGGTTCGGTCATACGAATGGCTATATCGGCTTCACGTCGTAAAAGGTCTTCCAGCGTATCGGAGAGCGAAAGCTCGATTTCAAGCCGCGGATGAACTTCCTGCATGGCTGCGATGATCGGCGGCAGCATTTCCACACCGATAATATCCGATGCGCTGATACGCACGGTGCCTTCGATCTTGCCGACCTCACCCGAGGCCGCGCGCATGAGGGCCGCGGTCGTCGCGGCCAGATTTTCCGCATAGGGCCGGAGTGCTAGCGCTGCTTCCGTCGGCATCAGGCCGTGCGGCGAGCGGATGAAGAGCGGAAAGCCGACAGCCTCTTCCAGCGCGCCGATATGGCGTCCCGCCGTCGGCTGGGTGATGCCGAGTTCGCGGGCGGCGGCGGAAAGCGAACCGTCGCTTAGCACGCTGAGGAAGGTGCGGTAAAAATCCCAGCTGATGTCACGGCTTCTCGTCATAATATTTTGTATAGCCGCTCCACTGATTTCGATAATTTCGTATACCGCGGAACGGGACGATACTCCAGCCCATAACAAGGAGTACGGCGATGATATATGAAAACCAGGCAAATGCGGCTGAGAATGCTAGGCCTTTGGCCCTGATCGTCGGGGCAAATGGCGGTGTCGGCAGCCAGATTTCGAAGATGCTGCTGCTGCGCGGCTGGCGGGTGAGGGCGATGACACGTCAGCCGGTGTCCGCCTCTGCGACAGATGGTGTCGAGCGCGTGACCGGCGATGCCATGAACCGGCAGGATGTGGTGGAGGCTGCAAAAGGCGCGCAGCTTGTCGTCCATGCGGTCAATCCTCCCGGATATCGCAACTGGGACAGGCAGGTGCTGCCAATGCTGGACAACAGCATTGCCGCTGCTGAAGCCTGTGGAGCGAGGATCGTGTTTCCCGGCAGCGTCTATAATTTCGGCCCGGACGCCTTTCCGCTTTTGACGGAAGACAGCCCGCAAAAGCCCTTTACCCGCAAGGGTACGCTGCGTGTGGAGATGGAACGACGGCTGAAAATGGCGTCAATGCGCGGCATTCCCGTTCTGATCGTCCGCGCGGGTGATTTTTTCGGCCCGGACGCGAAAAACAACTGGTTTTCGCAGATGCTGGTGCGGCCGGGCAAGCCGGTTCGCAGCGTCCAGAATCCCGCAGCGCCCCATGCCGGGCATCAATGGGCCTATCTGCCTGACGTAGCCGAGACGATCGGGCGGCTGCTTGACCGCGCCGAGGAGCTTTCGACCTTTGCGGTCTATCACATGGAGGGTTTCTGGGATTTCGACGGGATGCAATTGACCGGTGCGATCGAACGGGCCGTTGGCCATCCGGTCAAGCGGCGGCGGCTATCCTGGTTGGGCATAAAGCTGGCGGCGCCCTTCGTTCCCCTGTTCCGGGAGGTGCTGGAAATGCAATATCTCTGGCAGATGCCGATCCGGATGAGCAACCGCAAGCTCACGGATTTTCTCGGAACGGAACCGAAAACACCCATCGATATAGCGGTATCCACGACATTGGCGAGCCTCGGCTGCCTTGAAGAGGTGCCGAAAGCGGCGGGCCTTCACCATCCGGCCGATGCCGGGGGCAGGGTGTGATGGCGACCGCGGTGAACGGGATGTCCGCTCGGCGTCGACTATTCGCGGTGATTTCGGCCATTGTGCCGGTGCTGATTTTTGCGCAGGTGCTGCTAGCCGGACTGTCGATCTATTATGATGGATCGCTGATTTCCCTGCACAAGGGGCTTGGCATGTTGATCGCCATTCCCATCGTGTCGCTGGTGGTCCTTGCCCTGCGCTACGACGAGGTCCGACCCAACCTTGCCCGTGCCGTCGCGCTGCTGGCTCTCTACTGCCTCCAGGTGGCCCTGATGAGCATCGGGCGGGAAACCGGAAATGGCCTGCTGCAGGCGCTGCATGTGGCCAATGCCTTCGTTATGGGGGCGTTTTCCGACTTTGCCGCGCGGCAGGCGCGCAGCCTGTCCTGAAACGGCAAACGCCGCACTGCTTTGAAGCAGTGCGGCGTTTTGTATTTGTCGATGATTATCAGCCAAGAGCAGGATAGTCGGTATAACCTTCAGCTCCGCCACCATAGAAGGTTGGCTGGTTCGGCTCGTTCAGCGGTGCGTTATCCTTCAGGCGGCGCACCAGATCCGGATTGGCGATGAAGGCTTTGCCGAAGGCCACGGCATCGACTTTGCCGCTTTCCACGGCCTCGATGGCGCTCTGGCGGTCGTAGCCATTGTTGGCGATCCAGAGGCCCTTGCCGCCGGCATTGCGATAGGCGGCCTTGAAGGCGACGTAATCGAAAGGCTTGTCGCCCTGCTTGAAGTCGCGCGGACCACCCGTTGCACCTTCAACAACATGGATGAAGGCGAGACCCCGCTTGCCAAGCTCTTCCGCCACATAGTTATAAAGCGGCTGCGGATCGGCCTCGAAAATGTCGTTGGCGGGGGTAACGGGAGAAAGGCGGATGCCGGTGCGGCCAGCGCCAATCTCTTCCGCAACCGCATCCACGACTTCCAGCAGGAAGCGGGCGCGGTTTTCGATGGAGCCACCATACTCATCGGTGCGCTGGTTGGTGCTGGATTTCAGGAACTGCTCGATCAGATAACCATTGGCGGCATGGATTTCGACGCCGTCAAAACCGGCCTCAAGCGCTGCGCGTGCACCGGTGCGGTAATCTTCAAGGATAAGGCCGATATCGTCGATGGTCAGTGCACGCGGCTCGGAGGTTTCCGCAAAGGCGCCGGTGCCGTCATCATTGATGATATAGGTCTTCGACTTGGCGGGGATGGCCGAAGGGGCGACAGGCTGGCCGCCATGCGGCTGGAGCGACGTGTGGGAAATGCGCCCTACGTGCCAGATCTGCGCAACAATCTTGCCGCCTGCCGAATGCACGCCGTCGGTGATCTTTTTCCAGCCTTCGACCGCTTCCTGCTTGTAGAGGCCGGGAACATCCGCATAACCCTGACCCTGCTGGGAAATCGGTGTGCCTTCCGTGACGATCAGCCCGGCTGTCGCGCGCTGTTCGTAATAGGTGGCGTTGAGGTTATTGGGAATTGCCCCCGGCGAACGGTTGCGGGTGAGGGGGGCCATGACGATACGGTTGGCGAGTGCGATATCGCCGGCCTGTGCCGGTTCGAAAAGACTGGTCATGCGACTTCACTTTCTGGTCGGTTGGCGAAATTGCGCGGGGGACGCGCTCTCTGTTTGTTTCGGGCATCGAACCCTGTGAAAACCGGATTACCGTCTTCGGTTCGATGCCCTGGTCTTGAAGCTTGGGAGGCTCAAAGATTGGCTTGCAGATAATTGCGGAAAGCGTCGATGGTTTCCTCGTTACGTTCGAAAAACACCCATTGCCCGACTTTCTTCGACCTTATCAGGCCAGCTGCCTGCAGAACCGCCAGATGGGACGACACGGTCGATTGCGACAGGCCGCTGATCTGGAACTGGTTGGCGCATACACCCATGCTGAGCGGATGATCCTGACAGAAGTGGTTTTCCGGGCACTTCAGCCATTCAAGGAACTTCAGCCTTGCAGGGTGGGAAAGGGCTTTGAGGATTTCCTCCGGGTTCATCTGCGCTTCTCTAATATCTGGTACGTTCGATATTTATATCGATAATTTCCGATATACAATTCACGTATCCGTGAATGCTATCGACCGTCGCCATATGGCTTCCAAAAAAGAAGGCCGCTGGATTTCTCCGCGGCCTGACAAGTTTGAAGGTCAAAACCTCCAGAGGGGAACAGCTGTCGCGTGCATAGGCAAGCGTGACAGCTGATTGAAATATGGGAGCGGCAATAATGCAAAACAAGGTTGCATCATGCGATATTTCGCGAAATTGGGGAAAATTCTTGCGGGTAAAAAAAGAGGGCCGCCGGATAGATCCAGGGCCCTTTAAGTGTGAAGGTCAAAAACCTCCAGAGGGGAACAGCTGATGCGGTGGAACTGGGAGGAAAAGCCACCGTGTGCATCAGCTGAGAGCGATATGGTGCTTTTTTGTGCACGAAACAACTCTTTTTTGTGCAGGTCAGGCATGCGTATCACGCAGGTCTGCATATTTCCGGTATATTTTCTGTGCAAAGCTGGCATGAAGCCTGCCCGGCGCATGGCTGCGCCAGACAGGCCAACTCCATGAAATAGTATGATGTTTTGTGGCGTTGGCCTATTTAAACGTCAGAAATTCCAGTTTCGGGCTTTTGCCACGATGAAGTCTCTGAAGGCTTTCAGCTTTGCGGCGTTTTTCATCTCGTCCGGATAGCAGAAATAGGTATCGAACGAGGGAATATCTGCGGCGAGCGACAGCTGAATCAATCCGGGATCGCGACCGACGATATAATCCGGCAAGCAGGCGATGCCGATTCCCAGCAGGCAGGCGCGCTTGATCGAGGTCTGGCTGTTGATCTGCAGATGCGGCGTGCGCGTATTGTCGGAGGAGCGTCCGGCATTCTCCAGCCAGTTGACATCAAGCAGATAGTTGGGCGCCGGTTCGCCGAAGGAGATGATG
The DNA here is from genome assembly GCA_025560025.1 of Agrobacterium tumefaciens. Taxonomy (NCBI): domain Bacteria; kingdom Pseudomonadati; phylum Pseudomonadota; class Alphaproteobacteria; order Hyphomicrobiales; family Rhizobiaceae; genus Agrobacterium; species Agrobacterium tumefaciens. The sequence continues at coordinate 1,860,796 of CP048485.1, read as the reverse complement.
CGGTGGTTGTCCAGATCCTCGATCGACTGCGGTTCGCCGTGACGATTGATGTAGGACGGTGCGGCATAGACGTGCATGTGCACCGTGAACAGCTTGCGCTGGATGAGATCCGACTGTTGCGGCTGGCGCAGGCGGATGGCGCAATCGGCATGGCGCATGTTCACGTCCAGCTCCTCATTGTCGAGGATGAGCTGGATCGACATTTCCGGATAGAGTTGCAGGAATTCCTGCACCTTGTCCGTCAGCCAGCCCTGGCCGAGACCGACGGTCGTCGTCACGCGCAGCTTGCCGCTCGGCTTCTCCGTCGTTTCGGTGAGCTGCATCTTGACGGTTTCGAGCTTCAGCAGCACGTCATGGGCGGTGCGGTACAGCAACTCGCCCTGTTCCGTGAGAATGAGGCCGCGAGCGTGGCGATGGAACAGCTTGACGCCGACATCCTGCTCCAGCGCGCTGACCTGACGGCTGATGGCCGACTGGGACAAATGCAGCTTGTCGGCAGCGTGGGTGAAAGACCCCGCTTCGGCAGCCGCATGAAAAATGCGCAGTTTATCCCAGTCCAAGGGCATTGCCATGCCTATCCTGCCTTTCGGTTATTCCGCTGCGACCGCGAGCGGTTGTTGCGCGGTGAGATAACGTTCCGCTTCCAGCGCGGCCATGCAGCCCATGCCGGCGGCGGTGATCGCCTGACGGTAAATGTCGTCGGTGACGTCGCCGGCTGCGAAGATGCCTTCCACGTCGGTTGCCGTGGAATCGGGGGCGGTCCACATATAGCCGTTGTCCTTCAGCTTCACCTTGCCCTTGAAGAGTTCAACCGCCGGCGCATGGCCGATGGCGACGAAGACGCCGTCGATGGGGAATTCGCTGATCGTGCCGGTCTTGGTGTCGCGCAGCTTCACGCCGGAAACGGAAGGCGGCATTGGCGGCTTTGCGGGCGCGCCGGTAATTTCAGCGATCTCCGTGTTCCAGAGAATCTTGACGTTTTCCTTGGCGAACAGCCGTTCCTGCAGGATTTTTTCCGAGCGGAAACTGTCGCGGCGGTGCACGACGGTGACCGATTTGGCAATATGGGCGAGGTACAGCGCTTCTTCCACGGCGGAGTTGCCGCCGCCGACCACGATCACATCCTTGTTGCGATAGAAGAAACCGTCGCAGGTGGCGCAGGCGGAAACACCGAAGCCCTGGAAATGCTGCTCGCTCTCGATGCCGAGCCACTTGGCCTTGGCGCCGGTGGCGATGATCAGCGTGTCGGCGGTCCAGACCTGACCGGAATCGGTCTTGGCCACGAAAGGCCGGGTCGTGGTGTCAACTTCGGTGACGAGGTCGCTGACGATTTCCGCGCCCACATGCGTTGCCTGCTTCAGCATCTGATCCATCAGCCAGGGGCCCTGGATCGGATCGGCGAAGCCCGGATAGTTTTCGACATCGGTGGTGATCATCAGCTGACCGCCCTGTTCCATGCCGGCAATCAGCACGGGTTTGAGCATTGCGCGGGCCGCGTAGATCGCCGCGGTATAACCAGCGGGACCAGAGCCTATGATCAATACCTTCGTGTGGCGGGCAGACATGGGAAACAATCCTTTCAATAGCGGGGTCTTTCGCAACGGTGCCTTTTTGCACCGAGCCTTCCAGCCGCATGACGGCGGACAGGCCACACCCCTTCATTGCCCGGTATTTAAGGTTGTCTAGTGCCTTTATTCAAGGGCAGCCTTGCGTTACCAACAAGGCAGTTGTGGATGTGCGCGCAATTTTGTGACCGGCCGGCGGCATATTCTTGCGAATCCCGCACCGAATAGTACAAGGAACTTCTCCAGCTTAACGAGGAACGTCTCCGTGACCAGCGTCGAACTCGATGCCATCGATCTGAAAATCCTGCGCGAATTGCAGCGCGACGGGCGCATGACCAATGTGGAACTGGCCGAAAGGGTCGGTATTTCCGCTCCACCCTGCCTCAGGCGCGTCCGCAAGCTGGAAGAGGCAGGCGTGATCGAGGGCTATCACGCCATGTTGAACGCGCCGAAGCTCGGTTTTGATCTCGTCGCCTTCTGCATGGTCGGTCTCAAGCGTCAGTCGGACAGCAATCTGAAGGCCTTTGCCGCGGCAACCGCCGGCTGGTCGCTGGTGCGACAGGCCTGGATGGTGTCAGGCGAAAGCGATTTTCTGCTGCATTGCGTTGCCAGAAACCTGACGGAGTTTCAGGATTTCGTCATCGAGGTTCTGACGGCGGACGAAAATGTCGATACGGTGCGTACCATGCTCACCATTCGGCAGGTCAAGCGCGTCGGTCTGGTGGAAATCTGATCGGCAGGCTTTATTCTTGCCTTGAGACGCATTACCCGCGCCGCAAAGCCTCATAGACTTCGCCGAGACTCGTGGCTTCTTTTTCAAGCGGAAATGTGCTGCGCACATGCGCGAGACCGGCACGGGCATGGCTCTCGGCCAGAGCCGGATCGGCAAGATAGGTCCTTATCGCATCCCTGAGCGATGCATAGTCACCCGCTTCAACGACTGCGCCGGTCTCGCACTTGACGATCATCTCCTCATAGGCGCCGGCAGTGCTGGCGACGACGGCCGTCTCCGAGGCCATGGCCTCGAGTGGCGTCAAGCCGAAACCTTCGTTGCGCGATGGCGCGACATAGAGCGTCAGCCGCCGGTACCACGGCTTGATGTCATCCACCTCACCCTGAAACACGATGCGGTCCGAAAGGCCGGCGGCCTTGACATCGGCCTCGAGTGTTTCGGCAAAAGCCTTGTGTTCCGCCGTCACACGGCCGGAAACCACGGCTGTCCATTGCGGGTAGCCGTGCAGGAGTTCGATCATGGCGCGCACGAAGAGATCGGTGCCCTTCTGGTGGCGCACCCGTCCAAAGCAGCCGATCAGGTACTGGCCCGGAAGACCCGTCGCGGCGATGGTGTCCTCGGCTGTGGTTGCGGGATGGAACAGGTCTGTATCGACGCCATGCATCACGACGCGATGGGACACTTCCAGAAACGAGCCGGAGCGGGTGCTGGTCGCGACCACGGCGTCCATTTTCGAAATCAGAAAACGGGTATAGGCGGAATGCCGCCTTTGCGCTGCCGAGGTGAATAGCAGCTTCACCTTCATGCGCAGCACATCGCGCATGAAAATACCCGGCAACATTTCAAGATTGCGGCGGGCATGCCAGATGCGCGGGCCGCCCTGCGGGCCGTTTTGCCAGAGCCGCCACAGATCGCGGAAGCGCACATGCGGCAGATGCGGCGGCAGGCCCGGCCCGATGACGGCCACCTTCTGCCCCAGCCGGTTCTGCACCGGAATGAGCTGAACGATGGTGGAGGTGACGCCGGAGAGCCTGCGTTTGAAGTTCGGCGCAAGCACCTGCACATCTTTCAGACTGACGTGGGACAAGATGGGCTTCCGTCTTTGCGGCTAATGCGGGGGGATTGAAGACGTCAAAAAAAGCAATGCGCCCGCCTGGGGCGCATTGCACGTGAGGGCATCAGCCCCACTGTACCGCGAGAATCTCGTAGCCCTTGGCGCCGCCGGGGGCGTTGACTTCGATGCTGTCGCCGACTTCCTTGCCGATGAGGGCGCGGGCGATCGGCGAGGAAATGGAGATGCGGCCGGCCTTCACATCGGCTTCCTGGTCACCGACGATCTGATAGGTCTTTTCCTCGTCGCTATCCTCGTCCACCAGCTTGACGGTGGCGCCGAACTTGATCTTGGAACCGGACATCTTGGAAAGGTCGATGACCTCCGCGCGTGCGGTCAGGTCTTCGAGTTCGGTGATGCGGCCTTCATTGTGGCTCTGCGCTTCCTTGGCAGCATGGTACTCAGCGTTTTCCGAAAGGTCGCCATGGGCGCGCGCTTCCGCAATCGCCTCGATGATACGGGGACGTTCCTCCTGCTGGCGCCAACGCAGCTCCTCCTGCAGCTTGACGAACCCACCCTGAGTCATCGGTACTTTTTCTACCATTTTTTTATCCTTCGCAGTCCTGTCGCTTTACTTGCAGACACAAAAAGAAACAGGTTCCGGAGAGGAACTCCGGAACCATGCCAAAATCATAACTGAGCCGACTATATCAGAAGACGACAGCGAAATGCCAGCAAATTTGAGGCGGGAATATTTCTTCATTTATTCAGCGCCTTAACCGACAAGATTGACATTTTTCAATAGAACATATAGTGAACATAATCATGAAGAAGTCAATCAGGCAACGGCTGGCCATTCTTTCCGATGCGGCCAAATACGATGCGTCCTGCGGCTCCAGCGGCACGACGAAACGCAACTCTGCCGCGTCCGGCGGGCTTGGTTCCACAGAGGGGTCTGGCATTTGCCATGCCTATGCGCCGGACGGGCGCTGCATTTCGTTGCTGAAAATCCTGCTCACCAATTTCTGCATCTATGATTGCGCCTATTGCATCAACCGTTCTTCCAGCAATGTCGAGCGAGCACGGTTTACTGCCGAGGAGGTGGTGTGGCTGACGCTGGAGTTCTACCGGCGGAATTATATCGAGGGGCTGTTTTTGTCCTCCGGCATTATCCGTTCCTCCGATCATACGATGGAAGAGATGGTGCGGGTGGCGCGGGAACTGCGCGTTACGCATGGGTTTCGCGGTTACATCCATCTGAAATCCATTCCCGAAGCATCGCCAAAGCTCATTGAGGAGGCGGGGCTTTACGCTGACAGGCTGTCTATCAATATCGAACTACCGACGGATAGCGGCGTCAATCGTTTCGCACCGGAAAAGCAGCCTGCCAATATTCGCCGCTCGATGGCCGATATCCGGTTGAAGATCGAGGAGGCGGCGGAGCCGACCGTCCGGACACGCAAGACCAAACGTTTTGCTCCTGCCGGGCAGAGCACGCAGATGATCGTGGGGGCTGACGGGGCCGATGACAGCACCATTCTTTCCACCAGCGCCCGGCTTTATGGCAGTTACGGTTTGCGGCGCGTCTATTATTCGGCTTTCAGTCCCATTCCCGATTCATCGAAGAACCTGCCGCTCATCAAGCCGCCTTTGATGCGGGAGCACAGGCTTTATCAGGCGGACTGGCTTTATCGTTTTTACGGTTTCGATATTGGCGAGATAACCGCGATCGGCGGCGATGGCATGCTCGATCTCGATATCGACCCGAAGCTGGCCTGGGCGCTCAAAAATCGCGAGCGCTTTCCGGTGGATGTCAATGTGGCGGATCGGGAAATGCTACTGCGCGTGCCCGGCTTCGGCACCAAGACCGTGGCCTCAGTCCTGTCGTCACGCCGCTTCCGGCGGTTGCGGCTGGAGGATATTGCCCGCTTTGGCGTTTCCCTCAAGAAGGTGAAGGCCTTTATCGTGGCGGAAGGCTGGACGCCGGGCAAGCTGACCGAGCGGCCCGATCTGCGGGCGATGTTTGCACCGCAGCCCGAACAATTGTCGCTGTTGTGATGTACAGCACGGTTCTGGAAGGGCGGGGCGACTTCAGCGAGTGGCGGGATGCCGCCCGTGCGGCGCTTGCCGCCGATATTCCGCCTGACATGATTGATTGGCAGCTGCGGAATGACGGCGCCGGGCTTTTCGATTTTGCCGGAGAGGCATTGCCGGTTCCGGGCACGCGTGGCGCGCAGGTGTCCGTTCCAGCCTCCTTCGTGGCTTTGGCGCAAGCCATTATCTGTCACAGCGATCCGGGCCGTTTCGCGCTGCTTTACCGGCTGCTGTGGCGGCTGAAGCGGGATCGGGCTTTGTTGCAGTTCAAGTCCGATCCGGATGTTTCAGAGGTTCGGCTGCTTGAGAAATCGGTGCGCCGGGATTGTCACAAGATGACGGCCTTCGTCCGTTTCAAGGAGTTGCCCCTGCCGCAGCGGCAGGGCGGGCGGCGGCGCTTCGTGGCATGGTTCGAGCCGGATCATTTCATCGTCGAGCGAACGGCCCCGTTTTTCCAGCGGCGGTTTACCGATATGGATTGGTTGATCGCCACGCCGAACGGCTCTGCACAATGGGATGGAGACGTGCTCGAGACATCGCGGCAGGCGCTTCCCAAGCCGGACTTGACGGATGAGACGGACGAGCTGTGGCGGACCTATTATGCCAATATATTCAATCCGGCGCGGCTGAAGATAAAGGCGATGACGGCGGAGATGCCGAAGAAATACTGGAAAAATCTGCCGGAAGCGGACCTTATTCCCGGTCTCGTTCTGGGTGCCGAGGCGCGGGTGCTGGAGATGGCGGCGAAGGCGGCAAGCCAGCCGCAACCATTCCACCACCGCCTGCAGGCCGCCGCCTCGGCGCGGGAAATGCCGCAGCCGGTGCCGGACGGTACGCTGGCGTCGCTTGCGCGGGAGGCCAGCCAATGCACGCGCTGTGCCCTGCATTGCAAGGCCACGCAGACAGTTTTCGGCACGGGGCCGGAGGATGCGAAAGTCATGATTGTCGGTGAACAGCCCGGTGATCATGAGGATCTTGCCGGAAAACCTTTCGTCGGTCCCGCCGGTCAGCTGTTAGACCGGGTTCTGGCCGAAGCCGGCATTGACCGCAAAAAGCTATATGTCACCAACGCCGTCAAACACTTCAAATACGAAACCCGCGGCAAACGGCGCATTCACCAGCGACCGAACGCTGGTGAAGTGGAGCAATGCCGCTGGTGGCTCAACCGCGAAATTGCGCTGGTGCGACCGAAGCTGATCGTTGCCATGGGCGCGACGGCGCTTTATGCGCTGACGGGCGGCAAGGAAAAGATATCGGAGATACGGGGTCGCCCGATACCGATGCAGGAGGGGCGGACGCTTTTTATCACGGTGCATCCATCCTATCTCCTGCGGCTCCCCGATGCGCAGGAAAAAGAACGGGAAATGCTGATGTTTAGAAAGGAGATCGAGTTCATAAATTTATTCGAATAGATTTCTTCTTATATTCGAATATTATTATTTATTTTTACTCGATGATCGATTTATAGTTTACCTTTTATTATTTGTTATTCTTATTGAAATTTTATACTTAATATTATAATTGCAATTATTCTATTTATTCAATGCGTGGACCTCTTATGCTAGGTGAACTTGATCTTGCGACCGTCATACTGATGCAGAAGTGTTCCTACATCGTTGGGTTGCTGAGTTTTATCTATCTGAAACTCACAAATCGCGGTTTGCGTGGACCGGCTGCCCTGGCGGCCGGCTTTGCTTCCATGACCATCGGCTCTACGCTCGCCGGTTACGGCGAATGGGGCATCATGTCGCCGGTCCTGTGGCAGTTGGGCAGTATCGTCTTCGGTATTGTGGGTTATGCGCTGATCTGGCTCGGCCTGAAAATCCTGAGCGACGGACGCTCTGCCAGCAAGCGGACCATAGTGGCGGTCTGTCTCATCGCCCTGCTGGCGATTGTTCTCGCGCAGCAGGTGGCGGACAATAATGTTTATCGCGCGGCGTTGTTCAACGGCTGCGCAGCTCTGGCCTATCTTGCAGGGTCAGGCGGGCTTTTTGCCCGGTGGCGCAGGGAACCGCTTCTGTCCCGTCTGGCGCTCGGCGCAATTTCCGGCTTTTCCGGCCTGATTTCGCTTTCGGTGGTGAAGAGCGTGCTTTTCCCCCAATACGCCACCATCGACCTGGTCAATGCGTTTTTCTTCATCATCACGCTGAACTTTGCCATTGCCCTGTTCGTAATGGTGCTGGTGGCCGAACGGTCCGAGCGGAAATTGCTGGTTCTCGCGCATACCGATCCACTGACAGGGGTGAAGAACCGGCGCTTCTTTTTCCAGACAATGCCGGCTGTGCCCGATCCCGCCGATGCGGCCATGCTGCTCGATATCGATCACTTCAAGTCGATCAACGACCGCTTCGGACATGCCGTCGGCGACAGCGTTCTTCAGGAAGTGGCGAAGCGCATCGGCGGCAGCATCCGTGGCGGCGATGTCCTGGCGCGTTATGGCGGCGAGGAATTCATCATCTTCCTGCCGGGCGCCGGCGTCCACAAGGCCTGCACGATCGGCGAACGCATTCGCGATGCGGTTTCAGTAACGGAGGTCGATTGCGGCGGTTTGCGTGTCGGCGTGACGATCAGTATCGGCGTTGCGACCACCGGTGAAATGGGGTGTGATCTCCAGACTTTGGCGGAAATGGCGGACCGCGCGCTCTATCGGGCCAAGACAGAAGGACGCAATTGCGTTCGCGAGGCACTGGCCGCGTGAGGCCTGCCAGTCTTCGATGACCAAAGCAAAACGCCGCGGGCATGGTGACCCGCGGCGTTTTGTTATGTCCGCGCCGGAAAACCCTTTGGGGCTTCCGCGCCTGACCTTATTGGAAATAGTTCTGCAGCGGCTTCACTTCCAGATTGCCGGCCTTCAGCGCCTGAATGGCGAGGGCTGCGGCTTCCGCACCGGCCATCGTCGTGTAGTAGGGCACCTTCTGCATCAGCGTTGCGCGACGCAGCGACTTGCTGTCCGAAATCGCCTTGTTGCTGTCTGTCGTGTTGATGACGAGCTGGACCTGACGGTTGCGGATGGCGTCTTCGATATGCGGGCGGCCTTCCTGCACCTTGTTGATCTTTTCAGCATTGACGCCCTGCTCGGCAAGGAAACGCTGGGTGCCGCCGGTTGCCAGCACCTTGAAACCGCTCTCCACCAGAATGCGGATGGCCGGCAGAACGCCTTCCTTGTCGTCGTCACGTACCGAGACGAAGACCGTGCCGGAGCGCGGCAGGTCGACGCCGGCGCCGAGCTGGCTCTTGGCGAAGGCCAGCGCAAAATCCGTGTCGAGGCCGATGACTTCGCCGGTCGAGCGCATTTCCGGCCCAAGCAGAATGTCGACGCCGGGGAAGCGGGCGAAGGGGAAGACCGCCTCCTTGACGGCGATGTGCTTCAGGTTGCGCGGATCGGGCTTCTGGCCATAGGCGGCAATCGCCGGCTCCAGCTTCTCGCCGGCCATGACGCGGGCGGCGATCTTGGCAATCGGCGCGCCGATGGTCTTCGCCACGAAAGGCACGGTGCGCGAGGCACGCGGGTTGACTTCGAGAACGTAGATCGTGCCGTCCTTGATGGCGTATTGAACGTTCATCAGGCCGCCGACATTGAGCGCCTTGGCAAGCGCGGTCGTCTGGCGTTCCAACTCGTCGAGCGTTTCCTTGCTCAGCGACCGCGACGGCAGCGAGCAGGCCGAGTCGCCCGAATGGATACCGGCTTCTTCGATGTGTTCCATGATGCCGGAAACGAAGACGTTTTCGCCATCGCACAGCGCATCGACGTCCACTTCGACGGCGTTGGTCAGGTAGCTGTCGAACAGCAGCGGGTTCTTGCCGAGCAGGGTGTTGATCTGGCCGGTCTTGTCGTTCGGGTAGCGCTGCTTGATGTCCTCGGGCACCAGGCCCGGAACCGTGTCGAGCAGATAGGTCTGGAGCTGGCCTTCCGAATGGATGATCTGCATGGCGCGGCCACCCAGAACGTAAGACGGGCGAACGACCAGCGGGAAGCCGATTTCGGAGGCGACGAGGCGGGCCTGCTCGACCGAATAGGCAATGCCGTTGTTCGGTTGGGCGAGGTCCAGCTTCATCAGCAGCTTCTGGAAGCGGTCGCGGTCTTCGGCAAGGTCGATCATGTCAGGCGCGGTGCCGAGGATCGGGATACCGTTCTTTTCCAGCGCTTCGGCGAGCTTCAGCGGGGTCTGGCCGCCGAACTGCACGATGACACCAACCAGTTCGCCCTTTTCCTGTTCGGCGCGCATGATCTCGATCACGTCTTCGGCCGTCAGCGGTTCGAAATAGAGGCGGTCGGAGGTGTCGTAGTCGGTGGAAACCGTTTCCGGGTTGCAGTTGATCATGATCGCTTCGAAGCCGGCATCCTTCAGCGCGAAGGCGGCGTGGCAGCAGCAATAATCGAACTCGATGCCCTGGCCGATACGGTTCGGGCCACCGCCGAGGATGACGACCTTTTTGCGATCCGAAACCTGCGCTTCCGAGCGGGCAGCGCCGACGAAGGGGATTTCGTAGGTCGAATACATGTAAGCGGTCGGCGAAGCGAATTCGGCCGCGCAGGTGTCGATGCGCTTGAAGACCGGGCGGACGTTCAGGCTGTTGCGCAGTTCGGCCACTTCCTTCGGGCGCTTGGATGTCAGGCTGGCGAGGCGGGCGTCGGAGAAGCCCATGGCCTTCAGCATGCGCAGGTTCTCAGCATCCTGCGGCAGGCCGTGCTCGCGGATGCGGGCTTCCGTATCAACGATGGCCTTGAACTGGGCGATGAACCAGGGATCGATCTTCGAGTTCTCGTGAACTTCCTCTTCCGTCATGCCCATGCGCAGCGCCTGTGCGACCATGCGCAGGCGGTCCGGCGTCGGCGTGCCGATGGCGGCGCGGATGGCGTTCTTGGAGCCTTCGCCTTCCTCAAAACCCGGGATTTCGATTTCATCGAGACCCGTGAGGCCGGTTTCCATGCCGCGCAGCGCCTTCTGCAGCGATTCCGCGAAGGTGCGGCCGATGGCCATGACTTCACCGACCGACTTCATGGCGGTGGTGAGGATCGGCGAAGCGCCCGGGAACTTCTCAAAGGCAAAACGCGGGATCTTGGTGACGACGTAGTCGATGGAAGGCTCGAACGAAGCGGGCGTCGCGCCGCCGGTAATGTCGTTTTCCAGCTCGTCGAGCGTATAACCGATGGCGAGCTTGGCGGCGATCTTGGCGATGGGGAAGCCGGTCGCCTTCGATGCCAGGGCGGACGAGCGCGAGACGCGCGGGTTCATTTCGATGACGACGAGGCGGCCGTCCTTCGGGTTGACGGCGAACTGCACGTTCGAGCCGCCGGTTTCGACGCCGATCTCGCGCAGCACCGCAATCGAAGCGTTGCGCATGATCTGGTATTCCTTGTCGGTCAGCGTCAGCGCCGGTGCAACGGTGATCGAGTCACCCGTGTGGACGCCCATCGGATCGATGTTTTCGATGGAGCAGATGATGATGCAATTGTCCGCCTTGTCGCGGACGACTTCCATCTCATATTCCTTCCAGCCGAGAACAGACTCTTCGACCAGCACTTCGGTGGTCGGCGACGCGTCGAGGCCGCCGGAGACGATGTCGAAGAATTCCGAGCGGTTATAGGCAATGCCGCCGCCGGTGCCGCCAAGCGTGAAGGACGGACGGATGATGGCCGGCAGGCCGACATGGTCGATGGCCTGGGCGGCAATGGCCATGGCATGGGCCATGTAACGCTGCTTGCGGTCGGTCTCGCCAAGGTTCCACTGGTTTTCCAAATCGTCCAGCGCCTTGTCGAGATCGGGGCCGGAAAGCTTGCCCTTCAGCTCGGTGCGGGCGGCTTCGTGCTTCTTGCGGTCTGCGTCCTTGATCTCGGTGGCGTTGGCCAGCATGGACTTCGGCGTTTCGAGGCCGATGCGCGCCATGGCTTCGCGGAAGAGGGCGCGGTCTTCAGCCATATCGATGGCTTCCGGCTTTGCACCGATCATTTCCACGTTGTAGCGGTCGAGAACGCCCATGCGCTTGAGAGACAGCGCGGTGTTGAGCGCGGTCTGGCCGCCCATGGTCGGCAGCAGCGCGTCCGGACGTTCCTTGGCGATGATCTTGGCCACGACTTCAGGCGTGATCGGCTCGACATAGGTTGCGTCGGCAAGGCCCGGATCGGTCATGATCGTCGCCGGGTTGGAGTTGACCAGAATGACCCGGTAACCCTCTTCCTTCAGCGCCTTGCAGGCCTGTGTGCCGGAATAGTCGAATTCACATGCCTGACCGATGACGATCGGTCCCGCGCCGATGATGAGGATGGACTTGATATCTTGGCGCTTCGGCATGGCTCTCTCGTTCCGCTTTTTGGTTGCGCAAAACACCGGCCAGGGTGGAAGATCACCGGCCGGGGAGCGCAATTCAAATGTTTTCAGGCTAGAAGCGGCTTATAGGCAAATGTTTTTGAGAACGGAACCCCATAAATTCCGGAATCGACAGAAACTCTTAACGGGCAGGGACAAGGGCGGCAAAACGGGCCTGTACCGCTGCACTGTAAGAGCGGCTGACGGGAATTTCCGTACCGTCATGCATCACTACATAAAGACGTCCCGTCTTTCTCAGCAGCGAGACCACACCGGCATCGGCCACCCAATGGGAACGGTGCACCTGCAAGCCCTGCGTATCGCCGATTTCCCGCAGTGCATCGGCAAAGCGTAACAGAACGAGCTGGCGTCCGCGCGTGGTGACGATTTCGGTATAATGATCCTGCACGGAAAGGCGTAACAATTCACCACGCTTTTGCGGCGACAGCCGCTCCAGCAGCGGTGCGGTGTTTTTTATGCCGCGGTCTTCATCCTCCTCCATGTCCTTTGCCGCTTCGACAGCCTGACGCGCAGTGAGGTAGCTCAGCAGGCAAAAGATCGCGCAGAGCGGCAAGGCGGTGAGGCTGCCTCTCATTATGGGGAGGAAGCCGATGTTCCCGTCGTAAAAGGCATGGTTCGTAAGGGCGAGCAACAATCCGATCGGCAGGGATGAGAGCAGCGAGCCGATCATCATTCGCGTCAGCATACTCTCGATACTCCCCGCGAGGACGGCATTGGCGATGATGGAAAAGGCTATGGCGATTGCCCAGGCGCCGGTTTGAACGATCGTCCAGTAAAGCAGCCGGTCGGCGAAGCTCATGGTTTCGCTGGTCCCGAAAGGTCCGGTCAGAATGAAGATCGCCAATATGGCAAGAAATGTCAGCCACAGCCTGCGGGATTGCAGGACGGCGTGCATTTCACGAAGCGTGGATTGCAGATACGGGTGATCCACGAAGTTTTCCTGCGATTGACGCCAATCGATTTTTCTTTCGCGCATGTTTTGCCGAAATTGCCGGTGATTTCAACCAGGCCAGAACAGTAAACCCATGTCACTCCAGCCTTTGTTAGATGCACCGCTTGCCGTGCAATTCCATGTCCTGACCGTTGTGCCCGCAGCGTTTCTCGGGGCCTTTGTTTTTCTTCGCCCCAAGGGCACCGCCGTTCACCGGCTGCTGGGCAAGGTCTGGGTGGCGCTGATGATCGTAACGTCCGTTTCGACCTTCTTCATTCATGAATTGCGGATTTTTTACGGTTTTAGCCCGATCCACCTGCTTTCCATTTTCACCATATATGGCTGCCTGCAATCGGTCTATTTCGCGCGCCGTGGCGATATCGCACGCCATATGCGCATCATGCAGAGCGTTTATCTCGGTGGTATCGTGATTGCCGGCGGCTTCACCTTCGTTCCCGGACGCATCATGCATGAGGTTGCGTTCGACGGGAAAGCCGGTCTTGCGGCTCTTTCCGCCGTCGCACTCGTCTTCGCCTTCCTGTTTCTGACAGTGTTGAGGAAGAGACGCAGAACCGTATGAGAGACTCCATTTGCCGCCTCTGCTTTCTTCCGGAACAAGATGTATTATAGTGCCGTTATAAGGCAGCTTGTTGAGGCGATATACGCCGGGAGAAGAGCATGGAATGGAGAGGGCGTCGCCAGTCGGACAATATCGAGGACCGGCGCGGCATGTCAGCGGGATCGGGGCCTTCGGGTAACGATCCTTTTTCCCGTGGCGGGATGCGTGTGCCGATCGGGCGTCGCGGTGGCGGTATTGGCATCGGCGGTATTCTGGTCATTCTCCTGATCAGCTGGGTGCTCGGCATCAACCCGCTGACGCTGCTTTCCGGCGGCGATATTTCATTGGATGGCGGCACCTCGCAGCAATCCGGCACCCAGCAGTCCGGCACCCGTCCGCAGGGTCAGTCGTCAGACGAAACGACGGCTTTCGTGCGCACTGTTCTGGCCGAGACCGAAGATACTTGGAGCGGCATTTTCCAGTCCGCTGGCGAAACCTATCAGAAACCGACGCTGGTGTTGTTTTCGGGCCAGGTATCGTCGGCCTGCGGTTATGCTTCGGCCGCCAGCGGCCCGTTCTATTGCCCGGGAGACCGCAAGGTCTATCTCGACACCAGCTTCTTCAAGGAATTGGACCAGCGTTTTGGCGCAGCCGGCGATTTCGCTCAGGCTTACGTGATTGCGCATGAGGTGGGCCACCACATCCAGAACCTGACCGGCGTCCTGCCGGAGTTCAACCGCCGCCGCCAGTCGATGAGCCAGGTGGATGCCAACAAGATGTCCGTGCGTGTGGAGCTTCAGGCGGATTGTTATGCCGGCATCTGGGGCAAGTTCACCGAGCAGAAGGGCATTCTCGAAACCGGCGACCTCGAGGAAGCGCTCAATGCCGCCCACCAGATCGGCGACGACACCCTGCAAAAGCAGACTCAAGGCTATGTGGTGCCGGATAGTTTCAACCACGGCACCTCCGCGCAGCGCATGGAATGGTTCAAGCGCGGTTTCCAGAGCGGCCGTGTCGAGGATTGCGACACCTTCTCGGCGAATATCTGAGCAGACGTAAGAGGGGGCTTTTCAGCCCCCTTTTTTATTCAACGCAGTAAAAGCGCCACGGCATACATGCCGAGCGCAAAGACCGTGTGGGCAACGAGGTTGAGGACACGAACCTTGGTGGGATTGGGCGTCTTCGATGCTGCCCAGCCGATGCCAAGGCCCGGCTGCAGCAGGAACCAGCCCGCGCCGACCGTGACGATACCGACGATCCATGGCTGGACGAAGGACGGCTCGGAAAACCACGATGCCGGCACGATCAGGGCGAGAACCACGCCGTAGAGAATGCCGACGGCATAGTGTGAAATCCAGCCAAGTGCCAGTTCGTGTTCGTAGGGTGCGGCCGTGGCGATGCTGTCGTGAAATATCGTGCCCTTCGGCACATGCCAGAACCAGCGGCCGACCGGTGCCCAGTTCGGGGCGGACTGACCGAAAAACCGGTGTAGCACGATCGCCCATATATCCATAAACACGGTGCCGCCAATGCCCATGGCAATGCCGCGCCAAATCAGTTCCAGCATGGATCCCTCCGCAAATCATGATCGATCAAGCTCTATCGGATCGTGCCGGTGGCGGGAACAGGCTATTGGCGGGATGGGCAAGAAAAATGGCCGGATCGCTCCGGCCATCATATTGCGGAAAAGTGCGGAAACCTCTCTTCGTCATGCCGGACTTGATCCGGCATCCAGCCACGGCGCGTCTGCGCCGTGAGGAGAGCCTTTTGCGATCAAGGACTTGATCGTGGACCCCGGATCAAGTCCGGGGTGACGGAGTCTGTAGGTCTCGCCTGTGAGCTATTCTCACCTCACGCAGCGCGCCCATATTCCGCCTGCCGCCGCGTTGCCGTGGCGAGCTGGAACTGCGCGAGCAGATCGTTCAGCGCTGCTGCTTCCGAGGCCAGCCCATGGCTTGCCGCCGTCTGTTCCTCGACCATGGCGGCATTCTGCTGCGTGCCCTGATCGATGGTGTTGATGGCGGTGTTGATTTCCTGAAGGCCGGTGGACTGTTCGCGCGATGAGGTCACGATGGCGTCGATATGGCGGTTGATCTCCTGCACTTCGCGGACGATGGTTTCCAGCGCCTTGCCCGCATTGCCGACGAGATCGACACCGGACTGCACCTGCGACGTCGAGGCGTTGATCAGCGTCTTGATCTCCTTGGCCGCATTGGCGGAGCGCTGGGCGAGTTCGCGCACTTCCTGGGCGACGACGGCAAAACCCTTGCCAGCCTCGCCGGCGCGGGCGGCTTCCACACCGGCATTCAGCGCCAGAAGGTTGGTCTGGAAGGCGATTTCGTCGATCACGCCGATGATGTTGCTGATCTCGGAGGATGATTTTTCGATGCCTTCCATGGCGCGAACGGCGTCTTCAACGATGATGCCGGATTGTTCGGCATTGTTGCGCGCGCGGTCAACGAGACGACCGACTTCTTCGGCACGGCGGGCGGAATCCTTGACCGTCGTGGTGATTTCCTCGAGTGCCGCTGCAGTCTCTTCCACGGAGGCTGCCTGTTGCTCGGTGCGCCGCGCCAGATCGTCGGCGGACTGGCGGATTTCTCCCGCACCGGCGTCGATTGCCCGCGCATTCTGGCCAACGGTGCTCAAGGCAACATTGAGCTTGGCGACGGAATTGTTGAAATCATCGCGCAGCCGGTCGATGCGGGTCACGAAAGGCGTGTCGATGCGGTAGTTGAGATCGCCGTTCGAAAGATGTGCCAGCCCCTTGGCGAGCGAATCGACCGCGAACTGGATGTCTGCCGCGTCTTTAGCCGCCAGTCTTTCGCGGTCGTTGCGTTCCTGTTCGGAAAGCGTGCGGTTCTGCTCGGCGTCACCTTCGAGGCGCAGACGCTCCGTGGCGTTCGATCTGAATACGGCGACTGCCGCGGCCATTGAGCCGATCTGGTCGGTGCGTTCCTGGCCCGGAATGGTGACGTTGAGATTGCCGGCCGCAAGGCCTTCCATTGCGGCGGTCATCTGCGTGACCGGGCGAACGATGAAACGGCTGAGCACGGTGGCAAGCAGGCCGATCATGATGGCGGCAGCGAGAATGGTGGCTATGGTTGCCGCCAGACGGAACTGGCCGATTGCGCTGTAGGCGACATCGGAATCGACCACGAAACCGAGATACCAGTCGACCGAAGGCAGGCCGGCGACCGGGATGAAGCTGGTGATCTTGCCCTTGCCGTCGATCTCCGTCTGCGAAATTGCCGAGGAAATCGCCGGTGTGTCGACCTTGAAGAGATCGGTAATCGGCTTGTCGACAAATTTCGGATCGGGGTGAATAAGGATCTTGCCCTCCTTGCTGACGAGGAATGCATATCCATCCGTGCCGGCATCGACCGATTTGATCATGTTGACCAGCGATTCCAGCGAGAAGTCGCTGCCGGTAACGCCGGCAAGCTTGCCGTCGATGGAAACGGGAATGGCGGCGGTGATGATGAGGCCGCCGGTCGAGGCATCGCTATAGGGTTCGGTCAGCACAGGCTTGCCGGCCTTGACGGCATCCAGATACCAGGGGCGCTTGCGCGGGTCATAACCTTCCGGCAGCGGCAATTTCGGGAAGGTCGTGAAGCTGCCGGTTTCGGCATTGCCGAAATAGGTGGACATGAATTGTGCCGTCAGAACATCGTTCTGCAGGAACTGCACCTTGGCGTCGTCATCGGAAAGCTTGGCAAGCGTTTTCGCCACCGTGTCGGTCAGCATGATGCGGCCGTTCAGCCAGTTGGCGATGCTCTGGGCGGCCTGTTTGCCGGAAGAATCAATGTTTTCCGCCACGGCTTCCGTCGTCACCCGATGCTGGAGGCTATCGATGTAGAAAGAAAAGCCTGCAAAGGCGGCGACGACAAGCGATGACGCCGCAAACAGAATGCGCGTCATGAGATTGGTTTTTTTTGGCAAGCTACACGTCCTTGGAACCAGATGCCCGTTCGGTTCATCTTGGATAATGATGGGAAAGACATGCCTCAATGGCGGGAATATTCTGCGTCATGCAGCTTATGATTTTAAAGAACTTCGCGATGTTCTAATGGGTAAAGTGAAATGGTAAAATTCGGCTAAATTTGTTTTATGTCATGCCGTTTCGGCCGATCTTGAACGGATGTCGCACCTAGGACGGCCATTTGCGTAAATTTTGATCATTGATCCGCAAAGGTTGCGTGCAGGAGGGGAATATTTTATTCATCGACCTGCTGCCGTTGCGCAATTCGCGGGCAACGGCCAAAATTCAGGTGAATTACAATGTCTTCGTCGGTTGTTGCAGAAACCGTTCCCACCGGATCGGGGTCGTGGCTTTCGCATTTCAGGGCTACGCTTGCGCTGGGAATTCCGCTTATCGGTGCGCAGCTCGCGCAGCTTGGCATCCATACCACTGACATGGTCATCGTCGGCCAGCTGGGTGCCGAAAAGCTCGCGGCCATGGTGCTGGCCGGGCAGTTCTTCTTCGTCGTTTTCATTTTCGGCTCGGGATTTTCCGTGGCCGTGGTGCCGATGGTGGCGCAGGCCTACGGACAGGGGGATGCGACGGCGGCCCGCCGCTCGCTGCGCATGGGCATGTGGGTGGCGATCGCCTACTGGGTGCTCGCTTTGCCGATATTCTTCAATGCCGAGCGCATCCTGATCTATCTCGGGCAGAACCCTGATGTCGCAGCGCTGACCGGCCACTATCTCGCCATCGCCAAATTCGGCCTTCTGCCGGCGCTGCTTTTCTATGTGCTGCGCGGACTTGTCAGTGCCATCGGCCGTGCGGGCATCATTCTTTATGTCACCATCATCATGCTGTTGATGAATGGCGTGCTCGCCTATGCGCTGGTGTTCGGCCATTTCGGATTGCCGGCAATGGGCATGAATGGTGCTGCCGTCGTTGCCGTCATCGTCAATGCCTTCAGCTTCATCTTCATTGTCGCTTACGTGCAGACGCGTGAGGAAACGAAAAAATACGAGCTGTTCGTGCGCTTCTGGCGGCCGGACTGGCATGCGCTGTTCGAAGTGCTGCGCCTCGGCCTGCCGATCGGCATCACCATCCTTGCCGAAGTGACGCTGTTTGCCGCCGCTTCCATTCTGATGGGACAGATCGGCACCGTGCAGCTGGCGGCGCACGGCATTGCCCTGCAGCTTGCGTCCATCGCCTTCATGATCCCGCTTGGTCTGGCGCAGGCCGCAACCGTTCGGGTGGGAATAGCGCGCGGCCAGGGCGATTTCAAAAACCTCGTTCGCGCTTCCATCATGGTCTATGCGATTGCGTGCGGCATTGCAGTTTGCGGCGGCATCCTGTTTGCGGCGGTTCCGGAATTCCTGGCGAAATGGTTCCTTGATGCGAAACTGCCGGAAGCGGCGGAAGTGCTTGCCTATGCCAGCAGCCTGGTGGTGATTGCCGGCATCTTCCAGCTGGTCGATGGCATTCAGGCCGTCACCGCGGGCTTGCTGCGCGGATTGAAGGATGCGCGCATTCCGGCGATGCTGGCGCTGATTTCCTATTGGCCGATCGGGCTGGCGCTTGCCTGGACCATGGCCTTTCCGCTCGGCTTTGGCGGGCGGGGCGTCTGGTTCGGTTTCGTGATCGGCCTTTCGACGGCAGCCGTTCTCCTGACCGTGCGTTTCGTCATTCTGGTGAAGCGTGAAATGCGAACGGCCCGCTGATAGCGGGCCGTGATGATTCTTACATGTAACTCTGGTCATCCCGGTCTCGATGGATCCTCTGGTCAAGCCTGAGGATGACGTGGAGTATGGGGACGGCCTATCAGCGCTCGGCGAGCGCTGCTTCGCCCTGTCTCTCGCGCAGCAGGTTGACGAAGCGGCGGAAGAGGTAGTGGCTGTCCTGCGGGCCGGGCGATGCTTCCGGGTGATGCTGGACGGAGAAGACCGGCTTGCCGATGATGCGCAGGCCACAATTGGTGCCATCGAACAGCGAGATGTGGGTTTCTTCGACGCCATCCGGCAGCGACTTGGTGTCGACTGCAAAGCCGTGGTTCATGGAGACGATTTCAACCTTGCCGGTGGTGAAGTCCTTGACCGGGTGGTTCGCGCCGTGATGGCCCTGATGCATCTTTTCGGTCTTTGCGCCGACGGCGAGGCCGAGCATCTGGTGACCAAGGCAGATGCCGAAGATCGGCAGTTCGCTCTTGATGAGGTTCTGGATGACGGGCACGGCATATTCGCCTGTCGCGGCCGGGTCTCCGGGGCCGTTGGAGAGGAACACGCCATCCGGCTTTAGCGCCAAAATGTCTTCGGCCGAAGTCTGGGCCGGAACCACAGTTACCTTGCAATCGAGACCGGCGAAGAGGCGCAGGATGTTGCGCTTGACGCCAAAATCCACGCAGACGACGTGATATTTCGCATCGGCTTCGCCGAGCGTGCCGTAGCCCTTGTTCCAGACCCACGGCGTTTCCGTCCAGGTGGAGGACTGACCGGAGGTGGCTTCGATGGCGAGGTCGAGGCCGACAAGGCCGCTCCATGCCTTTGCTTCCGCCTTCAGCGCCTCGATGTCGAAGACGCCGTTCGGGTCATGGGCGATCACCGCGTTCGGCGCGCCGTTTTCGCGAATCCATGCCGTCAGCGCGCGCGTGTCGATGCCGCAGAGGCCAATGACGCCGCGGGCCTTCAGCCAGGCGTCCAGATGCTTGACGGCGCGGAAGTTCGACGGGTCGGTGATGTCGGCCTTGAAGATGACGCCGACGGCGCCACGGCGGGCGGCGGGGGTCAGGTCTTCAATGTCTTCCTCGTTTGTGCCGACATTGCCGATATGCGGGAAGGTGAAGGTGACGATCTGGCCGAGATAGGAGGGATCGGTGAGGATTTCTTCGTAACCCGTCAGCGCCGTGTTGAAACAGACTTCGGCCTGTACCTTGCCGGTTGCGCCGATACCCGTTCCTTCAATCACCGTGCCATCGGCAAGAACAAGCATTGCGGTCGGTTTGCGGGTAGTCCAGGGCGCTGTCTCGGTCATCTCGTTCCGTTTCTGCCGCTTCGCACCCCGCCTCTTGAAAGGCAGGGGGTAAGGGGCCATTTTTGTCGCAGGCTTCGTGACATAAAGGGGCGCGCGATAAACTCGCGTTCCGACCCTTCGTTAAAATCTCGTGCAGGTGCCGGAAAATAACGAAAGCTGCCCAAGCGGTCAACCGCAGGCTCAAGATTTACGCGGAATTAAACCTTCGTACATTCAAGGGCTTATGCATTTGATTTGCTTGAGCGGGTTTGCTCGTTTATGTCGTTGCGAAAAATAAGGTGGAAAGTTTCCGTATGAAGAAGCTGCGGAATGCGCTTTCCCAAGGAGAAAAAGAAATGCTGCGCGATGTATTCGCAAATACTTTGAAGGAATCGCTGAAGGCTCGTGATGCGCGCCGCACATCGACCGTGCGCCTCATCCAGACGGCCATCAAGGACCGTGACATTGCCAATCGCGGCGTGGGCAAGGATCCCGTCAGCGATGAGGATATCATGCAGATTCTGACCAAGATGGTGAAGCAGCGGGAAGAGTCCGCCAGCATCTATGACGGCGCCGGCCGGCCCGAGCTTGCCGCTCAGGAACGCGAGGAAATCGTCATCATCAAGGAATTCATGCCGGAAGAGATTCCGGCAGAGAAGGTACGCGAACTGTGCCAGGCCGTCATCAGCGAGACCGGCGCGTCCGGCCTGCGTGACATGGGCAAATGCATGAATGCGCTGAAGGAACGCTATCCCGGCCAGATCGACTTCGCGAAGGCCTCCGGCGTCGTCAAGGATCTGTTGAAGTAAGGATTTGCTGAAGCGGGCTTTTGCCATTCAGAAGAATTAAAGGCGGGGCAGCCACAGGTGCCCCGCCTTTTTTGTGCTGACGACGATATATCGCGGCAGATCAAATGCTGTCATGCGCAGGTATCAAGGGCCGCGTAGAACCCGGTCCGGACGCGTCAAAGGGGCATCGCGATAGCGCCTTCTGCCTGTCACATCCCGTAAGGCCTCCTCGGCGCAGGACATCAATAACGGAGCACTTTTTTGAATTTCAGCCTCGATGTAGCATCGCCAGCCGATGCATCCGTTTTCCAAAACCTGATGCAGTTATATACGCATGATTTTTCCCAGTTCTGGGCGGGGACGCCGCGTGGGGAACTTGAGCAAAATGGCCGATTTCCCGACTATCCACTCGATGCTTATTTCGATCGTCCTCACTGGTCGGCCTTCTTGTTAAAGGCAGATGAAAGACCTGTTGGCTTTGCACTCATAAATGACGCGAGCCATTCGACGTTGCCTACCGACTATTCCGTCGCCGAGTTCTTCATCGTGCGTAAGTATCGTGGTCAGGGATTTGGGCTGATTGCGGCGCAAAGACTTTTTCAACAGCATCCGGGAGCCTGGGAGGTCGCTGTCGCCAGAAAGAACGTTGCTGCACTGAGATTCTGGCAAGGTGCGATCCGCAAAAGTGCGGTTGAAAACAGCATGTCCGAGTTGGACTGGGATCGTCCCGAATGGAATGGCGCCATCATCCGATTTCATGTCGCGGCATAGGACGGAGCATTGCTAGTCTGGCACCGAAGGACTGCAAACGGATGCTTCCGCATGTTGAGAAAAGTAAAGGCAGGGTAGCCATGGCTACCCTGCCTTTTTTCTGCCGACGAAAGCGCATTCCGGCGGATCAAAATGCGGTCCTTCACAGGCTTTTTTCGGGGGACGTGCCTGCGGGCGTCGGCAGATTTATGCGGAGATCAAGCACTGCCTTCAGGTATGTTTTTACATTGCCGCAGCGGGCGGCTCAAATTACAAAAACATAATTTTTGGTGATGGTGCACTGCCACAAATTTGCCGGAAGCAGGCGCGATGGCGATTTGCTGCCTTCAGCCCTGCCGTTTTTTCTGCTCATGCACATAATGGCGCAGGACCGCATTCATGCGTGTCTGATAGCCTTTTCCGGTGGACTTGAAGAAGTCCACCACATCCTGATCAACGCGGATGGAAATGGATTGTTTGGCTGTCGGAAAAACGACTTCAGCCTTCGACCAGTCGATATCGTCGAAGCCTGCCCAGTCCGGATCGTCGCGTGTGGCGCGTTCGATATCCTCGTCGGTCATGGCATCGACACGCGCCCAGTCGGTTCGATCTTCGCCCTTGGCGATCTTTTCCCGGATCTCATCCAGAGAATATCTGACGATACGTTCTTCGCTCATTTTTCCTCGTCGCCCGCGCTGATATGATCCGGCAGATATCTCCCCGCATCGTATAGATAATTGCGATCAGATCGTCTGTTTCCGGGCATATCGCCAGAATGCGACTCTCTCCGTTTTGATCGGAGCGACTTTCCAGATGCGGTTGCGAAAGCGCTCTTGCCGCCCTCGGAAAGTCGATACCGTGCTTCTGAATGTTAATCAGCCGCTTGTTTTCATCCCATTCAAAGGAAATGAAATCTCTCGTCACAATGTCCATGAGCCGCCTGAAACCGATTCCAGTTCAAAGGCACTCATGTGCGGCTCGCGTATATTCGTCTGTATATACATTAATGTCAACGCCGCCTGTGAATAGTGGGTATTCTTTACCTATCCATTTTGTATTGCGGCCGTTCTGCGCTTATATGAAAGACTGGCCTCAAACGGGTAACCCATGCGCTTTTCCAATTCTTTTCTCGATGAGATACGCGACCGCGTGCACATCTCCGATGTGATTGGCCGACGTGTGTCCTGGGACAAGAAGAAGACGAATACGTCACGCGGTGATTATTGGGCCTGCTGCCCGTTCCACGGCGAGAAAAGTCCCAGTTTCCATTGTGAGGACCGCAAGGGGCGCTATCATTGCTTTGGCTGCGGTGTTTCCGGCGATCATTTCCGGTTTCTGACGGAACTCGAAGGACTGAGTTTTCCAGAGGCTGTGCAGCAGGTCGCCGACATGGCAGGCATCGCGATGCCGCAGCCCGATCCGCAGGCGGAAAAGCGTGAGCGTGAGCGCACCTCGCTTCAGGACGTCATGGAAATGGCGACGCTGTTCTTTCAGGACCAGCTGCAGACGGCGCTGGGCGCGCGGGCGCGGGCCTATCTGCGTGATCGTGGGCTGACCGGGCGCACCATCGAGACCTTCCGGCTCGGTTTTGCGCCTGATAGCCGCAATGCGCTGAAAGAGCATCTGGCAAGCAAAGGCGTGTCGCGGGAACAGATGGAAGCCTGCGGGCTGGTGGTGCATGAAAATGTGCCCGTCTCCTACGACCGCTTCCGCGACCGCATCATGTTCCCGATCCTGTCGTCACGCGAAAAGGTGATCGCCTTTGGCGGCCGCGCCATGGCGGCGGATGCGGTGGCGAAATATCTGAATTCCAACGAGACCGAACTTTTTCACAAGGGCAATGTTCTCTACAATTTCGCCCGTGCCCGGCGTGCCTCGCAGGCGGCCGGCGGTTCGGTGATCGCCGTTGAAGGTTATATGGATGTCATCGCGCTCTATCAGGCCGGTGTCGAAAATGCTGTCGCGCCGCTCGGCACGGCGCTGACGGAAAGCCAGCTCGATCTCCTCTGGAAGATGTCACCGCAGCCGATCCTCTGCTTTGATGGCGATGGTGCGGGCATTCGCGCCGCCAATCGCGCGGCGGATCTGGCCCTGCCGCATATCAAGCCGGACCGTTCGGTGAGCTTCGCGCTTCTGCCTGACGGCAAGGACCCGGACGATCTCGTGCGGCTGGAGGGGCGCGCGCCGTTTGACCGGGTGCTTTCGGAAGCAAAGCCGCTCGCCGCGATGATCTGGAGCCGGGAGACCGCCGGTGTCACCTTCGACACGCCGGAAAAGCGCGCCCAGCTTGAAAGCCGCCTGCGACAGATCGTTGCCGTCATCGGTGACGAGGCGGTGCGGCGTTTTTACCAGCAGGATATGCGCGACAGGTTGAATGGCTTCTTCCAGCCGCGTTTTCAACCGTCTGGGGCGCAGGGCGGGAATTTTCGACGGGACGGCGGCCAGGGAGGCGGGCGCGGTTTCCAGCGAAACGCTTCTGGAAGAGGCGGGGCCATGGGCACACCGGCCAGCAGCATTTCTGACCGGCTGGCGCAATCCGGTCTGGTCAAGGGACACCAGACAAAACCGTCGCTGAGGGAAAGCGTCCTTGCCATTACCATCGTCAATCATCCCGAACTTCTGCTCGAGGAATATGACGAGATCGCCGCCATTGATTACGAGAACCGCGATCTGCAACGGCTGTGGTCGACGGTGCTGACCTTTGCGGCGGAAAGTGCTGCCGACATATCACGGGCTGGCCTGATCGAACGCCTGTCGCAGCAGGGTTTCGAAGTGCTGCTGAAGACCATGGACCAGCAGGTGCGCAATGCCCGGCTGTGGACGGCCACCGAACAGGCGGCAATGGAGGATGCGCGGGAAGGATATGTGCAGGCGCTTTCGCTGCATAAGAGGACGAAATCCCTGCTCTGGCAAAAACGGGAGCTGGAACGGGAAATCGCCGAGGCGACGGATGACGAGCGCGGCACACTTCTGGTGCGGGCGCTGGCCGAAGTGCAGCTTGAAATCGGCCGCATGGAAAATCAGGAGGCGATTATCGACGGTTTCGGGGTCATGTCCGGGCGGGTGAAGGGGCCTGCCTTCGGCCATGGGTAGGGGCGGTCGGGAATAATTGAAAGGCGTGTGGGGTTGCCTTTTGCGGCAGGCGTCCTAAATAGGGGGTAGTCTGGTGATAACCCGCAAAATGCGGCCTTTTTTACGAATTTCCTTGGCTGTCTCGCCCCTAAAGGCTTGACGCGACGGGAAATAGCGGGAATCA
The DNA here is from genome assembly GCA_025560025.1 of Agrobacterium tumefaciens. Classification (NCBI taxonomy): domain Bacteria; kingdom Pseudomonadati; phylum Pseudomonadota; class Alphaproteobacteria; order Hyphomicrobiales; family Rhizobiaceae; genus Agrobacterium; species Agrobacterium tumefaciens. Next base: position 1,835,776 of record CP048485.1, on the reverse strand, counting down.
CCATTTCAGGAAAAGTAAGGTGGAATGAGCCTTGGCGGATAGAAATTGCATGAGCAAGCATTTCCGGGTGCACTGTCTTTGCATTCTGCCTGAGGCTGCCGTGGTTAATCGGCAATTAAAGATCACTCCGTTAGGTGTCTGACAGTGATTCGCGGCAATGCGCCGGATGCTCAAGGGGCGGACGGCGATGCGGCGGAACAGGTGTTAGCGTCAGGGAAAGCGACGAGATAGATGGCAACCAAAGTCAAAGAAAACGAAGAAGCAGAAAACGAACGCGACGGTGCGACGGACGGTCCGCTTCTCGATCTTTCGGATGACGCGGTCAAGAAAATGATCAAGGCCGCCAAGAAGCGCGGCTATGTGACGATGGACGAGCTGAATTCCGTCCTGCCGTCCGAAGAGGTGACTTCCGAACAGATCGAAGACACGATGGCGATGCTGTCCGATATGGGCATCAACGTGATCGAGGACGAGGATGCCGAAGAGGCGACCGCGAGCGACGACGACAGCGATTCCGACAGCGACGATTCCGAAGGTGGTGAACTGGCCCCTTCCGGCGGCACCGCACTTGCGACCGCAAAGAAGAAAGAACCGACCGACCGTACCGACGACCCGGTACGCATGTATCTGCGCGAAATGGGTTCCGTCGAGCTTCTGTCGCGCGAGGGCGAAATCGCCATCGCCAAGCGTATCGAGGCCGGCCGCGAAACTATGATTTCGGGCCTGTGCGAAAGCCCGCTGACATTCCAGGCGCTGATCATCTGGCGCGACGAACTCAACGAAGGCACGACGCTGCTGCGCGAGATCATCGATCTCGAAACCACCTATTCCGGCCCGGAAGCCAAGGCGGCGCCGCAGTTCCAGAGCCCGGAAAAGATCGAGGCGGACCGCAAGGCCGCTGAAGAGAAGGAAAAGACCCGCAAGCTTCGCGCGCCGACCGGCGACGAGGATGTGACTGACGTGGGCGGCGATGGCCTGCCGCCGGAAGAGGAAGAAGAGGACGACGACGAGTCCAATCTTTCGCTTGCCGCGATGGAAGCCGAACTGCGCCCGCAGGTCATGGAAACGCTCGACACCATCGCTGACACCTACAAGAAGCTTCGCAAGCTTCAGGACCAGCAGGTTGAGGCGCGCCTTGCCTGCACAGGTACCCTGTCTTCCGGTCAGGAGCGTCGTTACAAGGAACTGAAGGATCAGCTGATCACGGCCGTCAAGTCGCTGTCGCTGAACCAGAACCGTATCGACAGTCTTGTCGAGCAGCTTTACGACATTTCCAAACGTCTGATGCAGAACGAAGGCCGTCTGCTGCGCCTTGCCGAATCCTATGGCGTCAAGCGCGACAGCTTCCTCGAGCAGTATCACGGTGCGGAACTCGATCCGAACTGGATGAAGTCGATTGCCAATCTGGCCGCCCGCGGCTGGAAGGAATTCGCCCGCGAGGAAAGCAACACGATCCGCGAAATCCGTCAGGAAATCCAGAACCTCTCCACGGAAACCGGCATTTCCATCGCCGAATTCCGCCGCATCGTCTCGATGGTGCAGAAGGGTGAGCGCGAAGCGCGTATCGCCAAGAAGGAGATGGTTGAGGCCAACCTGCGTCTCGTGATCTCGATTGCGAAAAAATACACCAACCGTGGCCTGCAGTTCCTCGATCTTATTCAGGAAGGCAATATTGGCCTGATGAAGGCGGTCGACAAGTTCGAATACCGCCGTGGTTACAAGTTCTCGACCTATGCGACCTGGTGGATCAGGCAGGCGATCACCCGTTCGATCGCCGACCAGGCCCGCACGATCCGTATTCCGGTGCATATGATCGAAACGATCAACAAGATCGTTCGCACCTCGCGCCAGATGCTGCACGAGATCGGCCGTGAGCCGACCCCGGAAGAGCTGGCCGAAAAGCTGGCCATGCCGCTTGAAAAGGTGCGCAAGGTTCTGAAGATCGCCAAGGAGCCGATCTCGCTCGAAACTCCCGTGGGTGACGAAGAGGATTCGCATCTCGGTGACTTCATCGAAGACAAGAACGCGCTGCTGCCGATCGATGCCGCCATTCAGGCGAACCTGCGTGAGACGACGACCCGCGTATTGGCGTCGCTGACGCCGCGTGAAGAACGTGTTCTGCGCATGCGTTTCGGCATCGGCATGAACACCGACCATACGCTGGAAGAAGTCGGCCAGCAGTTCTCGGTCACGCGCGAACGTATTCGTCAGATCGAAGCGAAGGCGCTGCGCAAGCTGAAGCATCCGAGCCGCTCCAGAAAGCTGCGCAGCTTCCTCGACAGCTAAGCTGTTTGTTTCCTTTAAAATTGAACCCGGTCAGTTTGCGCTGGCCGGGTTTTTTGTTTCCCGCACTGGCGAACTCTGCGACAAGCCTTATGTGTGAAAATAAAGCGCTCCGTTTTTCTCTGAAAAGCCAGATGCTTTATCCCTTTGTTTTTACGCATTGTCCTGATGTGACGGCGGTTCCGCTTCGACAGGCAATGCTCAGGTTCGATGAGATGGAACAGGTTTCGGCAGAAAAATGGCGGTGGAGAGGTTGGGCTGTGCCCGTCTCCGTGCTGCTGCATCTTGCCGTTGTCGCGATCTTCCTTTTCGAACTGCCGGAACGGATAGCCGAACCGCAGGAGCCGGAAAGCATCAGCGTCGATCTGGTGCCGCCGCCTGAGGAGAAGAAGGCAGAGGAAGGCAAACCGCCCGGTGCGGAAGAGGCAAAGCAGGAGGAGAAGCCGCAGCCTCCGCCACCACCGCCAGCGCCGCCGGCCGAGGAAGCAAAGCCTTTGCCGCAGCCTCAGGCGACGTTGCCGGCCATCGCCATGAGGCCGGAAGAGGCGCAGTCGAACCCCGAAGACAAGCCCGGAAAGGCGGAAGAAGCGGAAAAGACCGAGCCCTCCGAGCAACCGGAAAGCCAGCCGGAAAAAACGGCAGAGGAGAAGCCCGCGCCCGCTGCCGCCAATAGCGATCTTCAGGCCTCCGCCGATCAGGGGGAAATTGCGGTTTCGCCCGTCAGGCAAGTGGCTGAGCCGGATCAAGCACCCGTGCCGCAAGCGAAGCTCACAGAGGGAAAGCCAGCTGACGTGGCGGAAGAAAAGCCCGCTAAACTTCCTGCTGCCAAAAGTCTGCTTTCTTCGTCGCTGCTTTCCCCCGCCCAGAGACGTCAGATGTTCGGTGATCTGCCGCCCCGCCGCCGTATTGTTAATCTTTGCAGCACGGAAGCTCTGGCCCAAATTCAAAATGCGGGTTTTGCTGCCAGAGGCATGATACCGACATCGGATACCGGCCGTAAGATTTCCGGAAGTTCGATCGACGCGACTGGTGGTGCATTCAACGTTGGTGGAACCTGGTATGATGTGTCGTTCCAGTGTGACGTCGATCTGGAAAACTACGCGGTGACGGCGTTCCGGTTTAAAATCGGCAACGCGATATCGCCCGAAGACGCGAAAAAGCGGGGTTTCACGAGATTTCAGTGAGGGTGGGGTTGGCTGAGCCTCATCATCCGCACGTCGTCACCCCGGACTAGATCCGGGGTCCAGCGCGATCAAGTCTTTGATCGCGAAAGACTCGTCTCTCACGGCGCAGACGCGCCGTGGCTGGATACCGGATCAAGTCCGGCATGACGGGGAGACGTAGCGCACCCTGCCTGCAAACCCAAGGGCTTGTCACACCCGCTCCGTATCGCCCACCAGCAACCCAATCCCCGCCATCAGTGCATCCTCATCATAGGGCTTCCTGATAACCGGCACGTTGCCGAATTCATCCGGCACCATGCTGCCATCGGCATAACCGGTGGCGAAGAGGAAGGGGACGCCGCGGCGGTGAAGCTCCCGGGCGACGGGGATGGAGGTGTCGGAACCGAGATTGATGTCGAGGATGGCCACATCCGGCAGGTAGCTTTTCAGCTTTTCAATGGCCATGGCCGATGAGGTTGCCGTTTCGATCATTTTGATGCCGTTGTCCTCCAGCATGTTCTCGACATCCATGGCGATCAGCATCTGGTCTTCGACAAGCAATATTTTCAAGGGTTCCTCCCGGTCGTAACGTCTGGTCTGCGGCGCGGTTTCGTCTTCGGTTTTCGCGTCGGAGGCCGTCATCATTGCTGAAACGTGGCGCGCGGGCAGGAGAATTTCCGTCTCCAGCCCGTCCGGCAGGTATCGCATCGTGCTGCGTCCACCCAAATCATAAGGAATGCTGCGGCTGATGAGCGCGGTGCCGAACCCCGCGCGCGACGGTGTCAGGAGTTTGGCGGGGAGAATTTCGCGCCACTGCATTTCGCAGTCGCCGTTCTCGTTGATTTCCCAGCGGACATGCAGTTCTCCTCCGGTCTGCGCCAGCGCCCCGTATTTGGCCGCATTCGTCGCCAGCTCATGCAGGACCAGAGCCATGACGGAGAATGCGCGCGAATCGAGTGTTACCTGCGGTCCGGTGAGCTTCACCATGGTTTCGGGCGAGCGATGCGGTGAGAGTTCGGCATCCAGAAGATCCCGCAGCGCGCCGCCGCCTTCGCCACGAATGATCTGGTCATGGGCAAAGGACAATGCCTGAATGCGGCCCTTCAGCGCGGTCACATATTCCTGCAGGGTCTTGCCCTCCTGCGATGGATTGCCGACCAGCGACTTGATGATGGCCAGAACATTCTTGACGCGGTGGTTGAGCTCCTCGTTCAGCATGCGCTGGCGCACTTCCGCGCGCTCCCTTTCGCCGGCCATCAGCTCGCTGTGGTGGAACGCCACTTCGACGAGCGCGATTCTCGCGGCTTCGGCTATTTCCCGATCGGCTTCCGACCATGGCTGCGCCTGCAGGCGAACGGTTTCCTTCCAGATCGCAAAACTTTTCCGCGGGGTGAGGCGGTCGCCCATCGGGCCGGTCTCATAGGATTTTTCCGGATTGCCGGCCCAGTTCAGGCTTTGCACGATCTCCTTGCGGAAAAACAGGAGATAATCGTTCGTGACCTGCGAAAGCGGAATGGCGAGCATTCCGGCTGCCCAGTCGGCATAGATTTCCGCTTCCGGTATGGCTTGCGACAGGGCATGGGTCGCCCAGACCTTGCCTTCGGACGCCGTGGCGACAAAGCGCGCCAGTCGGGGAATGGCGTCGTGCGGCGGGGTCGCGCCGTGGCCATGCCAATTATTGCCAACCCAAAGCCCGACGCCATCACACGGCATGAGATCGGAAAAATCCTGGAAACTGTCTATCAGCAGTTCTTCTATGTTGGCGTGATGGGCGGCAAGCCGCAGGAAACGGTCGAGAGCGGCATGGGCCTGGTTAACCGTATCGAGCCGGCGCTTCTGTTTCAGCACCTGCAAATGCATGGAGAAAAACTCTCCGAACATTTCGGCGGCGATCCTGACCGGCATCGTCAGAACGCGCGGTGAATAGTGGTGGCAGGCGATGAGGCCCCAGAGCGCACCATCGACAATCACGGAAATCGACATTGAAGCGCCAACGCCCATGTTGCGCAGATATTCGCAATGGATGGGGGAGACGCTGCGCAGATGCGCAAAGGACAGATCGAGCGGTTCACCGGAGGCATCGAGGGCCGGCAACACCGGCACCCGGGCCCCGCTGGCATCGGAGATGATGCGCAGCGTATTCTTGAGGTAGAGTGCGCGGGCCTGCTGCGGAATGTCGCTGGCGGGAAAATATTGTCCGAGAAAGCTTTCCAGTTCCGGCTGTTTTGCCTCTGAGACGACCTTGCCGGAACCGTCCTCCTCGAAGCGGTAAATCATCACCCGGTCGTAACCCAAAGTCGCCTTTATCAGCCGGGTCGTTCGTGAAATCAGGCTCTCGACACTGTCCGCCTCGCGAATGCGGTCCACCATCTTGCGTGCCGTGCCGAGCGGCTGCGTTTCGCTGCGGGATGGTTCGAATTCGATGATCGTGGTGGATTTGTAGCGGTGGAGGGAAATATCGAAGCTGCGACCGTCACGCATTTCCATGTTGGGCAACATGGCGGGACGCGTGGTTCTGCCGGTTACGGTGAGCGCGTTGCGAAGATCGTGAACGAGATCCTTGCCGAGAACCTCTTCGGCGGTCCTGCCGTTTATATTGCCTTCGAAGCCTAAAAGATCGAGACAGTTTTCCGAATGCCGCACGATCATGCGCAAGGCGTTATCGCAAGCGATCAGGCAGCCATGCGGCTGGATATAGCCTGGAATATGGATGGGTTCGCGGTCGCAATTCGTCAGGTCGACATGATAGTCACTGGGCGCCATGAAACAGTCTTTCGCACCCTGTGCCTGTCTTGCGATGCAAGTCTTTTCTCTGTGGGGGGATGGGCGAGCCTGAATAGTTCATTATGATAGTGTCAACCCTTCCCCGTTTCTTGCAACCGTGACGTCGGTATTCCGTTCTGCTCTATAGGTCGCAATCATCTGTTTGTCGTATTCCTAATCGTCATCGCACGCAATTTGACATGTTGTAACGGTCGCAGGGACGATTTTGTTCCAAATTATTTGAAGGAAAAAATGTGCCGCAGAAGAAAATGACCATCGCCACGCAAGGGCAGGGCCTTTACGAATTTACAGCCGAAGCCGGTCGTTTCGTAAGGGACGCGGGTATGGATGAAGGCCTGCTTACCGTCTTCGTGCGCCACACGTCGTGCTCCCTGCTTATCCAGGAAAATGCCGATCCGGATGTGAGGCGCGATCTCACGATGTTCTTTTCCCGCCTCGTGCCGCCATCGGATAATCCCTCCATGCGCTGGGTGATCCATACGCTCGAAGGTCCCGACGATATGCCCGCCCATATTAAATCGGCGCTGACGACGGTTTCCATCGGCGTGCCGATCAGCGAGGGCAGGCTCGCACTCGGCACCTGGCAGGGCATTTATCTTTTCGAACACCGTGACCAGCCGCATCGTCGTGAAATCGTGCTGCATATCTCCGCCTGATTTCCCGTTAACATCCATGAACCTATGCTGAATATGCGGTTCGGTCCGTGTTCAGGCGGGCGGGTCTAGGGTCTCGCCAATCGCCGGGGGACGTTCCCTGCCGGCGCAGAAACAAACGGAGTGAGTTCATGTTCAGCACCTTTACAAAAGCCGGCCTGGCTGCCCTCATCGCCCTTGGTGGAATTTCCGTCACGGCTCCCGCCGCATCCGCCGGCTCGGATGTTCAGTTCAGAGTTCAGGTTCAGGATGGATATGGCCATGACAGAGGTCGCGGTCCCGGCTGGGGTCGTCCGGATCGCCCGCGTTTCGGTTGCTCGCCGCGGTTTGCGGAAGAAAAGGCCAGCCGCATGGGCCTGCGCCGCGCGCGTGTCGTCGATGTATCGCCGCGCCGTGTCGTGGTTGCGGGTTTCGACCGTCACGGCCGTGACCGCATCGTTTTCGCCAATGAGCGCGGTTGCCCGGTAATCCGCCGCTAAAAACGGCCGATATTGATCCGCCGAAATCCCCCGCCCTTCTGGCGGATCAAAAAAATGCCCCTCGCTCGTCCGGAAAGACAGGCGAGGGGCGTTTCTTTTTGTGCGTTGCCACGGCAGCTTTACACCACCTTCGCGGCAGATGGCGGGCGACGGGCAATGCCGTCGCCCGCTACGATTTATTCGCCGAGCGCGAAGGTGACGTTGACGACAACGCTATAGCTGTTTTCGCCCGAAGCAATCGGCACGCTGTCGGCTTCCTTCGCCATCGCGGCGCGCATCATGCCCTGCGGCACGGGCATCGGGCGCTGCATGTTCTCGCTGATCTGGATGACGCGGCCAAGCTTCACGCCTGCTGCTTCCGTCAGCGTTTTCGCCTTGGCCAGCGCATCAGCCACGGCCTGCTTGCGGGCCTCGGTGACGGTTGCTTCCGGCTTGTCATTGGTGAAGCTGATATCGCCGCCCTGGTTGATGCCGAGCTTGACGGATGTATCGAGGATCGCGCCGAGCTTCTTCAGGTCGCGCACGCGCACGGTCAGGCCGTTGGAAACCTGATAGCCGGTGATCTCGGGCGCGACATAGACACCGTCCTTGGGCTCATAATGCTTGTAAAGCGGCTGCACGGAGAAATTGCTGGTCTGCAGGTCCCGGTCTTCTATGGCCGCCTCTTTCAGCGCCTTCAGAACATTGGCAAGCGCCTTGGAATTTTCAGTCAGAGCCGCAGCCGCCGTTTCCGCCTGCTTGACGACGCTGAAGGACAGGATCGCCATATCCGGAGCGATGGCCGCCTGGCCTTCACCGGTAACGCTGATGGTGGCTTCGCGCGGGGTGGCGTCCTGCGCAAGCACCTGACCAGAGAGCGGTATCATCGCCGCTGCGGCCAAAGCTGTGAGTGCGAAAAGGCGGGCCTGTTTTGTCTTCATGGTGTTTCCTCGTTGATTGTGTCCCTTTAGAGGGTATTGCCTTAGATTGTGTAGCTAATACGGCAGCACCCACCCGCGATAGCATCAATGGCTTGTCGGGCTCAAAAAATTACGTTAGAGCGTGACCCACCGGATTCGAACCATTGCGAAGCCGGTGTTTCGGACCACCTTGTTCCGATAAGGGCCTGTAGCTCAATGGTTAGAGCCGGCGGCTCATAACCGCTTGGTTGGGAGTTCGAGTCTCTCCGGGCCCACCATTTTTCCTAATGTTTCGGATCGATCAGCGATATTCCGTGCAACGAATCGATACCCGGTCGATCATCGCTGTGTTCGATATTTCTTGCTCATCCAACAAAAAATCCGACCAGCCTTTCGACTGATCGGATCATCATGTGCAAATTTTCAGCGATGCGGTCAGTTGCAGACCCGCATGCTCTCTGTATGCCAGCCGCCATCATAGGAATTGGGAACGCGGCGGTCTTCGAACCAGCAGCGCGGGCGGGGCGGCGGTGGTGGTTCGTAGTAGCGGGGGCCGTTATTGCTGTTGGCGATGGCGCCGCCGATCAGGCCGCCGATGACGCCTGCGGCGAGGCCGCCGGCAATCGCTGCGCCATCATTGTGACGGCGGTGTTCGCGGTAAGGCGGCGGGGGCGGGCCGCCACGGTCGTAACCACGGTCATAGCGCGGACGATAGGGATAGTCCTGCGCGGCGGCGGTGCCGTAGGAAGCGAAGACGCTGCCGGTGGCGACCAGCGCGGCAATGGTGGAAAGAATTATCTTTTTCATCGAGGGCTACTCCATAAGCCTGCCTTGGGAATAGAGGCTCATTATGCCCGCATGATGGCATGGGCCTGCTGAACGGTCCGTGAATGTTTCATTTCTGCGGGGTTCATATTTTTCCTCGCGCTAAAATCAATTTGTCTGAAACGGTACGAGCTTCCAGGCGTGAAAAAGCCCGGCGAATGGCCGGGCTTTTGGGGATTATATAGCTTGGTCGGGATCAGAATTTCACGCCGAGACCCACCTTGACGGTGTGTTGGTCGAAATCGGTGTTGACGCCGAAGATGTCCTTGTCGCCATAGTCATTGTAGCGATATTCCAGCCTGCCGAACACATTGTCGGTGAAAGCATAGTCCAGACCCGCGCCAACCGTATAGCCGTTGAACGTGGTGCTGTCCTTGCCGGCGCCGGGCGTTTCGATGAAACCGCGCGTGGCTGTCCAGCCGGCGGTACCATAGAGCAGCGCACGGTCGAAGGCGTAACCGACGCGGCCGCGGACGGAGCCCTGCCAGTCGGTGCCGATCTGCACGCCGGCATAGTCATTGTCGTTCCAGTTATAATCGACGTCGCCCTCGATACCGAGGACCAGATTATTGTCGAACTGGTAATTGTAACCGGCAAAGGCGCCCAGAACGCCGCCGTCGAAACTATCCGACGCGACGGGGCCGCCAGCCGAAAAATCGCCATTCGCCCAGCCTGCGCCGCCCTGGATACCAAGATAGGGACCAGACCAGGTGAAGACCGGCAGGGTTTCCTGCGCAACCGGAGGCGCCGGCGTTTCGTAGACGGCATCCGCAGCCATTGCGGTGCTGGCCGAAAGGGCCAAGAGTGACGTTACGATCAGCGTTTTCATTGTGTTTCTCCCTGAGCTGATTGACCTTCATAGCATATATTAGGTGCATTTAATATGGGTTGGGGTTCAGCGGTTCCAAGAGGTGTCCTGTCCTCGTTGAATGCCGGCCAATCCCGCCTTGATCGCGGCGTTTTTTATTGCCCCGTCATGGTGTTCTGATGCGGCGAACGTGTTGGGCGGTGTTTGGTTCCCTTTGCGGTTTCGCCGAATATCCGTCGGCGTGGTTAGTTGGTGTCACGCTTGGTTGTCTTGACAGAGGGGGGCACGACCATAGAGTTGTGCATGTCTGCCGCGATGCGGTTGCTTCGGCGCGGCAATTGCGCCGCGCCCGAAACGGTATTTTGCCGGGCAGACGCGCAAGGGAGGACAGGATCGCATGAGGGTTAGTTTTTACCGGGGAGGGACGACGTGATCGTCGGAGCCGTTCTCAGTGCCATTCTTCTTCTTACTCTCATCGCATTTCCGCGGCATCTCAAACCCGTCGTCATCTGCCTGCTGCTGATCTGGGCGACCACCGCCGCCCTTGTCATCTATGACTGGTGGCGCGGCAGCCAGAGGCTCGACCATATTGTTGCGACAGCGAGCTTCGACGCGACCTGCCCGGATACGGCGTTGCCCATTCGCGTCAGCTTCCGCAATGACAATAATGTCGCCGTGCAGCGCCTGACCTATACGCTTGAGGGCTTCGAGCCTGCCTTCCGCGCCTCCGTCGCTTTCGATCCCTATCAGGTGAGCGAAAGGCGGATCGAGGCTGGCGAAACATTCGCCGCATGCCGTGCATTCCGGCTGCGCAACAATGAGAGGGTAGAGCCGCAACGGCTGGAATGGCGTGTCACCGTCATTTCCGCCGAGTTCGACTGAGCAGGTCCACGCCGCTTGCGGCTATCACGGTATTTTGAGAATTTCCGCGCCGTTGCGCGACCGTCTGAAAAGCCCTGCTACGCAGGGGGGGCGCCGCCATTGAGGTGTTTCCTGTGGGGCGCGCCCATATGGCAGTGGTGGATGCCCGACTTGTTTTCGCCCGTTTGCGATGCCATCTGCCAACCCGTCCGAAGACTATCGCGGGTTGACGTTTTGCGTATTGTTCTGAAGTTTTTGAAAATCACGGCCATCGGCCTTGTCGCGCTGCCGGTTCTGGCGGGCGCCCATATGGGCATCGGTCAGCTGACCGGAAATTTTCATGAGGTCATACCCGGTGAACTTTATCGTTCGGCCCAGCCGAGCGGCAAGGACATCACGGCCTATGCCAAGGCTTACGGCATCAAGACGATCATCAACCTGCGCGATGAAAAGCGCGAAGGCTGGTATGACGCCGAAAGCCAGGCGGCAAAAAATAACGGCATCCGGCTGGTCGATTATCCGCTGAGTTCCAGCGAAAAGGTTTCGGTGGAAGATTCGGAAACGCTGGCGGCCGTGCTGCGCAATGCGGAAAAGCCGATCCTGATCCATTGTGAACATGGCGCCAACCGCACGGGGCTTGCCTCCGCGATCTATGTGGCGGCCGTGGCCGGCAAGAGCGAGGCCGCCGCCGAGTTTCAGCTTTCACCCTATTACGGGCATGTGCCGATCCCCGGTATCGGGCGGTATGAAATGTACCAGTCATGGGACGATTTCGAGGAAACCATCGGCTTCTGAGGATTGCTTTACACGCGGCGTCATCCTCGGCCTTGTGCCGAGGATCCAACCACGTTGTGTCCAGCGGACAGGTTGCAGATGCTCGGGACAAGCCCGAGCCGCAACGCGCCTCAATAATCCCCGCCGCTTTCCTTGATCACCTTCGTCAGGCTTCCCGTCGCCGGGAAAAGCGGGATGAGGCAGGCTTGCAGCGCGTGGTAGATATCGCCCTTGCCGGGGAACAGCGTGTGGGCGGGAACCAGATCTTCCGTCAGCTCCTCATGCCAGCCGCCATTCTCATGGTCGATGAAGTTGTTGGCGATGGTGCTCCAGATGCGGCGATAGCTGTCTTCATAGAAGTTGTCCGCTGGCAGGTTCTCGTTGAGGAAATGGGCAGCGCCCGCCGCCTCGGACATGGGCCACCACAGCTTTGACCGCTTATCGGGATTGTCGTTCCAGTCGAGCGTATAAAAGAAGCCGCCCTTTTCCCGGTCCCAGCCGAGCGCCATGGATTGCACGAAGAGCGATTTTGCGGCCACCGGCATCCAGTCATGGCGGCGCTCGCCCAGCACCCATAATTGCAGGACGAGGCGCGCCCATTCCAGCCAGTGGCCGGGGGTGGAGCCGGAAGGGCGGAACATTTCGTTGCCGCGATACTCCTTGTCGAGTGTCCAGTTCTCGTCGAAATGCTCCGGCACACGGAAATCCAGCTCGCCGGCGCGGCGGCGAATGACGAGGTCGGCGATGCGCTCCGCCTTGCTGAGGTAACTATTGTCGCCGGTAACCTCATAGGCGGCCATCAGCGCTTCGGTCAGGTGCATGTTGGAGTTCTGGCCGCGATAATTCTCGATGGGCGACCAATCGCGATGGAATTCCTCGGCGATGGCGCCGTGTTTTTCTTCCCAGAAGCGGGTTTCCAGAACCTCGGTAATATCGGCCAGCATCCGGTCGGCCAGCGGGTGGCCGACGGTCTTGGCGGAAGAGGCGGCGAGAAGCACGAAGGCATGGCCATAACCCTGCTTGGTGGCGTCCACTGGGCCGGCATCGTTCACCTGCCAGAAATAACCGCCATGCTCGCCATCGCGGTGCCTGTTCCAGAGGTAGGTCATGCCGTGGTCGACGATATCGCCGCAGCCCGGGCGGCCAAGCAGGTGGCCGATGGAGAAGCAATGTACCATGCGGGCGGAAGCGTGAATGCCGCGCACGGGGTCGTTTGGCTGCAACGGCGCGCCTTTGGCATCGAGATCGAAGAAGCCGCCGGCAGGATTGAGGGCACGATACTGGAAGAAATCGAAAAGTCCCTCGGCCTGTTTTACCAGCCATTGGCGATGCCAGGGCAGGGTGTTCCAGTTGCGGCTGTTGTGATCGTCCTCGGGCATTCTCGTCCTCCATGCGGTTTGCTGCTTCGGCTTATATCCTTGCTGTATAAACCTGTCATCTGTCAGTGAAATTTCGTAGTCTGCCGCAACGACGCAAAGCCATGTCTGTCCCTTGAAGATATATTGACATAAACATATCTTTATGTGACTTGACGGCTTGCGATCTTGCAAATCGAAATGAGGAGTATGCCCGTGTTTGACGACCTGTTTGGCCCTGAAGGGGCAAAGCGCGACGGCGCGGAAATTTTCAAGGCGTTGCGCGATGCCGCCAGCGAACGCATCCTCATTCTCGATGGCGCCATGGGCACGCAGATCCAGGGGCTGGGTTTTGACGAAGACCATTTTCGTGGCGATCGTTTTATCGGCTGTGCCTGTCACCAGAAGGGCAATAACGACCTTCTGATCCTGACCCAGCCTGACGCTATCGAGGATATCCATTACCGCTACGCCATGGCGGGTGCGGATATTCTCGAAACCAACACGTTTTCGTCCACCCGCATCGCGCAGGCCGATTACGAGATGGAAAATGCTGTCTACGACCTCAACCGCGAGGGTGCCGCGATTGTCCGCCGCGCCGCCCAGCGTGCCGAGCGCGAAGATGGTCGCCGCCGTTTCGTGGCCGGCGCCATCGGCCCGACCAACCGCACGGCCTCCATTTCGCCTGACGTCAACAACCCCGGTTATCGCGCCGTCAGCTTCGACGATTTGCGCATCGCCTATGGCGAGCAGATCGACGGCCTGATCGACGGTGGTGCCGATATCATTCTGATCGAGACGATCTTCGATACGCTGAACGCCAAGGCGGCGATCTTCGCCTGCGAGGAGCGTTTCGAGGCCAAGGGCATCCGCCTGCCGGTGATGATCTCGGGCACGATTACCGACCTTTCCGGCCGCACGCTTTCCGGCCAGACGCCTTCGGCCTTCTGGAACTCGGTGCGCCACGCCAACCCCTTCACCATCGGCCTGAACTGCGCGCTGGGTGCCGACGCCATGCGTCCGCATCTTCAGGAACTGTCTGACGTGGCCGATACATTCGTCTGCGCCTATCCGAATGCCGGCCTGCCGAATGAATTCGGCCAATACGACGAAACGCCGGAGATGATGGCGCGTCAGGTTCAGGGCTTTGTCCGCGACGGTCTCGTCAATATCGTCGGCGGCTGCTGCGGCTCCACGCCGGAGCATATCCGGGCGATTGCTGAGGCTGTCAAAGGCTACAAGCCGCGCGAAATTCCCGAGCACAAGCCGTTCATGTCGCTTTCGGGCCTCGAGCCTTTCGTGCTGACCAAGGATATTCCCTTCGTCAATGTCGGCGAACGCACCAACGTCACCGGCTCGGCCCGTTTCCGTAAGCTCATCACCGCCGGTGATTATACGGCGGCGCTGGCTGTCGCCCGCGATCAGGTGGAAAACGGTGCGCAGATCATCGACATCAATATGGATGAGGGCCTGATCGATTCCGAAAAGGCGATGGTGGAGTTTCTGAACCTCATCGCCGCCGAGCCGGATATCGCCCGCGTGCCTGTGATGATCGACTCATCCAAGTTCGAGATCATCGAGGCCGGCCTGAAATGCGTTCAGGGCAAATCGATCGTCAATTCGATTTCACTGAAGGAAGGCGAGGAGAAGTTTCTCCAGCAGGCGCGGCTCGTCCATAATTACGGTGCGGCGGTCGTGGTCATGGCCTTCGACGAGGTCGGGCAGGCCGATACCTATGAGCGCAAGGTCGAGATCTGCTCGCGCGCCTACAAGCTCTTGACCGAAAAGGCGGGCCTGTCGCCGGAAGACATCATCTTCGATCCCAACGTCTTTGCCGTTGCGACCGGCATCGAGGAGCACAATAATTACGGCGTGGATTTCATTCAGGCCACCAGAACCATCCGCGAAACCATGCCGCAGACGCATATTTCCGGCGGCGTTTCCAACCTGTCCTTCTCCTTCCGCGGCAATGAGCCGGTGCGTGAGGCGATGCATGCCGTGTTCCTCTACCACGCCATTCAGGTCGGCATGGATATGGGCATCGTCAATGCCGGTCAGCTTGCGGTTTACGACAATATCGATCCGGAACTGCGTGAGGCCTGCGAGGACGTGGTGCTGAACCGCCGCGACGATGCGACCGAGCGTCTGCTTGAAGTGGCGGAGCGTTTCCGTGGCACGGGCGCCAAGGACACCAAGGTACAGGATCTTTCCTGGCGCGAACTGCCCGTCGAGAAGCGGCTGGAACATGCGCTGGTCAATGGCATCACCGACTATATCGAGGCCGATACGGAAGAGGCGCGCCAGAAGGCTGCCCGTCCGCTGCACGTCATCGAAGGGCCGCTGATGGCCGGCATGAATGTGGTCGGCGACCTCTTCGGTTCCGGCAAGATGTTCCTGCCGCAGGTGGTGAAATCCGCCCGTGTGATGAAACAGGCGGTTGCCGTGCTGCTTCCTTACATGGAAGAGGAAAAGCGCCTGAATGGCGGCTCCGAGCGCAGTGCCGCCGGCAAGGTGCTGATGGCCACCGTGAAGGGCGATGTGCACGATATCGGCAAGAACATCGTCGGCGTCGTTCTCGCCTGCAACAATTATGAGATCATCGATCTCGGCGTCATGGTGCCGACGACGAAAATCCTTGAAACGGCGATTGCCGAAAAGGTGGATGTGATCGGCCTTTCCGGCCTCATCACTCCCTCGCTGGATGAGATGGTGCATGTGGCTGCCGAAATGGAGCGGCAGGGTTTCGACATCCCGCTGCTGATCGGCGGCGCGACAACCAGCCGTGTGCATACGGCGGTGAAAATCCATCCGCGTTACGAGGCGGGGCAGGCAATCTATGTCACCGACGCCTCGCGCGCGGTGGGCGTCGTGTCGGCGCTTCTCTCGGCTGAACAGAAGCCCGCTTATATCGATGGTATTCGCAGCGAATATGCCAAGGTGGCGGAGGCGCACGCCCGTAACGAACGCGAAAAGCAGCGTCTGCCGCTGTCCCGCGCCCGTGAGAATGCGCACAAGATCGACTGGTCGGCCTATAGCGCCGTCAAGCCGCAGTTCTTCGGCACCAGGGTGTTCGAAACCTATGATCTGGAAGAGCTTTCCCGTTACATCGACTGGACGCCCTTCTTCCAGACCTGGGAATTGAAGGGTCGTTTCCCGGCCATTCTCGACGACGAAAAGCAGGGCGAGGCGGCGCGGCAGCTCTACAGCGATGCGCAGGCGATGCTGAAGAAGATCATCGAGGAAAACTGGTTCCGTCCGCGGGCGGTGATCGGCTTCTGGCCGGCCAACGCCGTGGGTGACGATATCCGGCTGTTCACGGATGAAAGCCGTAAGGAAGAGCTTGCGACCTTCTTCACGCTGCGCCAGCAGCTTTCCAAGCGCGACGGTCGCCCCAATGTGGCGCTGTCGGATTTCGTCGCACCTGTCGATAGCGGCGTTGCCGATTATGTCGGCGGTTTTGTGGTAACGGCGGGCATCGAGGAAGTGGCGATTGCCGAGCGCTTCGAGCGGGCGAATGACGATTATTCGTCCATTCTCGTCAAGGCGCTGGCCGACCGTTTCGCGGAAGCCTTTGCCGAGCGCATGCATGAGCGGGTGCGCAAGGAGTTCTGGGGTTATGCACCGGACGAGGCTTTTGCCGGCGAGGAGCTGATTGGTGAGGCCTATGCCGGTATTCGCCCTGCGCCCGGCTATCCGGCCCAGCCCGATCATACCGAAAAGAAGACGCTGTTCGCCCTGCTCGATGCCACCAATGCGGCGGGCGTTGAACTGACGGAAAGCTATGCCATGTGGCCGGGCTCCTCTGTCTCCGGCATCTATATCGGCCATCCCGAGAGCTATTATTTCGGTGTCGCCAAGGTGGAGCGCGATCAGGTTCTCGATTATGCGCGCCGTAAGGACATGCCGGTGGAAGAGGTGGAGCGTTGGCTCGGTCCTGTCCTCAACTACGTGCCGACGAACGGCGCTGAGGAAATCGACAGCGCTGCCTGATGTTCGGTGTGCTGCCATTCAATAAAAAAAGCGCGGGTCTTGCCCGCGCTTTTTGCATTTAGTCGGTGTTTAAGACCGTAACGCCGCCAGTTCCTCGATGCCGACATGGCTCTCCACCTCGCTGCCGCGCAGATAGAGGTAAAGGCCGATGCAGAAGGCGAGGACGGCGATGAAGACCAGATACCAGGCATGGGCCATGGGGTTGATGGCAAGTGCGGTCGTCACGCCAATCGGCGTCAGCCCGCCGAAGACGGCATAGGAGACGTTATAGGCGAAGGAGAGGCCGGAGAAGCGCACCGAGGCCGGGAAGGCGCGGACCATGACATAGGGCACCGCACCCGCCATGCCGACCGACAGGCCCATGACGCCGTAGAGCACGAACATGGTTTGAAGCGATGTGCCGGCATAGCTGTAGAAGGTGAAGGTGGCGATGCCGAAGAAGATGCTCGCCCCCATGAAGAAGATGCCGGAACCGATGCGGTCGATCAGCGCGCCGGCGATGATGACGCCGAAGATCAGGAACAGCGTGCCGAAGCTGGTGCCGGCCAGAGCCTGTGTCGGGGTATAACCGTAAAGCTTCTGCAGGAAGGTGGCCGTCATCAGCGTCGTGACGACGATGGCGGCCGATAGAACCCAGGTCAGCAGGGCGGAAATGACCACGCCGCGCATATGGTGTTTCAGCACCAGCCCGAGCGGCAGCTTGTCCGTAAGCGACTTCGACTTCTTCATCTCCATGAAGATCGGCGTTTCTTCCAGCCAGCGGCGCAGATAGACAGCGACGAGGCCGAAAATGCCGCCGAGCAGGAAGGGAATGCGCCAGGCGTAACCGGCCACGTCTTCCGGTGTGAAGAGCGAGTTGATGGCGAAGGCGATCAGCGAACCCAGCATGATGCCGAAGGAAAGGCCCGATGTGAGGAAGCCGCAGGCGAGGCCGACGCGGCGGAAGGGGACATGTTCGGCAACGAAGGTCCAGGCGCCCGGCACTTCACCGCCAATGGCAGCGCCCTGCAGCATGCGCAGGATGATGAGCAGGATGGGGGCGGCCACGCCGATGGTGGCATAGGTTGGCATCAGCGCCATTCCCAGCGTGGAGAGCGCCATCAGCAGGATGGAGAAGGCGAAAACCCGCTTGCGGCCATAACGGTCGCCATAATGTGCCAGCACGATGCCGCCCAGCGGCCGCACCAGATAGCCCGCGGCAAAGATCCCGAAGGTCTGGATCATCACCAGCCAGTCCGGCATTTCCGGCGGGAAGAACAGATGGCCGATGACGGTGGCGAAAAATACGAAAATGATGAAATCGTAAAATTCCAGCGCGCCGCCGAGGGCCGAAAGGCCAAGAGTTCTGTAATCCTGACCGTTGAGGGGCCGGGCTGCCGCCGGTGTGGTGGTGGGAGACATAAGGCTGCTTCTTTTCTAAATTACGTATTACTTATGGGCATGCGGCAAGCGCCGCGCGATTTCAAGCCTTATCGACGCTCAATCGCTCAGGTATTTCGACGGACGATCAAGAAAGCGGCGCAGGAAACTGATGTTTTCCAGCTCGTCATAAAGGCGCTCGGTAATGCCGTCCGCGTCGAAATGATAGATGGTCGCCTCGGGAATGGCCAAAAGCACCGGCGAATGGGTGGCGATGATCAATTGCCCGCCACTATCGGCGGCGTCGCGGATAAGGGCTGCCAGTTCGAGCTGCTTTTGCGGCGAAAGCGGGCTTTCCGGTTCGTCGAGAAAATAGAGGCCGGCGCCATGCAGCCGCTGTTGCATGATATCGAGAAATCCTTCGCCATGCGAACGCCGGTCGATGACATTGTTCCTGACGATCCTGCGAAACGTATCCGGGGTTTCTTCCGGAAAGTCTTCGCCCTTCTTGAGCGCCTTTTCCCGCTCCCAGCGAAAATCGTCCAGCGCGTCCTCGTTCTGCCGGCGGATATAACCAAGCACGTCTTCCGCGCGCATGAACATGCGGATTTTCGGATATTTCTTGCGGGCGAAATAGAAGGACTTCGCTACGGTCTCGGCATGCTGAAGGTAAAGGTCGCCGGCAACCTGGCCGTGATTGCCGATGGCATAGGCCGTCATTCCCGCCGCCAGCCCCTCCAGCAGCGTCGATTTGCCGGAGCCGTTATTGCCGGCAAAAAAGGTGATCGGCGTCTTGAATTCGAGGCGTTCCAGATGGCGCAGCGCCGGAACGGAGAAGGGATATCCATCCCCTCCATCCGGGGTTTCTTTCATGGTTACGCTATCGAGAAACAGCATGTTGCGTTCCTTGTATCTAATCCGTCATGTTCGCCGACGTTGCGCTCTGTCGCATCATCGCGGTGCTATGCTCAAAGCAATTGCGTGTGATTGCGGTTTAACGTGGGGCGCTGTTCGCGCCAATGGTTTGCAGCGTCGGCGGAGATACGTCATGCCGCATCGTTCGAAGTTCATTTTATTATAAATTAGCGCAGTTAATTATTGTAATAAATCGAACAATATTAGATATATGCAATATATATCTCAAATTTAAGATGTTATAGTAAGTATAAACTTCAAATTAATTCAGTAATGCCAGTTGTTATCATTCTCGTTGTTGTTGGAGAGAGTGAATGAAGCATATTGCGCTTTTTTCGGTCGGGTTTCTATTTTCCGCGATATTCGTGAGCGAAGCTGAGGCGCGGAAGTCTCGGTTTTTTGCCATCCCCGGATTCGGCGGCGGCGAGACAATCGATCTCGTTTATGATCTGCCGGATAACACGCCTTTTCTTCGCGACGGGGAAGCATTCGACATCGGCTATCTCAACAGCGGGGATAGGAGCGGTTATGTGCTGTATCGTGGCGAGCGGTACAGCAGGCTCAGCGATGCGGATATCGCCAGGCTAAAGGCGACGCTTGGTTTTGATCCGACGACAAAAGATCGCATGGAGCGGGCGGCGAGGGACAGCGACGCGCCCTGGAACCTCGTGATTATCATAGCGGTCGCAATTGTTGGTATCTTTGTGCTTGTTCACAAGGGCATGCAGCTAGTGCGATGGATTTCGCGATTGGCGACGACCTCCGCAGTTGCGGGAAATAAGCGGCAGGAGGAGGAGGCCACCCCCGACCCGCTGGAGGTCCGCAAGAAACAGCTGATAAACCGTCAATGGAGCGATAGCCAGACGGATCACGCGGCGCGTATCCCGGCAGCATCGCCGGCCCATGCGTCTGCCCGAGGAACCACTCCGGTCCGGACATTCGGACGCAGGAGCGCCTGAGCGGTGCGCAATCCCTAAACCTCAGACGGCCTCGGGAGCCTGCACTATTCGAACCGGTCGATGATGCTGATGCCGCTTTCCCTGAAGCTGTCCATGGCGGGCAGGGCGGTTGCGGCCTCGGAAAGCGTGATGTGGCGGCCGATCAGCTTTTCCGGCGCGAGCCTGCCGCTTTCGATCATCGCCAGCATGTCCTCGTAACGCCACGCCTGCATGCCGTGGCTGCCGTAAATCTCCAGTTCATGCGCGATCACACGGGCCATGGGAATGGCGGGCATGGCGTGATCGGCCAGCATCAGCCCCACCTGCACATGGCGGCCGCGCCGGCGCAGGTTGCTGATGGAGTTGCAGCAGGTCTGCGGGTGACCGAGCGCATCGATCGAGACATGCGCGCCGCCACCCGTCACCTCGCGTACCGCCTCGGCAACATCGGCAACCGAGCGGCTGTTGATGGTGGCGGTTGCTCCAAGCTGCCGCGCAAGTTCGAGCTTGTCTTCGGCGATGTCGATGGCGACGACCTGCGCGCCAAGGCCAGAGCCGATCATGATGGCGGAGAGGCCGACGCCGCCGCAGCCATGCACCGCCAGCCATTCGCCGCCTTTGAGGCGTCCCTGATCGGTCACGGCCCGGAAGGAGGTGGCGAAACGGCAGCCGAGGCCGGCGGCGGTGGCGTAACTCATCGTCTCAGGCAGATGCACGAGGTTCTGGTCGGCATAATCGATGGCGACATATTCGGCGAAGGAGCCCCAATGGGTGAAGCCGGGCTGGAACTGCGTTTCGCAGACCTGCTGGTTGCCGGAGCGGCATTCATGGCAATGGCCGCAGCCGGAAACGAAGGGCACGGTAACGCGGTCGCCGGTCTTGAAGCGGGTGACGTTTTTGCCGACAGCGGCGATCACGCCTGCGAATTCGTGGCCGGGAACATGCGGCAGGCGGATATCCGAGTCATGCCCCATCCAGCCGTGCCAGTCGCTGCGGCAGAGGCCGGTCGCCTTTACCTCGATGACCACGCCGCCATCGGTCGGTTCCGGATCTGGCAGGGACGCAACAACCGGGGTTTCGCCGAACAGTTCGTAAAAAAGCGCGCGCATCATGGCCTCACATGGTTGGTATGCAGGTTCGAAGTCATACCTGCTCTACCATGTCCCGCAAATGGGCGAAGCGGTTTTGCGTCTGGAAAAGCGCTTCAGTCCTTGATGACCATCAGGTCGCCGGCTGCGAATTTCAGCGTCACCTGCTCACCGACGGCGGGCGGTGCTGTGCCGGGATCATTGAACATGTCGAAAGACAGGGTCGAGCCGCCGAGATCGAGACGGGTGCGGATAACGGAGCCGAGGAACTGGCTGGAGGTGACGAGGCCGGAAATGGCGACATCGCCTTTCGCATCGGCCCCGAGCGCGCCCGCTTCCGGACGCAGGGCAAGGGTGATTTTTTCGCCGTTCGCCGCATTGACCGGTTTGTGCAGGGTAATCTGCTGCTCTCCGACACGGATGGTGTTGGATGAGGAATCGACCACGGTGGCGTCGATGAGGTTCAGCGTGCCGACGAAGGAGGCGACGAAGCGGGTCGCGGGCTTGTTGTAGATATCGAAGGGGGAGCCGATCTGGTCGGCACGGCCGCCATTCATGACGACGATGCGGTCGGAAATCGACAGGGCCTCTTCCTGATCGTGGGTCACGAAAATGGTGGTGATGCCGAGTTTCTGCTGAATCTGGCGGATTTCCTCGCGCAGCGACACGCGGATCTTGGCGTCGAGCGCGGAGAGCGGCTCGTCCAGCAGAAGCACTTCCGGCTTCGGTGCGAGCGCGCGGGCAAGCGCCACGCGCTGCTGCTGGCCGCCCGACATCTGGTAGGGGTAACGGTCCGCCAGATGTTCCAGATGGATGAGCTGGAGCATTTCCTTCACGCGGGCGTCGATCTCGGCTTTGGGCTTGCCGGCGACTTTGAGGCCGAATGCGACGTTCTCGTAGACATTCATGTTGGGGAACAGCGCATAGGCCTGGAACACCATGCCGATATTGCGCTGGTTCGGTCTGAGCGCCGTCTGGTCCTTGCCGTTGATGACGATCGATCCGCCAGTGGGGATTTCAAAGCCGGCGATCATGCGCAGCACGGTGGTCTTGCCGCAGCCCGATGGCCCCAGGAAGGAGACGAACTCGCCCTTTTCGATGGCCATGTTGAAATCATGCACGACCTGCACGGAGCCGAAGGATTTCTTGATGTTGCTAAGTGTCAAAAAGCTCATGAAAATATTGTCCTCAGGCCTTGGGAGGCGCGCCCTTCTGGTAGCGTGAAACGAGTTGGATCAGACCCAGGCAACCCCAGGTGATGCCGAAGGAAATCACGGCAAGTGCGGCCGGTTCATAGGCGCGGTTGGCACCGAGCAGCTGCATGTAGGGGCCGAAGGCCGGGCGGTTCAAAAGGGCTGCCATGGTGAATTCACCGATGACGATGGCGAAGGTCAAAAACGCGCCAGACAGCACGGCGACCAGAACATTGGGCAGGATGATGCGCGACAGGATGGTGGTCCAGCCCGCGCCGAGGCTCTGCGCCGCCTCTGTCAGTGTTGCGACATCGATGGTTCGGAGGCCGGTATCGACCGCGCGATACATATAGGGCAAGGCGAGCGTGGCGTAACCGAACATCAGAAGCAGGTTGGTGCCGAAGGTCGTGCCGGTCAGCGGCAGCCAGCTGGAGGTGTTGTAAAGCCTGATGTAACCGAAAACGATGACGATGGCCGGGATGACCAGCGGCAAGAGGGTGATGAACTCGATATAGGGGCGCAAATGCGGCAGTTTCAGGCGCACCCAATAGGCGGTGGGCACCACCAGCAAAACCCCGAAGACGATGGTGAACAGCGCCATCACCACCGAATAGCTGAAGGTTTCCTGAAAACGCGGGTCGGTGAGCACCTTGCCATAGGCGTCGAAGGAATATTCACCGCGCCGCATTTTCAGTGAGAAGTTGGTCATGCCGATCAGCGGCAGGGCGAAATAAAGAAGGCCGAAGACCAGCGCGCCCCAGGCGAAGAAACGCTTCATTTCAGCCACCTTTCGCTGCGGGCGCGCAGCCAGATATAAAGCGCATTGGCAATGCCGGTGACGACGATCATGCCGAAGGCGAGCGCGTAACCGAGATGCGGATTGCCGAGGACGTCACCACGGATCTGCGCGAAGAGCAGGATAGGCACGATGTTGAGCGAGGAACCGGTGAGCGCGATTGCGGTGGCCACCGCGCCGAAGGCATTGGCGAACAGCAGCGACATGGTGCCGAGCAGCGACGGCAGCAGGATCGGGAAGGCCACCATGCGCCAATATTGCAGGCCGGTCGCGCCGAGAATTTCCGCCGCCTCGCGCCATTCGCGCTTCAGCCCGTCCAGCGCCGGCGTGATGATGAGGATCATCAACGGTATCTGGAAGAACAGATAGGTGACGGTCAGGCCCCAGAAGGACAGGATGTTGAAGCCGAGCAGCCGGAGATCGATGCCGATCTGCGTCTTCAGAAACACGGTGAGCAGGCCGACCGGGCCGAGCGTCGCGATGAAGGCGAAGGCGAGCGGCACGCCGGCGAATTGCGAGGCGACGCCCGAAAAGGTCAGAAGCGGTCCGCGAATGCGCTGCGGCAATCCGCCCAGCACCACGGCGGCGGCGACGGCAAAGCCGATCAGGCAGCCGAGAGCCGCCGAGGCGAGGCTGATCTTGATCGAAATCCAGTAGGCCGCGAGAATGGAAGAGGTGAAAAGTCCGGCAATGTTTTCCAGCGTGAAGCTGCCATCGGTACGCTGAAATGCACCGATGACGATCTTCATCGTCGGCATAATCAGAAACAGCAGAACAAAAACGGCAAAAGGTACGACGCCAATCCAGTGCAGCGGCAGTTTCCTGCCCGCGTCGGATGGTCCGCCGGTGTTGGTTGATGGCATCCTTGTCCCCAAACGCCGTTTTCAAACGGTCTGTATATAAAGGTCTAGATCATAAAAGAAGCACCCCGGCTTTTGACCGGCCGGGGTGCGTTTTCAACAGTTTACTTCACGTTTGCGCCGACGACGCTGTCCCAGCCGCCGGTAACGGCAGCCTTGTTGGCATCGACTTCCTCGAGCGTCGGGAAGATCGCCTTTTCATAGGCTGCTGCCGGCGGCAGGCTGTCGATCAGTTCCTGCGGAACCTTGCCGGCCTTGACCATGGCGTTGAAGCGGATCGGGTGGCAATAGCCCTTCAGCCAGCCAAGCTGACCGTCGTCGGAATAGAGGTGTTCCATCCAGAGCTTGGCAGCGTTCGGATGCGGGGCGTAAGCAGAGATGCCCTGAACATAAACGCCGGCCAGAACGCCCTTCTCAGGAACGACAACTTCTGTCGGCGGGTTGTCGTTCAGCGTCTTCTTCCAGGACAGCGCGTTATAGTCCCAGGCAACGATGATTGGGGTCGCGCCCTGCGCCAGCGTGCCAGCCTTGCCGATGACCGGCAGGAAGTTGCCAGCCTTGTTGAGATCGGCAAAATATTTCAGGCCAGCTTCACCGGCTTCCTTGCCGGACTTCGCGCCCGTGGCAAGACCGGCGGCGAGAACGCCGAGGATAGCCTGGTTGGAAGCGCGCGGGTCACCGGCGAGCGCTACCTGACCGGAATATTCCGGCTTCAGCAGGTCGGCCCAGTCCTTCGGCGTGTTCTTGACGAGGTCCTTGTTCACGAACATCGACATGACGCCGTAATAGTCGCCGTACCAGTAACCGTCGGCATCCTTGACGTTGTCAGGAATTTCGGACCAGGTGGAGACCTTGTAGGGCTGCAGCAGGCCTTCGGCCTTCATCTGCGGACCGAAGGCGAGACCGACGTCGACAACGTCAGGAGCCTGCGGGCCCTTGTTGTCCTTGTTGGCCTTCACAGCTTCCACTTCGTCGGCGGAGCCGGCGTCGGGGTTCAGTTCGTTGACGGTGATTTCCGGATACTTCGCCTTGAAGGCGGCGATGACGTCACCGTAACCGCACCAGTCGTGCGGCAGCGCGATGGTTGTCAGCATGCCTTCCTTCTTGGCGGCAGCGATCAGTTCGGCGCTCGGTTCAGCAGCGGCGATCGCGGTGGAGGCGATGACCAGTGCAGTGGTCGTAGCAAGCAGTCGGCGGCAGTGAGAGATCACTTTTTTCTCCTCTTCGTGTTCTCATATTACAGACGCTGATACGGATTCCAGATGAAGCTAATGTGACGGTTGGATAGCAATTTATTTATCCGGATTCCGCCACTTTACGCCCATTTTCCGCCATCGTCAGGCTTTGTGCCTGCAATTGCGGAAGAATCCCATCATCGTTCGTGTTGGCCAGATATGTTCCCCAGCTTGGTCTTTATCCTGTTTTATCGTGCTGGTAGCGATTACAGGTATCCAATCAGCGTGCGGCATCCGCGTCAAGCAAGATGCCGGCTATATAGTTTTCAAGTCCTGTCCGGCCTGCGGAAGAGGCGCGTCTGCTCGAACAGGCCCTCCAGCGCATTCATGCGCTGCTTCGTTTCATCCCAGGTGCCGCTCTGCACCGCTTCGATCAGCGCTTCGACGACAAACAATGTGACAACAGAGGAATCCCACGCCGAGGGTGCTTCGATCTTCACACGGAAGGTGTGCAGCGCGTGACGCGCCACCGGCGACGTCCATTGGTCGGTGAAGAGGATGATCTGCACGCCGTTTGCTTTCGCCACTTCGGCAAGCGTCGTCATGTCGTGCTCGTAGCGGCGGATATCGAAGATGACAAGCACGTCGCCGGCGCTCATATTCAGCATATATTGCGGCCAGGCGCTGGAATTGGATGACATCAACGTCGTTTTCGGCCGGATCACCTGCATATGGGTGAAGAAATATTCGGCAATGGCGCCGGTGATGCGCCCGCCGACGAAATAGATGCTGCGCTTGCGGTCCGAGAGCAGCGTTGCCGCATTGTCGAAGACGGCGGTGTCGAGATCGCTCAGCGTGTCGCGCAGATTGCCGGTGATGGCGTCCGCGAAGCGGTTGAGAATGTGGAGGCCGGGCGCATTGGTGGCCCAGCGGTCATGTTTCGCAATCGGGCCGGAGATCGTCGCCTCAAGCTCCTGATGCAGATGCGCCTGAAATTCCGGGTAGCCCTTATAGCCGAGCTTCTGCACCATGCGCGCCACGGTTGGCGTTGAAACGCCGGCATTTTCGGCGATAGTGGTAATGCTGCCGAGACCCGAGACGGGGTAGTTGCCAAGCAGGCTCTCCGCCAGCCGTTTTTCCGAACGGGTCAGCGCGCCGTAATGGGCATGGATGACATCCGACACGGTCGCCGTCGTGCTGCGCAAATTTTTCCCCTTCCGGTCTTTTTGCCGGTGTAGCGGCTAAAATAAACATCTGCGCCAGCTATCGAGTCAATGGGAAAATGAAGAGAAAATTTCAAAATTCCATTTGACACGGGTGATAATGTGAAGAATTCTTTTCGTCATTGGTGGGGATAGCGGGTTTCGGGGCGGACATGACGGTACGTTCACGGTTTTTCACGGAAGCGGAAGGGCAGGCCGTTGGCGTCGAGAACGCTGCGGCGAAGGGCGACGTCCTTCTTGTCTGCGAGCACGCTTCCGCCACCATCCCGGAAAAATTCGGCACGCTCGGTCTTTCGCAAGAGGTTCTTTCGAGCCATGCGGCTTGGGATCCGGGTGCGCTGGCCGTTGCCAAGCTGCTTTCTGAAAGCTTCGACGCCACGCTCATCCATCAGCGGTTCTCGCGGCTCGTCTATGATTGCAACCGCCCGCCCGAATCGCCGTCCGCCATGCCGGTGAAGAGCGAGATTTACGACATTCCCGGCAATTTCGATCTGAGTGAGGCGGAGCGGTTTGCCCGCACCTCCGCACTTTACGTGCCGTTTCACGACCGTGTCAGCGAGATCATCGCCGAGCGGCAGGCCGCTGGACGCAAGGTGGTGGTGGTGACCATTCACAGTTTCACGCCGGTCTATCACGGTCAGTTCCGCGCGGTTGAAATCGGCATCCTCCACGATACCGACAGCCGATTGGCTGATGCGATGCTGGCGGGTGCGCAAGGGTCGTCGCTCGCGGTGAAACGCAACGATCCTTACGGTCCGGAAGACGGGGTGACGCATACACTCAGGCTACATGCGCTGCCGGACGGACTTTTGAATGTGATGATCGAGATCCGCAACGATCTGATCGCCAATGAAGGAGGCCAGGCGGAAATTGCCGGCTTTCTATACGAGCTTATGGGGAAGGCGCTCTCATCAATCGATGAGTGAGGGAGCAAGGGCCGGCCGACGGTGAAAACACCGGGGCCGGCCGTCTAAACGAGACTGCAGCCATTTTATAAAAAACCGGCCGCGGAAGCCGGAAAGACACGAAGCGGCAAGGGAACAGCAAATGCGTGCGGCATGGCGCGGGAAACCTTCCTTGCGATGCCGGAAACTGGGGCACAATCGGCCAATAATGGCTGACTGGCTTGTTTTTTTCTTATTCAGGAGAGAAGGGCATGGACAGTTCATCATCAGGCGTCAGCTACAAGAAGGCTGATGCATCCTATTTCGAAAAACGCGGACTTTCCCGTTATGCGGGCGTGTGGTCGCTCTGGTCGCTCGGCGTCGGCGCGGTTATTTCCGGGCATTTTTCCGGATGGAATTTCGGCTTTTCCACTGGCGGCTGGGGCGGCATGCTGGTGGCGGGCATCATCATCGCCATCATGTATCTCGGGCTGACATTTTCGATCGCGGAAATGAGCCCGGCATTGCCGCATACCGGCGCGGCCTATTCCTTCGCCCGCACGGCCATGGGCCCCTGGGGCGGCTTCATCACCGGGCTTTGCGAGAATGTCGAATATGTGCTGACGCCGGCGGTCGTCGTCACCTTCATCACCGCCTATGTGAACTCCATTCTCGGGCTCGATCCCGCCTATTCACCTTTCGTGTGGATAGTCTTTTATGCAATTTTCCTTGCGCTTAACGTCTTCGGGCTTGAGCTTTCCTTCAAGGTCACGCTGGTCATCACGCTGATTTCGCTCACGGTTCTGGTGTTCTTCTGGATCAGCGCCATTCCAAACATCGATTTTTCGCGTTTTGCGCTCAATATCGGTGTCGGCCCTGACGGCAAGGCGGTGGAGCTGCCGGAAGGCGGCGGTTCCTTCTTCCCCTTCGGGTTCTCGGGCGTTCTCGCCACGCTGCCCTTTGCGGTCTGGCTGTTCCTGGCCATCGAGCAGCTGCCGCTGGCGGCGGAAGAATCGGTCGATCCGAAACGTGACATGCCGAAGGGCATCATTCTCGGCATGGTGACGCTGATGGTTTCGGCCTTCATGATCGTATTGCTCAACCCGTCCCTGCCGGGCGTCGGCGCCTTCCATCTCAGCTCCTCGCTCGAGCCGCTGCTTGATGGCTTCAAGGCGATCTATGGCGATGGCGGCGTGGTGGTACTCGGTCTCGTTGCCTTGACCGGCCTGATTGCCAGCTTCCACACGATCCTCTATGCGCAGGGCCGGCAGATCTATTCGCTGTCGCGTGCGGGTTACTTCCCGACAGTGCTGTCGATCACCCATTCCAAATACCGCACGCCATACGTTGCCAATATCACCGGCGCGATTGTCGGTCTCGCGGTCATGCTGGTCATCTGGTTCTCGCTGGGTGCGGAAGAGGGCGGCAGCATCATCGGCAGCGTGCTTTTGAACATGGCCGTGTTCGGCGCCATGTTCTCCTACATCATGCAGGCGATTTCTTTCATCCTGCTGCGGAAGAACCTGCCGCATATCGAGCGGCCGTTCCGCTCGCCCTTCGGCATTCCGGGCGCGGTGCTGACGGTCATCATCGCCATCGTCACGCTGCTTTACCAGATCCAGGATCCGAACTTCACCAAGGGCGTGCTCTGGGTGGCGGTCTGGTTCGCCGTGGCGATCGCCTATTTCGCCTTTGTCGGACGCCACCGCCTCATCCTGTCGCCGGAAGAGGAATTCGCGCTGGAGCACAAGCAGGCTGCGGTTGCCGCAGCGGCTGCAAAGGCCTGATGCTCAAACGAAACGGGTGGCCGCATCCCGGCCGCCCGGTCGCCACAATAAGAGGGAACGGACAAAATGACGAGCTACACATTCGACGCGCTTAAAATGGATGTCGCCGAGGGGCGCATCGACACGGTTCTGGCCTGCCTTGTCGACATGCAGGGGCGTCTGATGGGCAAACGGTTCCAGGCGGAATTCTTCGTTGAAAGCGCCTTTGAGGAAACCCATAGCTGCAATTACGTGCTTGCCACCGACATGGAGATGGAGACCGTTCCCGGCTATAAATCCTCCAGTTGGGAAAAAGGCTATGGTGACTATGTGCTGAAGCCCGATCTTTCGACGCTGCGGCGCGTGCCGTGGCTGGAAGGCACCGCGCTGGTGTTGTGCGATGTGCTCGATCATCACACCCATGAAGAAGTGCCGCATTCGCCGCGCGCACTGTTGAAAAAACAGGTGGCGCGGCTGGAGGCCATGGGGCTGAAGGCCTATATGGCGACCGAACTGGAATTCTTCCTGTTCGACCAGACTTTCGATGCGGCACGCGCCAACGGTTACAAGGGGTTGAACCTCGCCAGCGGTTATAATGAGGATTACCATATCTTCCAGACGACCAAGGAAGAGGATGTCATGCGGGCGCTGCGCAAGGGCCTGCAGGGTGCCGGCATTCCGGTAGAGAATTCCAAGGGCGAAGCGTCCGCAGGTCAGGCGGAAATCAACGTGCGTTATGCCGATGCGCTGACCATGGCCGACCGGCACGCCATCATCAAGAACGCGACCAAGGAGATCGCCTGGTCCAAGGGCAAGGCTGTAACCTTTCTCGCCAAGTGGAATTACAACGCCGCCGGCAGTTCCTCGCATATTCACCAGTCGCTGTGGAGCGCCGATGGCAAGACGCCTGCTTTCCTCGACAAGGACGCCAAGCACGGCATGTCGGAACTGATGCGGCACTATGTTGCCGGGCTTCTCGCGCATGCCAGCGAGATCACCTATTTCCTCGCGCCCTATATCAATTCCTACAAGCGGTTCATGGCCGGCACCTTTGCGCCCACCAAGGCGATCTGGAGCCTCGACAACCGCACGGCCGGATACCGTCTCTGCGGCGAAGGCACCAAGGGTATCCGCATCGAATGCCGCGTCGGCGGCTCCGATCTCAATCCCTATCTCGCCATGGCGGCTTTGCTTGCGGCAGGCATTGACGGCATCGAAAATAAACTCGAACTTGAGCCCGCTTTTGT
The DNA here is from genome assembly GCA_025560025.1 of Agrobacterium tumefaciens. Lineage (NCBI taxonomy): Bacteria > Pseudomonadati > Pseudomonadota > Alphaproteobacteria > Hyphomicrobiales > Rhizobiaceae > Agrobacterium > Agrobacterium tumefaciens. Next base: position 1,805,458 of record CP048485.1, on the reverse strand, counting down.
CGGCGATGCCTATGGCGGCAAGGACGTGCGCGAGATACCCAAGACGTTGCGTGACGCCACTGCCTTTCTGGACGGATCGAAAATGCTGCGCAACGCCTTTGGCGACGATGTGATCGATCATTACGTCCATGCCGGACGGTGGGAGCAGGAAGAATACGACCGCCGCGTGACCGACTGGGAAGTGGCGCGCGGTTTCGAACGGGCCTAATCATTACGGGAAAACATCATGACCATGATCCAGAATATCTCGCCCATCGATGGCTCGGTTTATGCCGAGCGGGAGGCGATGTCGCTGGAGGCGGCGAGGGCTGCCGTTTCGAAAGCGCGCAAGGCGCAAAAGGACTGGGCGCGGCGTCCGCTTGAGGATCGCGTTCAGCTGGTCCTGAAGGGTGTCGCCCGCCTCAATGAAATGGTGGCGGAGGTGGTGCCGGAACTGGCGCATATGATGGGCCGTCCGGTGCGTTATGGCGGCGAGTTCAAGGGATTCAACGAACGCTCCAACTACGTCGCCTCCATCGCCGCCGATGCGCTGGCGCCGCTCGTCATCGAGGAAAGCGGCAATTTCGAACGCCGCATCGAGCGCGAGGCGCATGGTGTGGTCTTCGTCATTGCGCCGTGGAACTATCCTTACATGACGGCGATCAACACCGTCGCGCCTGCTCTGATGGCGGGCAATACAGTCGTCATCAAACATGCGGCGCAGACGCTGCTGGTGGGCGAGCGGATGGTGCGGGCTTTCGTTGAGGCCGGTGTGCCTGAAGACGTTTTCATCAATGTCTTCCTCGACCATGGCACGACGTCGGCACTGATTTCCGAAGGCCTCTTCAACTTCGTCAACTTCACTGGCTCTGTCGAAGGCGGCCGTGCCATAGAGCGCGCCGCGGCCGGCACCTTCACCGGCCTCGGGCTTGAACTCGGCGGTAAGGACCCAGGTTACGTGATGGAGGATGCCGATCTCGACGCCGCCGTCGATACGCTGATGGATGGCGGCACCTATAATTCCGGGCAATGCTGCTGTGGTATCGAGCGCATCTACGTCAATGAAAACCTCTATGACGAATTCGTCGAGAAGTCCGTGGCGTGGGTTTCGAACTACAAGCTCGGCAATCCGCTCGAGCAGGAAACCACGCTCGGGCCGATGGCTAACAAGCGGTTTGCCAAGGTGGTGCGGGCGCAGATTGCCGACGCCGTTGCCAAGGGCGCCAAGGCGCTGGTCGATCAGAAGCTTTTCCCGGCCGATGATGGCGAGAGTGCTTATGTCGCACCGCAGATCCTCGTCAATGTCGATCATTCCATGGAATTCATGACCGAAGAGACTTTCGGTCCCGCCATCGGCATCATGAAGGTCAAGAACGACGATGAAGCCATTGCGCTGATGAATGACAGCAAATACGGCCTCACCGCCTCGCTGTGGACGCAGGATGCCGCCCGTGCAGGGCGTATTGGCCGCGAAATCGAAACCGGAACCGTGTTCATGAACCGCGCCGATTATCTCGATCCGGCGCTTTGCTGGACCGGCGTGAAGGAAACCGGTCGTGGCGGCTCGCTCTCCGTCCTCGGTTTCCAGAACCTGACCCGCCCGAAATCCTACCATCTGAAGAAAGTCACGAAATGAATATCGTCGCCAACTGGAGCTATCCCACCGCCGTCAAGCTTGGCCGTGGCCGGATCAAGGAACTGGCGGAAGCCTGCAAGACGCTCGGCATCAGGAAGCCGCTGCTCGTGACGGATCGCGGCCTTGCCAATATGGCGATCACCGCGCATGCGCTTGATGTGCTGGAAGAGGCGGGTCTCGGCCGGGCGATCTTCGCCGAGGTCGATCCGAACCCCAACGAAATCAACATGGAAGCCGGCGTGAAAGCCTATCGCGATGGCGGCCATGACGGCGTTGTCGCTTTCGGCGGCGGTTCGGGCCTCGATCTCGGCAAGACCATCGCCTTCATGGCCGGGCAGACGCGTCCGGTCTGGGATTTCGAGGATATCGGCGACTGGTGGACACGGGCGGATGCCTCGAAGATCGCGCCGATCGTCGCCGTGCCGACGACGGCCGGTACCGGCTCCGAAGTCGGTCGCGCCAGCGTCATCACCAATTCGCAGACCCATGTGAAGAAAATCATCTTCCATCCGAAGCTCTTGCCCGGCGTCGTCATCTGCGATCCCGAGCTGACGGTCGGCATGCCGAAGGTGATCACGGCGGGCACGGGCATGGATGCCTTCGCCCATTGCCTTGAGGCCTATTCGTCGCCGTTCTTCCATCCGATGAGTGCCGGCGTGGCGCTGGAGGGCCTGCGTCTCGTCAAGGAATTCCTGCCGCGCGCCTATAAGGATGGCACGGATATCGAAGCGCGCACCAATATGATGGCAGCGGCAGCGATGGGGGCGGTTGCCTTCCAGAAGGGTCTCGGCGCCATTCACTCGCTGTCGCATCCGATCGGGGCGGTCTACAACACCCATCACGGCATGACCAATGCCGTCGTCATGCCGGCGGTGCTGCGCTTCAATCGCCCCGCCATCGAGGACAAGATTGCCCGTGCGGCCGCCTATCTCGGTATCTCCGGCGGTTTCGACGGTTTTTATGATTACGTGCTGGAACTTCGCAAGGAACTCGGCGTGCCGGAAAACCTGACCGCCATGGGGATCAAGCCTGACCGTATCGACGAGCTTACGGCGGAGGCGATCAAGGATCCGAGCTGCGGCGGTAATCCGGTGCCGATGACGCTGGAAAATACGAAGAAGCTGTTCGAGGATTGCTTTTAAAGGGTGGGCAAAGTGACCGCGAGATTCTCACTTTTTTCGTCACTGATCGCGGTGGCGTTGTTGGGGTCGCCCGTCGTTGCGCAGGCTGCTTCTTTTAAGGAACTTTCAGGGCAGGGCTACAAAGCTGGAGCCCTCTCGAGCAACAAGGCGGGAATTCGAGGCTGGAACCTGTCTAAAGGTTCTGACCGCTATTTTTGCGAGATGCGCGCAACCATGGCCTATTCCGGAAAGAATGGCATGGTATCCTTCACCAGTGCCGGGCGCATGATTTCGCTTGATCGCAATACCGTTGAGAAAAGGCTGGGCGGTTCGCTAAATCTGCCCAAATATGAAGATCTTAAAGCCGGCCGGTTGCGGGCGGACGATGTGGGTTCCTGTCGCAAGCTGATGTAATCCACTGAACTGGAGAAGCCCGCGACGACCCGGTCGCGGGCTTTTCGTTGCGCGGCATAACCGTTCTTAGCCTTTTATTAACCCTGTTCATTAAGATTATGGAAAGCACCATGAATTGCTTCGGTGCGTGAATGAGCATGAAACGGCTCTGACCAACAGGGGGTATCATGTCAGTCATCACTTTCGCAAATACCAAGGGCGGCGCGGGAAAAACCACGGCCGTGCTGCTTCTGGCAACTGAACTGGCCCGCAGCGGCCACCGCGTGACGGTTCTGGATGCCGATCCGCAATTGTGGATTTCCCGCTGGCACGATCTGTCCGGCGAGATCGAAAATCTCTCGGTGATTTCGCATGTGACGATGGCTTCGCTTGAAGGCCATATTCGCGAGAATAAAACCAATACCGACTGTTTCATCATCGATCTGCCCGGGTCGAAAAGCCCGCTGCTGACCATGGCGCTCGGTATTTCCGATCACGTGCTGATCCCGGTGCAGGGCTCTGCCATGGATGCGCGCGGCGCTGCCGAGGTTCTGGATCACATCGAATTCCTGAACCGCAAGATGGGCAAGGCAATTGCCCATTCGATCGTGCTGACACGGGTCAACGCCATGGTGGCGACGCGTTCGCTGCTGCTGGTCAAAATGCTGCTGGCGGAAAAGAATGTCTCGGTGCTCAATACGCCGATTGTCGAGAGAGCGGCCTATCGCGATATTTTCGATTATGGCGGCACGCTTCTCTGTCTCGATAAGGACAAGGTCAGCAATATCGACAAGGCGGTGGAGAACGCGAAGGCCTTCGCAGGCGAGGTGCTCGGCCTTCTGCCGAAGCGACCGTTGAGGCTCGGTGCGCAGCCTGCACGCCTTCTTACCCACAAGGCCGCCTGAACGGCATTCCTGATGCCCGGGCCATCTGTGGTGCGGGCATTATTTTCGCTTGATTTGGAAATGATCGTTTCCTATATTGCCGCCATGACCACTATTGCCCGACCCAAAACTCAGGAACAGCGCCATCGCGGCAGGCCGCGCGAGTTCGATATCGACCGCGCGCTTGATGGTGCGATCCGGGTTTTTTCCAGACGCGGTTACCACGCAACCTCCGTCGGTGATCTCACCGATGCGATGGAGTTGGCGCAGGGCAGTCTTTACAAGGCATTCAAGGACAAGAAAGCGGTCTTCATCGCCACAATGGAGCGTTACCGGGTCAAACAGACTGAACGCTTCGAAACTGCCGTTGCCGGTTACGACACCGGTTATGAGCGCCTGAAGGCCGGGCTGATGTTCTATGCGGAGCGGTCGCATGGCGGCTCAGGTTCCGAGGGTTGTCTTGTGGTCGGCGCCGCCGCCGATCTGGCTGCTCTGGACGATGACATCGCGGTCGTGGTTGATCGGGCGGTGAGGGCGAGGGAGCGGATCGTCGCCCGGCTTGTGGCTGAGGGGCAAAAGGACGGTTCTGTGCAGTCAAAAACCGATTCCGAAGATCTTGCCAGAGCCATGTTGTGCATGATGTACGGCATGCGCGTTGTGGGAAAGACCGGGCGGAGCCTGGAAGAAATGACGGCTGTGGTGAATATCGCCATGAAGCTCGCCGAATGATTTTGTGATTATTTAGGAAACATTCGTTTCCATATTGGAGAAAATGATGACGTCGCGTGTCGTTGATGGGGAGGATGTTTACGAAACATCCATTTCCCCGGCCCTTACTTTTTTGCTGGCAACCGCCTGCGGATTGATTGCGGCCAATCTTTATTATGGTCAGCCGCTTGCCGGCATCATCGGCGGGGAGCTCGGCCTTTCTGCCGGCGCGACCGGTCTGATCGTGACCCTGACGCAGATTGGTTACGGTGTCGGCCTGCTGTTCGTGGTGCCGCTTGGCGATCTCGTGGAAAATCGTAAGCTGGTTGTCAGTGCTGTCTCCATGGCTGTGCTCTCGCTTGTGGCGGCGGCATTTGCCCCGCATGCCGCGCCGTTTCTGATCGCCGCATTTCTGGTCGGCGTCAGTTCCGTGGCGGTGCAGGTCATTGTTCCCTATGCAGCCCACATGGCGCCGCATGCCATTCGCGGGCGGGTGGTCGGCAATGTAATGAGCGGGCTGATGGCCGGCATCATGCTGGCGAGGCCGGTTTCCAGCCTGCTCTCGGAAGTCGTTTCCTGGCGGGGTGTTTTCCTCACATCGGCCGGTGTCATGGCGATCCTTGCCATTGTGCTCTTCCGGCTTCTTCCGCCGAGGATGCCGGAGGCAAGGCTGGGTTATGGTTCCCTGATGGCCTCCATGGGCAGGCTGGCCCTCCACACGCCGATCCTGCGGCGGCGGGCGATCTATCACGCCTTCCTGTTCGCCGCCTTCAGCCTGTTCTGGACCACGACGCCGCTTTATCTGAGCGGGCCGCATTTCAATCTCAGCCAGGGTGAAATCGCACTGTTTGCGTTAGCCGGGGCGGCAGGCACGGTCGCTGCACCGATTGCGGGGCGAATGGCGGATCGGGGCTGGACCTATGCGGCGACTTTCCTGGCATTGGTGGCGGTGGCGCTGTCATTCGCCGTCACGCATCTCGCGCCTGAAGGATCGCATCTTGCCCTTGGAATTCTGGTGATCGCGGCGATCGTTCTGGATTTCGGCGTTACCACCAATCTGGTGCTCGGCCAGCGCGCCATCTTCACATTGGGAGCGGAATTCCGCAGCCGCCTGAACGGTGTTTACATGGCGACGTTTTTCATGGGCGGCGCGATCGGCTCTGCCGTCGGCGGCTGGGCCTATGCGGTGGGTGAGTGGCAAGCCGCCTCGTGGATCGGTTTCGCCTTGCCGGTGGCCGCCCTTCTATATTTCCTCACGGAAAAGCGCGGCTGAAATTCCAACAAAGAAAAAGCCCGGCGGACCCAACCGCCGGGCTTTTTCTTTTTTCTTTCGGTCGATCCTATTCCGCGAATTCGACCACGACGCCGGGGCGGACCATTTTCGCCAGTTCGGTCGCATCCCAGTTGGTAAGGCGGATACAGCCGTGGCTGTTGGTCTTGCCGATCTTCGAGGGTTCCGGCGTACCGTGAATGCCATAGGTCGGCTTCGACAGGGCAATCCAGACGGTGCCGACGGGACCATTCGGACCCGGCGGAATCTGCAGGATCTTGTCGTTCTGGCCCTGCTTGAAGTTGATCTTCGGATTATAGGTGTAGCCGGGATTGAGCGCGATGCGCTCGACCGTGTGCGTGCCGCTCGGCGAGGGCGTATCCGTGGAACCGATGGTGGCGGGATAAGCGGCGATCAGATTGCCGTCCTGGCCATAGGCGAAGACCTGCTTGATGCCCTTATGTGCCACGATGCGGGCCACCTGTCCCTTTTTCGTCTCGCCCGGATTGACCACCTTGATGATGGTGCCGGGCACCGTGAAGTCGATGCCGGGGTTCAGTTCCTTCAGATAGTTCTCATCCATATGGAAGCGCTCGGCCAGTGCCTCGGACGTGGAGGTGAAGGACAGAGCGGGCAGCTGCGACTTCTCGGCATAGTCGTCCGGAATGGAGGCGACATAGGGGCCGGCGGCATCGGCGGCGGTGATGGTGTAGTCGACGATCGGCATGCCACCGGAGGAGCGCAGGCGTTCCAGAATGTCATCGGAATTGTTCGGATCAAGCTTTTCGCCGGTCATGTCCTGCCAGGCGGCAATGGCCTTGTTGACGTTGTCGCCCATCTTGCCGTCGATTACGCCCGGCGAGATGCCTTCGCGGTCGAGGAAGGTCTGAAGCGCGACGATTTCCTGACGGGAACGGTTGACCGGCGTGGTAACAGGGGTGTGGCGCTCGATCAGATGCTCGGGCTGGGGAACGGCGGCCGTTGTGCTTTCGCCCGGCATCGGCTGGCCGAGCGGGCCGCTTTCCACTGCACCGGGTGCGGGAACGGAGCCGGTATAGAAATTGTCGTCGGAACCATCGCCGCGATATTCGCGGTAGTCGCGCACGCTGCCATTGTCCTGATAGCCGTAGTCGCGTTGCGGCTCACGATATTGGCCGCCGGGAGCAGGCGGATAATAGGTGGTGTCGCGCTGGCGCACCTGCTGTTGTCGTTGCTGATAGCCGGAAGGCATTTCGGTGGCCAGGAGATTGCCGTACTGGTCGTAAAACACCGTGCGTCCCATCGCATCGCGGCTGATGACGATATCCCCGCGTTCGGGCATGAAGTCGAGCACGCGACCATCAGGGGTCACCAGCATTGTCTGCTGATCGCCATAACGCTGCTGCGCGCCAGCCTGTAGCGGGGCGAAAACCGCCACTACCGCGACTGTCAGACCCAGAGCTGCGTTAAGAAACTGTTTCACGATTCTGCTATCCCTTGCTTCGTTCACCGATAAACACACCGCAATCTTGACCCTATTGTGAAAAAGGTGAATTCGCGGTTAATGCAATCTTAATTTCCGTCACGACTAGTAGCGTTTCCGTGATTCATGCGTTTTTACTGCCACAGGGAGGTTTTCTTGCGTTCGTTTCAGGCTGGCAGATCGCCGCGCATTTTCCTTGATGAAACCTCCGTTTTCGATATCGGCTCCTGTGTCGTCGATGGTATCGACATCGCGCCCGGCCGCGCCATTCCCGATGATGGCGATGCACGCATCGACCACTCGCTGGAAGGCTTTCTGTTCACTTGCGGTCCCGATCATATCCGCCATCCCGAACCGATCGATGGCGACGGTGAGGGGCGTCGATATCCGCTGCATGGATCCTTTTCCTCGCATCCCGCGACGGTCATCGCGTTCGATGTTCATGAGTCCAATGCATTGGCGCGCGTCGAGGTTCCCGTGAAGCTTGCAGATGGCGGCACGGCCCTTCTGGAACGGACATGGCGTATCGACGGGGAAAGCGGCGAAGTCAGCCTCGATGATAAGATCGTCAACACCTCGGCGCGGCCGATCCCGGTGTTTCTGATGTATCACATGAATATCGGCGCGCGCCTCTTCGACGATGCCGTGCGGCTTGAAGGCGCGATGCTGGAAGGCGGCGGCCACGGCTGGCGTTTCGGCGAAGAGCCGGGCAATGTTTTCTGCGTTCCCGCCGGTGATGACGAGTGGGCGTCGCTCACGCTCGGACCGATTGCGGCCATTGGCGGGAAGACGCTGACCGTGCGTTTTCGTACGGAAACGCTGCCCTATCTGCAGATGTGGCGCAACCAGCAGGCGCCGGCCAATGTGCTCGGCATCGAGCCGGTTTCGCATCGCTGGGTGGGGCGGAGCGAGCTTGAGGCTTCCGGCGAGTTCAATATTCTCCAGCCGGGTGAAAGCCGTTCCTTCGGCCTGCGCTTTTCCATCCTCTGAACTGTAGCGAATGACGGGGCGCCATCATTGACGCACGGGGTTTGACCGCTTACATCGGATGCGGATTTCAAGGGTGACAGCCAGCGGCGCGGACGCCGGTTTCAGCGGAGGCATGACATGGATATCAGGCGCATAGACGACGAATATTCGGTAACGGGACAGATCAGCGTCGCCGATCTCGACGAGATCAAGGCGCTCGGCTTCAAGTCGATCGTCTGCCACCGCCCTGACGGCGAAGAAGACGGCCAGCCGCTTTTCGCCGATATTGCCGAGCGTGCCGAGCAGCTTGGCCTCACCATCATGCATGTGCCGGTCGGCCGCTATGGCGTCGATGCCGATGCCGTTACCGGTATGGTGGATGCACTGGACGAATTGCAGCGCCCGATGCTCGGCTATTGCCGTTCCGGCGCGCGCTCGACGGCAATCTACGAAAAGACCCATCACCTGCGCGGCTGATTTTCCGCGCATCATTCTATTTTAAATGCCAATCAACAGGAGTTTTCCATGACCATCAAGCGTATCGAGCCGGGCAAGCGCATGAGCGGCGCCGTCGTTCACGGCAACACCGTTTATCTGGCCGGCCAGGTTGGCGAAGGCACGAGCGTTACGGAACAGAGCAAGTCTGCTCTCGCTGAAGTCGACCGCCTGCTGGCCGCTGCCGGTTCGGACAAGTCGAAGATCCTGCAGACGATCATCTATCTCTCCGACATGTCCACCTTCGGCGAAATGAACGCCGTCTGGGAAGGCTGGATCGACCTGGCAAACCCGCCGGCCCGCGCCACCAGCGGTGCACCATTGGCAACGCCGGATTACAAGGTCGAGTTCATCGTGACCGCTGCTCTCTGAGCATCCGTCTGAGTTTTTAAGAAAGGGCCGGGTCGCGGAAAGCGGCCCGGCCTTTTTTGATGAGAAAATTCGAAACGTTCGTTTCGTCATCCTCGGGCTTGTCCCGAGGATCCAATCACCTATCGCAAATTGATAGCCAGCAGATGCTCGGGACAGGCCCGAGCATGACGGAGGAGAAGGGATTGTCCCAGGTTTGTGAATCGCTTGGAAACTTCACTTCAAAAGCTAAGCAAGCGCCTTCTCAAACTGCTTCAACGTCGTCACCCGCTCCGCAAACCATAGCCTGGCCAGATCGCTCGCCGAGGCGAGATCGATGCCCTCAGGGTCGATGGAGGTGATTGCCCAGCGGCCAGTCTTTGCGCCGGCGAGAACAGCAAGCCGGGCCGGTTCGCCCTTGATGGCGTTGAGGCGGATGGCTTCGCTTTCCGCCGCTGCCATCAGTTCGTCTGCGCCTGACAGATCGCTACGCAGATCGGCCGGGGTGATGTTGCTGGCATTGCGGGCCGGGCCGCCATTGATCTGCACGCCTTCCGTCCGCAGCCGGTAAAGCCGCGTGTCGGGAAGGGAGAGATAAAGCTTCGCTTTGGGGTAGCGGGCAATGTAGCGCGCGATGGCGAGCGGCACTTCATCCGGGCCGATTTGTTCTGCCTTGCCCACCAGTGTCAGGCGCGGCAGCGTCAGCGCGTCACCCTTGCCGAAGGGGGCGAGCGTCAGCGAGATGCGCGCGTCTTCCTCCATGTTGCGGGCATGCAGCGTCAGCCCCGCCGCGAAGAAGAAAGGCGTGCCATCCGGTTCGATGCCGATATTGGTGGCGGTCGTATAGGGGTAGCCGCTGACGGGATCGAGCGTCGCAAGCGCTGCCGTGCGGGAAGTGTGCAGCACATCGCGGGCCACGCGCACGGCCTCGAAAGGCGCGCCGGCCGAGGGCTCGATCTTTGCGCCGCGCGGGGTGATGACGGGAGAGGCTGCATCCGGCATGTCGTTTCCTGATCCAAAGGGCTGCTGAAAGAAGTGTGAGACCCATCCTTCGTCATGCTCGGGCCTGTCCCGAGCATCTGCAACCGATGAACTTTACGATACGTGATTGGATCCTCGGGACAGGCCCGAGGATGACGTCGTGCGAGCGTCAGGATTTACACCATGCCGGAGCCGTGTCCATGCGTAATATCAGCTTCCGGTCCTGATCTGCGTCAGGGTACGTGTCGGCGTGATGGCTTCGGCATCCAGCTTCACCTCGATGATGGCCGGCTTGCCGCTGGCCCGTGCCCGTTCGAAGGCGACGGCGAAGTCTTCGGTCTTTTCCACCGTTTCGCCGTGGCCGCCATAGGCTTTGGCAAAGGCGTTGAAATCCGGATTGACGAGATCGGTGCCGCTGACACGGCCGGGATATTCCCGCTCCTGATGCATGCGGATCGTGCCGTAGGTGCCGTTATTGACCAGCACGGTGATGATCGGCAGACCGTAACGCACGGCGGTGATGAATTCCTGCCCATGCATCATGAAACAGCCGTCGCCGGCAAAGCAGATCACCTCGCGTTCCGGGAACAGATGCTTGGCGGCGACTGCCGCCGGCAGGCCGTAACCCATCGAGCCTGATGTCGGGGCCGATTGCGTATTGTAGCGACGGAAACGGTGGAAACGATGGACCCAGGTGGCATAGTTGCCCGCGCCATTGGTGAAGATCGCATCCTCGGGCACATTGGCGTCGATCCAGTCCATGATCGGACCCATCTGCACAGCGCCGGGGCCGGTCTTCGGCGGGGTGGACCAGGTGAGATAGGCCGCATGCATGGCGGCGGTGCGATCCGTCCATACATTTGCGGAAAGCGTAAGCGAAGAGAGGGCGGCAACGAAGTCATCCGGTGCAGCGCAGATCGCGAGATCGGGGCGGTAAACGCGGCCAAGCTCTTCGGCTTCCGGATAGATATGGACGAGTTTCTGCGACGGGTAGGGGATGTCGAGCAGCGTATAGCCGGAAGACGGCATTTCGGAGAGGCGGCCGCCGAGAAGCACCACGAGATCGGCCTCCTTGATCTCCTTGGCCAGTGCCGGATTGATGCCGATGCCGACATCGCCCGCATAGGAGGGGCTGAGGTGATCGAACAGCATCTGGCGGCGGAAGGAACAGCCGACAGGCAGCTTGTTGTTTTCCGCAAATGCCCTGAAGCCCGCGACGCTTTCCTCGGACCAGCGGGTGCCGCCGATGATGAAGACCGGGCGCTTCGCCTCGCCAAGCATTTTTGCGAAGGCGGCGATCTGTGACGGACCGGGATGCGCCTCGACAGGGGTATAGGGCTTTGCCTTGGGCGCTTCGACCTCTTCCACCAGCATGTCTTCGGGCAGCGTCAGAACCACCGGGCCGGGGCGGCCGGAGGTGGCGACGGCAAAGGCGCGGGTGACGAATTCGGGAATGCGGCGGGCATCGTCGATCTCACCCACCCATTTGGCGAATTCGGTGAAGGCGCGGCGATATTCCACTTCCTGAAACGCCTCGCGCTCACGCGCTTCGCGCTGCACCTGGCCGATGAAGAGGATCATCGGAATGGAATCCTGCCGCGCAATGTGCAGGCCCGCCGAGGCATTGGTGGCGCCCGGTCCGCGGGTCACCATGCAGATGCCGGGTTCGCCGGTCAGCCGGCCCCAGGTGTCGGCCATCATGGCGGCGCCGCCTTCCTGGCGGCAGACCACGGTTTCGATGCCGCTTTCATAAAGCGCATCCAGCACGGCGAGATAGCTTTCGCCCGGAACGCAGGAAACGCGGGAGACGCCATTGGCCTTCAGCGCTTCGACGATCAACTGTCCGCCTGTTCTCTTCATGGCGTCGTGGTCCTTTCGATGTTTTCCAGTTCGGCCAGCACCTGCGCCTGATGTTCGCCGAGCTTGGGGCTCGGGCGTTCATAACGCAGCGGCGTTTGCGACATGATAATGGGTGTGCGGACACCGGGGATGACGGTGCCGTCTTCCGCTTCCAGATCGACGCGAAGACCACGGGCTTTCACCTGCGGGTCGGCGAACATTTCCTCGATGGAATTGATCGGCCCGGCGGGGACGGCGTTCTTTTCGCAGGCGGTCAGAAGATCGCGCTTCTGCCATTTCAGCGTTTCGGTGGAAACGATCTGCCGGACTTCCGTTTTGTGGGCCACGCGAGCCTTGTTCGTCGCGTAACGTTCGTCATCGGCAATCGCGCCGATGCCGAGAATGGTGCAGAGGCGGCGGAACTGGCCGTCATTGCCGACCGCAAGGATCAGGAAACCATCGGCCGTCGGCACCACCTCATAGGGGGAAATATTCGGGTGGGCGTTGCCGAGCCGAACGGGCGGCTTGCCGGAAATCAGGTAATTCATGTTCTGGTTGGCGAGCACGGCCGATTGCACATCGAGAAGCGCCATGTCGATATGCTGGCCTTCGCCGGTGCGGATGGCGTGGATCAGCGCCGCCTGAATGGCTGACACGGAATAGATGCCGGTGAAAATATCGGCAACCGCCACGCCCGCCTTCATCGGCTGGCCATCCGCTTCGCCCGTGATAGACATGAAGCCAGACATGCCCTGCACGATATAATCATATCCGGCGAGATCGGCATAAGGCCCGGTCTGGCCGAAGCCGGTGATGGAGCAATAGATCAGTTTCGGATTGAGCACTCTCAGGCTCTCGTAGTCGAGGCCATATTTGGCAAGCCCGCCGTGCTTGAAGTTCTCGATGACGACATCGGCGGTGCGCACCAGCCGGCGCACCAGCTCGCAGCCCTCGGGCGTTTTCAGATCGGCGACGATGGAGCGTTTGCCGCGATTGGTGGCGTGGTAATAGGCGGCGGAGAGGTTTTCTCCATCATCGCTTTCGACGAAGGGCGGTCCCCATGCGCGGGTATCGTCGCCGCCCTCGGGGTTTTCGACCTTGATAACGTCAGCACCCATATCGGCCAGCATCTGCCCAGCCCAGGGACCGGCCAGAACACGCGCCAGCTCGATGACGCGAATGCCTGATAGCGGCGGTTTCCTGTTCGGCATGTCGGTCATCGGTCCCCCGGTATTTTGTGTCTGCCGGTTTATAGACCGCTGCTTGCCCCGCCGCATGTGATTTTATCTCATGGACTTATTCCGTTTCGGCAAAGGCCCCTCAATCGCCGATGATGCGGCCGCACCAGGCGGCAAAATCCGCCGCGACGGGTTGCCAGCCGATTTCGTTGAGCGTCTCGTGCCGCATGCCCTTGTAGATCGTGTGCTCGACATGGCTGAAACCCGCCTCGCGGAAACGCTCCGCCAGCCAGACGATCTCTTTGCCGTCATTGGTCGCCGCGTCCTGGTCGCCGCTGACGAGCAGAAGCGGCAGGTTTTTTGGCAGCCGCTCGATGAGTTTCGGTGCGCGATAGGAGAGTTCGAAGACATCCTGCCACAGGGAAACGCTCGCCTCGAACTGGCAGAGCGGGTCTTCCACATAGGCGTCCACCGCCGCCCTGTCGTGGCTTAGCCAGTCCGCATGGGTGCGTTTTTCCGGCATTTTCGCATTCCATACGCGGAAGGTTGCCTTCGGCAGAATGGCGCTCGGCACATCCGAGCCTTTCAGCATCTTTTCGAGACGCAGCAGAACCTGCGCGACACGGCCCATGAAGCCGGGATTGAGATTGGAGTTCCAAATGGAGAGGCCATCGAAGGCATCCGGGTGACTGACGGCGGTGTTAAGCGCCACGAGGCCGCCCATGGAATGGCCGAACAGGATTACCGGCAGGCCGGGATGTCTTTCGCCGACCATCCGCCGCATCGCCATGACATCGGCGACGACCTTGCCTGCTCCGTCTTTCCAGGCGAAACGACCGAGAGGCGCGTCGGCAGCCTTCGTGCGGCCATGGCCACGGTGATCGTGGGCATAGACTTCAAAGCCCTGCTTCGACATGACGTCGGCAAGACGGCGATAACGCCCGGCATGGTCCACAAGCCCATGGCAGATCATCAGCACGCCGCGCGCCCGGGTAAGAGCGGAGGGCTGGTGGCGAAAGGCGATGGAAGCGCCGGAGGGGGCCTCCAGCCTTTCAATCCGGCCGAAGGCGAAGTCGTCCGTCGTGTCGTTCGTTATCGCGCCTGCCATAATGTCCCTTGTCATAATCATGGGGTCATAATCGTGCCAGAGGTTGCCCCAAGGTCCTATTTACCCTACATAGCGGCAAATTTCCCGATACGTACTCTTAAAAATCCGATGTGGAGCATTCGCTACAATGGCACGTCAATTCATCTATCACATGGCCGGGCTGAACAAGGCCTATGGCGCGAAGAAGGTTCTGGAGAACGTTCATCTCTCCTTCTACCCCGACGCCAAGATCGGTATCCTCGGCCCGAACGGTGCCGGTAAGTCGACTGTTCTGAAAATCATGGCCGGTCTCGACAAGGAATATACCGGTGAGGCCTGGCTGGCCGAAGGCGCGACGCTCGGTTATCTCGAGCAGGAGCCGAAGCTCGACGAAAACAAGACCGTGATGGAAAACGTCATGGAAGGCGTGGCGAGCAAGACGGCCATCGTCGACCGCTACAACGAATTGATGATGAACTATTCCGACGAAACGGCGGATGAGGGCGCGAAGCTTCAGGACATCATCGACAGCCAGAATCTCTGGGATCTGGAAAACCAGGTCGAGATGGCCATGGACGCGCTGCGTTGCCCGCCCGGCGACTCGGCCGTAACCGGTCTTTCGGGCGGTGAACGCCGTCGTGTGGCGCTCTGCCGTCTGCTGCTGTCGCAGCCGGACCTGCTGCTGCTCGACGAACCGACCAACCACCTTGACGCGGAAACCATCGCCTGGCTTGAAAAGCACCTGCGTGATTACCCCGGCGCCGTGATGATGATCACCCACGACCGCTACTTCCTCGACAACGTCACGGGCTGGATTCTCGAGCTCGACCGTGGCCGCGGCATTCCTTACGAAGGCAATTACTCCGCTTACCTGCAGGCGAAAGCCAAGCGCATGCAGCAGGAAGCCCGTGAAGACGCATCGCGCCAGAAGGCCATCAGCCGCGAAAGCGAGTGGATCGCCTCCAGTCCGAAGGCACGCCAGACGAAATCCAAGGCGCGTATCAAGGCCTATGACGAGCTCGTGGAAGCAGCGGAAAACCGCCGTCCCGGCGATGCGCAGATCGTCATTCCGGTCGCCGAGCGTCTTGGCCGCGTGGTCATCGAGGCCGAAAACCTCACCAAGTCCTATGGCGATCGCGTACTGATCGAGAACCTATCCTTCAAGCTGCCGCCCGGCGGCATTGTCGGCGTCATCGGTCCAAACGGTGCTGGTAAGTCCACGCTGTTCAAGATGATCACCGGTCAGGAAAAGCCGGATAGCGGTTCGGTCACGGTTGGTGAGACGGTTCAGCTCGGTTATGTCGACCAGAGCCGCGATACGCTGGCGGGTGACAAGACCGTCTGGGAGGAAATCTCCGGTGGTAACGACATCATCAAGCTCGGCAAGTTCGAAGTGAACTCGCGTGCTTATTGCGGCGCCTTCAACTTCAAGGGCGGCGATCAGCAGCAGAAGGTCGGCAATCTCTCGGGTGGTCAGCGTAACCGCGTACACCTCGCCAAGATGCTGAAGGCCGGCGGCAACGTTCTGCTGCTCGACGAACCGACCAACGACCTTGATACGGAAACGCTGGCAGCGCTCGAAGAAGCGCTGGAAGCCTTCGCCGGTTGCGCCGTTATCATCAGCCACGACCGCATGTTCCTCGACCGCCTGGCCACCCACATCCTCGCTTTCGAGGGTGACAGCCATGTGGAATGGTTCGAAGGCAACTTCGAAGACTACGAAAAGGACAAGGTTCGCCGCCTGGGCCCGGAAAGCATCAAGCCCGGCCGGGTGAGCTACAAGCGCCTGACGCGCTGATCCCTTTCCAGATCTCTCAGAAAGGCCCGCCGCAAAGCGGGCCTTTTTCCGTCTAATAAGTGGACATGATCGTGTCTCACGACACTTTACGCTTGCATCGAACGCCACATCGACATAAAGATATCTTTATATCTTGATTAGCTTGCGAGGCGCGGCAGAGTGGCGTTCGGTCTGGACAAATTGGTGGATCTTCTGAAGGCGGCGGGTGAGCCCACGCGCTTTCGCTTGCTGGCGCTTTTGGCGGCCGGCGATCTGACTGTCACCGATCTTACCGAAATTCTCGGCCAGTCGCAGCCGCGCATTTCCCGTCATCTCAAGCTTTTGACGGAAGAGGGGCTGATCGAACGTTATCAGGAAGGCGCTTGGGCCTATTTCCGTTTGCGGCAGGATGGTGAGCCCGCCATTGTTGTCCGGCAGCTGCTTGGCGCCGCATCGCCCTCCGATGCCGTTCTCCAGCGCGACAGCGAGCGGCTTGCCACCGTCAAACGGGTTCGGGCGGAGCGGGCGCAGGATTATTTCAGCCGCAACGCCTCCGCCTGGGACGAGCTGCGCCGCCTGCATGTCAGCGACGAGGCCGTGGAAGGTGCGCTCCTGAAGCTGGTTGGCACGACGCCCATCGATTCGCTTCTCGATCTCGGCACCGGCACCGGGCGCATTCTGCAGCTTCTGAGCGGCATCTATCGCCGGGCGATCGGCGTTGATGCCAGCCGCGACATGCTCTCGGTGGCGCGCGCCAATCTCGACAAGGCGGGCGTGGTCAATGCATCCGTGCGCCATGGCGATATTCTCAATCTGCCGTTGGAAGGTCAGGATTTCGATCTGATCGTCATCCATCAGGTTCTGCATTTCCTCGACCAGCCGGAAATCGCGCTGTCCGAAGCCGCGCGCATGCTGCGTCCCGGCGGGCGGCTGATCGTTATCGATCTGGCGCCGCATTCCTTTGAATATCTGCGCGACGAGCATGCGCATGTGCGGCTGGGCTTTTCGCATCCACTGATGGAAGAGTGGCTGAAGAAGGCGGGGCTTTCTCTGGAGCGCGCTGTCGATCTTCATTCTGAAAAAGCGTCCGACGAAGCACTGGATGTTACGATTTGGGTTGCCCGTGACCAGCGGCTGCTGATGGCAGACGATGTGGTGCAAGAGGCCGTTTTACTTGCTGCCGGGAGGGCATGATATGTTGAGGTCGGAAACCGCGCGCCAAAATGGCGATATCCGGTTATCTTTCGAATTTTTTCCGCCCAAGAATCCCGAGATGGAAACCCACCTCTGGGAAACGGTCGCAGAGCTTAAAAAATGGAATCCGGATTTCGTGTCCGTCACCTATGGTGCCGGTGGTTCCACCAAGGCGCCGACGCTGGATGCGGTGCGGCGGATGATCGGTGACAGCCATCTGTCGACCGCTGCGCATCTGACCTGCGTGGATGCCAGCCGTGACGACGTGCATCAGGTCATTGAAGAGTTTCGCAATGCCGGCGTTCGCCATTTCGTGGCGCTGCGTGGCGACCCCTCCACCGGCATCGGCACGGCCTACAAGCCGCATCCGGAAGGTTACGAGAACGCTGCGGCTCTGGTGAAGGGCCTGCGCGAGATCGGCGATTTCGAGATTTCCGTATCGGCCTATCCGGAGAAGCATCCGGAAAGTGCAAGCGAAGCTGTTGATATCGACATGCTGAAGCGCAAGGCGGACAATGGCGCGACCCGGGCGCTGACACAGTTCTTCTTCGATAATGACGTGTTCGAACGCTATATGGAGCGGGTGACGGCTGCGGGCATTACCATTCCGGTGGTTCCGGGCATCATGCCGATCCAGAACCTCACCCAGCTCAAGCGTTTCGCCGGCCGCTGCGGTACGAGTGTTCCCGGCTTCCTGGATGAGCGTTTCGAAGGCTATGACGATGACATTGAAGGGCGCGCCCGTGTGGCCGCTGAGGTCGCTGCCGAGCAGATCGCCGATCTGCAGCGGCGCGGTGTCAACGAATTCCATCTCTACACCATGAACCGCGCGCCGTTGGTCGATGCGGTGCTTGAAAATCTCGGTCTGGAGCGTCTGCGCCGCAGCGCAGCCTGATTTCACCCAGCAGATTACAGACATGAAAAAAGCGCAGGTCCCGTGGGGCCTGCGCTTTTTAAATTCGTGTCATCTACGGTTCTTAATTGCGTTTGGTCTTCACGTCTCGTCAGATGAAAAGCATCATCGCTACGAACAAAAACGCCAAACCGACTGCCAAGGCATTGAGAGATTTTGTAAGTCCCATGGGTGCCTCCTGTTGTTGACAGGTTCGATAATATGACCGTTTTGTGGCAGTTGAAAAGCGGTTTCTGTGATGCGGTGCAGCACGGTTTGCGGCGGAGTGAAAAAGTAATTTCTGCAAGCTATTGAAAATAAATATTTATTTTCCCATCACGCAGTGCTTCATATCTTTAAAAAAAGTAAATGACCGGGGTGTTATCCCCAGTCATCCGGTCGAGATTAACGATTTCGCCCTGATTCCGGCCGATAGATTAAGGGCCGGTATGCGACGTTAAGACAGGTTAAAGCGCCTGCAGAAGGGCAGTCGACGGCCAGCCATCCGCGGGGATGCCGAGGCGCTGCTGTTCCTTCTGGATGGCGACACGGGTGCCGGAGCCGAGGATGCCATCCACCTTGCCGACATTGTGGCCGCGCGCTTCGAGCTTGGTCTGAAGCTCCTTCATCGTCGCGTCATCGAAGCCGGGCTCTGGATTACCCTTGTTGTAGACGGGGGAGCCCATCAGGCGGGTGGCGAAATAGGCGGCGGAGGTCGTGTAGATGAACGACTGGTTCCATTCCAGATAGATGTTGAAATTCGGATAAGTGATGAAGGTCGGTCCCTTGCGTCCCTGCGGCATGATGAGGGCTGCGGGCAGGGCGGCAAAATTCCTGTTGCCGTCGCGCGGGGTGACGCCCAGCGCGAACCAATCACCGGCTGTCAGCGGACCGCCGAGGCCGGATTTTTCCCAGGGCAGGTTTTCCGGTATGGAGACTTCCTGGATCCAGGGCTCACCCTTCTTGAAGCCGAGATGCTGGATGAACTTTGCGGCGGTCAGGATCGCATCCGGTCCGCTGCTCTTGACGTTGATGTGGCCGTCGCCATCGCCGTCGACGCCGAAGGCGATGATGTCCTTGGGCAGCATCTGCACCTGACCGATTTCACCGGCCCATGCGCCGGTATTGGCGGCGGGATCGAGATCGCCGTGCTGGACCATTTCGATGAGCGCCAGCAGCTGCGGGCGGAAGAGTTCCGGGCGGCGGCAATCATGCGACAGGGTCACCAGCGCGTTGCGGGTGTTGAAATCACCCTGAACGGCGCCGAAATCGGTTTCCATGGCCCAGAAGGCGGCGATGACGCCGGCCGGTACGCCGAATTCGTTTTCGGCACGGGCAAAGGTCGATGACAGCTCCTGAAGCTTCTTGCGGCCGATATCGAGACGGGCCTGGCTGACGGTGCGCTGGGAGAATTCCAGGAAGGTCTGGCGGAAGACGCCCTGGGCGCGGTCACGCGAAAGCACTTTCGGGTCGATCTGCGCGCCGGCAAGCGCCTTCTGGATGGCGTCGGCTGGAATGCCCTTGGCCGCGGCATCGGCTTTCACGCCCTCAAGAAATGCGCCGATATCACCGCCGCAAGCCACCTGCTTGGGATCCTCAGGTGAGGCAACGGGTGGCGTGGCGAAAGCCGAGCTGGAAGACAGAAGGGAGAGAGCGGCGGCAAAAAGGATGCTGCGCGACCGGAACGTGGGCATGGGAATTTCCTCAATAGGTTGTTGGCCCGCTTTACCCATATGTTTGCGACAAAAAAACGGACCGAGCGATCTGACGTTGCAGAACAACGCCGATTTTTCGAATGTGTTGCTTCTTGGCCGTGTTTATTTAGCGGAAGCGATCCATTTGCGCCAATTTTTCTCCGTGCCGGCAAAAACATTGATGTCTGTGGGGCCGTTGACGCCCGGCACGACACCGGTGGCCGTATATTGCCAGAAGGCCCATTGCCGGTCTTCGTAGATTTTTGCCGGATGGGCCGCGACGGAGCGCACCCAGAAATGGTAATTTTTGAACTGGCCGACGAGATTGTCGCGGTGGAAGTCAACCGAGGTATAGATGATCGGGCGCTTGCCGTAATGGGCCTCAAGGCGGTCGAGGAAACGCTGCATCTCGGCGCGAACGATACCAGGTGCCGGGCGCGTCTTGCAGGTCGGAGAGGAGGGGTTCCACTCCACGTCGAGAACCGGAGGCAGGGTGACGGCTTC
This sequence comes from Agrobacterium tumefaciens, assembly GCA_025560025.1. Classification (NCBI taxonomy): domain Bacteria; kingdom Pseudomonadati; phylum Pseudomonadota; class Alphaproteobacteria; order Hyphomicrobiales; family Rhizobiaceae; genus Agrobacterium; species Agrobacterium tumefaciens. The sequence goes on along the minus strand of CP048485.1, from coordinate 1,785,047 downwards.
CTTCGGCACGTTGCTGATGAACCAGTCGGCTTGCGCGTCCGCCGTCGAGCAGAAATAATAGAAATGGTAGGGCGCATGCAGGATGTCCGCCGCTGCGGCACTGCGCCAGTGGTCACCGAATTTGGGATCGATGCGATCGGACCCTTCCGTCGCCTTGATGAAGACGAAGGAGACACCGGATTTGCGCACGGTGCGCCAATCGACATCGCCATTCCATTTGGAGACGTCGATGCCGTGCACCTCATGGCGGTGCGGGTTGTTCATGCCGAAATCCTGCGGGTCGGTATCGGCAAATTTCGGCTTGGAAACGGACGCGGTTTCAAGCAGGTCGTAGCTCGTGGACGTGCAGCCGCCGATCAACAGCAAAGCCGACAGTAGTGCCGATAAACGCAGCCGCATTGGAACCCTGATGAAAGTGTTGTTGCCCATCCCGCAACCGCAAAATGGCGCGGTGCATCTCCCGATTTACCCATAACATGGTAAACAAACTGATATGGCAAGGGGCAATGACCCTTTTCGGCTCTGCAAGCTGCTGGTTTTGAAGCGATTTGGGCTTCTCGGGCTGTAAAAGACAGCAAGGCGCTCGACATGTGAATCCGCCTTGACAGCACCACGCCTGCTCTAACGGAGGCGCGAAAATTTCTGAGGAGAATCAGGCGTCGGCGAGGATGCGGCTGATTTTCGGCTGTGTTTCTGCGACGGGGAGCGTGATGACGGCCCGCCAGGCATAACCCCGGGCGATCTCTTCGAATTCGAGATCGCCATCAAAGCGGCCGGCCATATTGGCGAGGACGTAGCGAAGATTGGCGCGGGGCGTGACGTGAAAACGGGTAAGCCATGCCTGCAACAGCGAGCGGAACCACTTCGGCAATTGTTCCTGCTGGCCGAAATCGACAATGTGCAGGGAACCGCCAGGTCTGAGCGCAGTAAGCGCCTGTTCGATCGCCTTTTCCCAATCCGGTATCATCGACAGCGCATAGGGGATCATGACGCGGTCGAAACCATCGGGCTCGCCGAATTCGGCGGCGCGGAAGGCGGTGGCGTCGGCCACGCGCAGAATGGGGCGTTCCGCCTTGCCGGCAAAATTCTCGGATGCGGTCAGCAGCATTTCCGAGGAAATATCGAGGCCGAACAGTCTCGCCTGCGGAAACTTCCGGCTGGCCAGAAGCAGGTTACGGCCGGTACCGCAGCCGACTTCGAGCAATGTGCCGCCTTTCGGTACGTCCAGGCTCGAAATGGTTCGGTCACGGCCCAGAAGATAATATTTGCGGGTAATGTCGTAGATATGCCGCTGGTGGCGGTACATGCGGTCCATCAGGCCCGCATGGGCTTCATCTGCAAGGCTCACATTCTCGCCGACGGTTTTCATGCCATGGCCCTCTGATAGATATGGAAACCGCCATAGATGGCCGAACGGTCCATGACGTTCAGCTCCTGGGAGCGCTCTTCGAGATAGACCCACTGGTTGCGGATATCGGCAGAAAGCCGGCCTTCGATGACACTCTTTTCGGCGGCTGTGCGGAAGATGACCCGCGCACCGGGAGCGGCGGTGCGGCTGATCTGCGACCACAATTCGTTAAGCTGCACATCCGTCATCCAGTCCTGCGCGTCGAGGAGGATATAGCGATCGACGGCGCTTGCCGGCTTCTTGGAAAGAAGCTCGGTATAGGTGGCGTGATGGACAGCGACGCGGGCGGTGTTGTTGCGGATCGTCTCGTAATATTCCGGCTTGAGATAAGCGGGCAGGGCGCCTTCATGCGGCTCCGGATAACGGCGGGCGAAGGCCTGCCAGGCGAAATAATTGTCGCTGAGCGGGAAGTTGCAGGCGAGCTTTTCCAGCCGCTCCTTGAGCACGGAGGCAACCGTGCCATCGTTCGAAAGGCTTGCCAGTTCGTCATATTGCCGGGGCGGAATGCCGAGACCGAAAAGCGAGCTTTTACGCTTCGTCAGCCAGCGTACCACCGGCTTGTCGAACAGGGGCGCAACCTTGCTGTCGAAAAACTGGCGCTGTTCGGCAATCGAGCGGCTCTGGGCCATTTCCGTGAGTTTGACGCCGTGCAGACGCGCCATCAGGTGGCCGGCGCCGATGAAACGGCCAAGCAGGCCGGTACGGTAGATATTCCTGTCGAAGACCGCGATGCGGCGACGGCCGGACAGTGTGCGCTTCGACCAGTAGGCTTTGGTGGTATCGTCGAGATGCTCGGCGATGAAGCGGTCATAACCACGGCTGTTGCTGCGCGTATTGGCGCGTCCGAACTGGCGCACGACGTCCTGATGCGCGGGCAGGTGGCGGAAGGCGGCCAGCTTCAGCTTGTTGAGAGCGATGTGATGCGGGTTCAGATCCACCACATCGATGCTTGCCGGGTTGCGGGAGAGATAGGCCAGCATGTTGCAGCCACCCGAACCGATGGTGACGATGCGGTGGCCTTCGCCAAGCTCCATCGCTTCCATGTCGATTTCCGGGTCTTCCCAGATCTGCGGATAAACGAGGCCAGAAAAGAGAACGCCGAAGAACCGTTCGGAGAGACCGCTTTTCGAGAGTGCCTTGTGCTGGAGCAGTGCGGACTTCAGTTTTGTGTTTTTGCTGAAGCCGGTCTTGGGTGCCGCACTCGTCATATGTTCCACCTCTCAGTCGATTGAGAGGCGTCTACAGCCGCGACGCTACAGTTTGATGACAGGGGCTGTGGGTGCCGATCTATTTGGTGAAGGCACCCCATTCCGTCACGCCGGGCTAGACTCGGGGTCCAGCGGGATCAAGTCCTTGATCACAGGACAATCTTTTCACGGTGCAGACGCGCCGTGGCTGGATGCCGGATCAAGTCCGGCATGACGGTGGAGAGCTTTGCACCTGCATCGAAAGTTCAGATGTTTTCTGAACCAGCGGGGTTCTCAGGCAATCACTTGCGCAGAACGTGCAGCATGCCCTTGCGCTTGGCGTCGTAATAATAACCGCGTGCATAAAGCCGAACCGCATTGTCGCGGTTGCTGTCGGCCACCAGCCATGCGCCGCGCAGATATTTGACGGCATATTTGAGGTTCGTTTCGGCATCGAACAGGCCGGAAGCGGGGCCATCAAAACCCATGGAGCGGGCTGTGGCGTGCTTGATCTGCATCAGGCCGAAGTGGCCGCCATTATAGGCGCCGGGATTGTACATGCTTTCACGCTGGACCACGCGGTGCACCAGATCTTCCGGCACATTATACATCACCGCATATTTCGAAATCAGCCCGCTCAGCTTTTCGCGTCCGGCCGGTGCCGACTTGAGAGGCGCCGTCACCGTTTCATTCTGCCGGATGGCGGCAAGGGCGGCGTTGGTCGGGCCGGCGGCATAAGCGAGAACCGTGCTGTCAGGTTTCGGCAGCGGAATGACCTTGCGTTCGGCCGTCAGCTCGGTGCCGATCGACGGTGTACCGGGTGGTGGCGGCGCGGGTGGGAAGCTGCCCTTGACGGCGACGACCTGCGGCAGATCGGCGGCGGCGTTATGGGCCGGCGTTTGCGCTGCGGCTCCGGCTGTCTCGATGGCGGCGGCTGCCGGTGTCGTGGCATGCGGTGCGAGAGCTGCAGCCGTGGTCGGCGCGGATGTCGTCACCGTCGCCTGCGCCATCTCTGCCGGTTGCTGTTGCGGCTGCATCTGGGCGGCGATGGCCGCCGCTGCGGCGATTTCAGAAGCCGGCGGCAGGGCCACGCGGCCGCCCTTGACGGCGACGGCGGTGGGAAGCGTTGCAGCTTGTGGAGCGGCTGCGGCGTCTGCCGTCTGTGTTGTCGGTACGGCGGGCGTCACGCCTGCTGCCGCGTCGGCCGTTACCGGCTGAGTCGATGCCTGTGCAGGAGTGGCAGTGGGGTTTACTGCCGCGATTTTTGGGCCATCCGGCCCTTCCTTGGCGGTGTATTCGACACTTGTGCATCCAGCCAATGCCAGTGCGAGGCCCACGGTGGAAGACAGAAGAACTGCACTTCTTCCGCGGAATTTGCCCGAATTTCGCATGTTGCCGCCTTCGTTATGCCTGTCTCTCGATACCCCCGCGTCAAGCGAAGCAGGCAGTGTCCCGTCGAGCCTTCATTAACCTATTGTAAGGATAGCGGCAAGCCGGGACGTGGCACCCCGGTTTTCAGGCGGTTTTTCAGGCCGCGATTCGCCTGTATCCAGCGCTGACGGCGCGGCCGGAAATGAAATGGGTGCGGTATTTCGGCCGGATTTTTTTATTGCCGGACATGCGGCGCACCAGTGCCAGCGTGGAGCCGAAAAACAGCGCCTGCACCGCCAGAACGACAATGGCCATCACCAGGATCACGGCCTGCGCGGTGGCGAATGTTTCGATGGCATTGCCGGACGTCGAAACAAACTGGGGCAAGAGCGCCAGAAACAGGGCGAAATAGCGCGGGCGCAACGCGGCAATGGCGTAACAGTCACGGAAAATACCGCTCCATGATTTGCCCGGCAGGTTGTCGTTATCAGCATTGGCGGCCTGTGCGGCCGGCGTGGCAAAGGTCCATAACAGGAACAGCATCAGCCAGCCGATGCCGGCCCATTGAACGATGTCGAGAAAGGATTGCGGTAAATAAGCCAGCCCGGCCACGGGAATGGCCGAAATCGTCATGGCCGTGACGATGCCGAGCGCTCCGCCGCTGACGGAGGCGAGGATCGTTTTCCTGCCGCGGACGCAGGCATAGGAAGCGACAGAGAATACAAGGGGAGAGGGAAGTGCGAACACAACGGCACATGCTGCACAAAAAATCAGCCAGGCCTGTCCAGACATTCTCTTCCTCCTTGCCCTCCCTGTCACCGCATTAATTAGCCTATCGTAAAATTAGGCCGCTGTGAACGGTTGACCGACGTGTTCCATCACTTCGGTAAACCATTTTGCAGAAAGGTCGAAATGCTTTCCGCCCTTGATACGCGGAAACTCGATGGTCCGCAATTTGCCGTTCTGATCTTCGTCATGACCGGTGACGCCCGAGACCTTGTTGAGCGCGCTTTCGACGGCGAGATCGACCATGCCCTGGATGAGGCGCAGATCATCGCCATTGGCGGGGGCGGAGCGGGCGAAATAGCCTGACTTCTGCACCATGGAGCGTTCCGCGCCGATAAGGCTGGCGAATTGCTTCTGGAACCAGCCGCCGACATTGATGGTGTCGATCTTCACGTGGCCGAAGGCATCGCGCTTGACCGCTTCGCCGGAAGCTTCGCGCTCGGCAACAATCGAATCAAGGCCCGCACCTTCGGAAACGAACAGCGTGACATAGCCGTGCCTGTCCATGATCTCCTTGAGGCGCTCGGCCTCCGCCTCGATATCGAAGGCCATTTCCGGCAGATAGATGCCGTCGATGTTCTTCATCTGCGTATTCATCATCAGGCCTTCGACATAGTCATTGCCGCTGGTCTTCTGGATATAGGCGCGCGCGGTCGCAGCCGTCAGCCAGCCGCAATGGCGGCCCATGACTTCGTGGATGACAAAGGTTTTCGGGGCAGCGCTCTGTTCGTTGCTGACATTGTCAAAGAACGAAGCGCCGACTTCCGCAGCAGTCCAGGCGCCGAGGGACTGCCTGATCGGCACGACATCATTGTCCACCGTCTTTGGCAGGCCGACGACGGTGAGGTTGTAACCATTCGCGCCGAGGTAGGCGGCAAGGTCAGCGGCCGTCGTATTGGTGTCGTCGCCGCCGATGGTGTGAAGAATGGTGATGCCGTCAGCGGCCAGCCGTTCAGCGGCCACGCGCAGTGGATTTTCGCCTTCCTTGACCAAACCGCGCTTGGCGCAATCGGCGGCATTGGTCAGCTTGACACGGCTGTTGCCGATCGGCGAACCGCCATAACGGTGCAGCAGATGCGCCTTTTCGCGCATGTCTCTGGTGATCTCGATGCGATCGCCCAGAAGCACGCCCTGATAACCGGAGCGATAGGCCACGATGTCGATCTCAGGCGCAATGTCGCTGTAGCGCTCGATCAGGCCGCCGACGGCGGAAGAGAGACAGGGAGCAAGGCCACCCGCGGTCAGCATTGCGACTTTCTGTTTGGCCATCATGGCTCTCCTTTTGCATAAATCCAAAGACATGTCTGGCAAATGGATGCGACAGCAGCGTGTAGGTGTAAAGTGAATTTATCAAGAAAAACGCCGATTTCTCGCGGTTTTTCAGCGGCTTGAGGAAAGAGGCCGAATATAATCGTTTCAATCCGCATCGCAGGCGCCGTGTCCTGGCAGCCTGTGGAAAACCGAGGCCGCGTCGTTTGCCGCGCTCTTGTTCCTGAAGCAGAACTGTCGCAAAGATGAATAAAAGTTAATGCCGCGGCGTTGCCGGACATATTGCATTCACGGCGATATGCCGTCATGCTTGGCGTCATGATGTTCGATTTCGCCTGTCTGCAAATTTCATCCCTGTGGGAGCGACTGCTCGGCGCAATCGGCGACGCGGCAGGTGGCGCGCTCGGACGCGTGGTGGAAGCCATCCGCACCCTCTTCGAGGGAGATCCGGAAACCCGCCGCAAGGTTTCATTCTCGGTTGCAATCATCGCACTCTCCGCAAAGATGGCGAAGGCCGATGGTGTCGTCAACGATGCCGAGGTGCGCGCTTTCCGGCAGATTTTCGACTTTCCCGAAGAAGAAGCGAGAAACGTCGCGCGTCTTTATAATCTCGCGCGACAGGACGTTGCCGGTTATGAGGCCTATGCCGAGCGTCTTGCCGGTCTGTGCGGTTCCGGCCATGACAATTGCGAGATGCTGGAAAGCGTCATCGATGGTCTGTTCCACATCGCCAAGGCTGACGGGCTGATCCACGAGCGGGAACTGGCTTTCCTCGGCCGTATCGCGGAAATCTTCCATATTACCGAAGATCACTTCGAAACGATCATGGCGCGGCACGTTCACATGGATGGGCGCGATCCCTACCGCGTGCTCGGCGTTTCGCCCTCGGACGACTTTCTGGATATTCGCAAGCGTTACCGTTCGCTGGTCGCCGAGCACCATCCGGACAAGCTCATCGCACGCGGCGTGCCGATGGAATTGCATGCTGCCGCGAATGAGCGTATGGCGGCTCTCAATGCCGCCTATGCGGCCATCGAGAAAGAACGCCGCGTCGCATGAGTGAATTTCTGCCGGACTTCAAGGGTGCAGCCGTTGCGCCTTCGCCCAACCATGGCGAAAGACAGGGCGTGGCAGGCCCGGATATCATTCTCCTGCATTATACCGGCATGACGACCGCCGATGGCGCTCTTTCGTGGCTCTGCAATCCCGAAAGCCAGGTCTCCAGCCATTATTTCGTCTTCGAGGACGGGCGCGTCATTCAGATGGTTCCTGAAACCCGCCGCGCCTGGCATGCGGGCAAAAGCACCTGGGCGGGCGATGAAGACATCAATTCCCGCTCCATCGGCATCGAAATCGCCAATCAGGGCCATCCCGGCGGACTGCCTGAATTTCCGGAAAAACAGGTGGCCGCCGTCATCGAATTGTGTCGCGATTGCGGCCAGCGCTGGAATATCGCCCCTGAAAGGGTGCTTGCGCATTCGGATGTAGCGCCGATCCGCAAGGTTGATCCGGGTGAAAAGTTCCCGTGGGACATCCTGTCGCAGCACGGTGTCGGTCATTGGGTTGAACCCGCGCCGATCCGCGGCGGACGCTTTTTCCAGCGCGGCGATCATGGCCAGCCGGTGGAAGCGTTGCAATCGATGCTGTCCATATACGGATACGGCGTTGAAATAACAGGCGCTTATTGCGAGAAGACGGAGGGTGCGGTTGCCGCCTTCCAGCGGCATTTCCGCCCGGCGCTGGTGGATGGCATAGCGGATTTTTCCACTATCGACACGCTTCACCGGTTGATTGCCAGCCTGCCGAAATTTTCGGCCGCTTAAACGCGAATTCTGGAAAATAGTTCCCTGCTTTCGGGGCCTTCAAGTCGCTTTTTTTGTCGTGCCACAGTTAATCCGCATTGAGGAAGTCTAAGAGCAGCACTGGACGCGGTGCTGTTCTTCAGGAGAACTTACCGTCAATATCAATCAAGGAGACTGGACTTCGGAAGGTCGTGATCGACTTTCCGCACGCTGGACATTTGTATCGTTTCATTGTTCCGGTTATCCGATCTGGAGACTTTTTCAGCATATGAACAGAGTTTTTGTTGCTGTCGCAGCGGGCGTTGCTATGCTCGTTTCGCAGGCGGGGATTGCTTTTGCCAAAGACGAGGACGTCAAGACCAAGACCGTGACGCTGGAGACCTTCTTCCGCAAACCCGGTTATCCCATTCCGGAAAAGAGTCTGCCTTCGTCGCTCAAGAATGATTATTCCGATCTGATCGTCAAATATGCCAAGCGTTACGGCGTTCCCACCAATCTGGCGCATGCGGTCGTTTCTGTGGAAAGCAAGTTCAATCCCAAGGCCCGCGGCAGCGCAGGCGAGGTCGGGCTGATGCAGATCAAGCCGGCAACGGCGCGCATGATGGGCTTTCGCGGCACGACCAAGGCTCTTTATGATCCCGAGACCAATATTCGCTGGGGCATGCAATATCTGGCGACCGCCCATCAGCTTGGCGGCGGCGAGGTTTGCAGCACGATCCTGCGTTACAATGCCGGCCATGGCGCCACCCGCATGAACCCGGTGTCCAAGCGTTATTGCGGCAAGGTGCAGGCGCTTCTGGCCAGCTGAGGTCTTTGCCAAAGCCCGCCGCAATCTTTCAGATTCGCGCGCCACATGGTTCGTACCTGCGGAAATCGATTCCGGTTCATGCCCGCATGCTGTAGTCAGGAATAATTCTGATACGGAGCATGGCATGCCGGATTTCAAATATATCGTGGTCGGGGCTGGAATGATGGGTGCGGCGGCGGCGCGGCACCTTTCGGCGCAAACGGATGGCGTGGCGCTGATCGGACCCGCCGAGCCCGCCAATCGCAGGACCCATACCGGTGTATTTTCAAGCCACTACGATGAAGCGCGGATTACGCGTGGCTTCGATGGCGATCCGGTCTGGGCGGCACTCGCGCAGCGCTCCATCCGGCGCTATGCGGAGATCGAGGCAAAAAGCGGCATCCGTTTCTTCACCGAAGCGGGCTGTCTGTTTACCGGAAACGGCAAGGGGCTTGCCGGAGACTATGTGTCGCGCGCGCTTTCCTCAGCGGGCCGTCTCGATCTCGGTGTGGAAACGATAGGTAGCGGTGGGCTTGCCGGTCGCTTCCCGATGTTTTCCCTGCCTGCCGATCACAACGGCTATTTCGAGGCGCGCAATGCCGGTCACGTCAATCCACGCGCCCTGGTGAAGGCCCAATGCGCCATTGCCGGGGCACAGGGCGCGCGGCTGGTGCGCGAGACGGCGGCGCATATTCGCGATACGTCCAAGGGTGTGGAGGTTTCGACCCGGGAAGGGGCCGTGCACACAGCTGAAAAGGTCATCGTCGCAGCCGGCGGTTTCACCAACATGGCCGATCTTCTGCCATCGCCGGTCGATATGGCGGCGACGGGCCGCACCATTGCCTTTTTCGAGCTTGATGATGCAAGGCAGGCCCTTTTCGGCGCCATGCCTTCGACCATCGTGCTGACTGAGACTGAGGACGATATCGTCTATATTCTTCCGCCCGTGCGCTACCCCGACGGCAAGGTCTATCTGAAGATCGGCGGTGAAAGCGAAAAGGGCAGGCTCGAAACGCTGGCCGAGGCGGTCGACTGGTTCCATTCGGATGGCACGCCAGACGAGGTCGAGTTTCTGAAAAAACGGGCGCTGTCGTTGATGCCGGAACTTGCAGGTTGCCCGGTGACATCCGGTTCCTGTGTCGCCTCCATAACCCGCAGCGGTTATCCCTATATCGGCTATACACAATCCTCCAATATTGCGGTGCTGACCGGCGGCAATTTCGTTTCCGCCAAGTCGTCGGACGAGATCGGTCGGCTGGGTGCGGTGCTGCTTCTGGACGGCCAGCTGACCGAGAATGATTTTGCCGCCGAAATGTCGCCGGTTTTTATCTGACATCCTTCTGTGGAGCGGCTACAAGGTTGCGACTGAACAGAGCGGATGAAGAGGGCGGCATGTCGGGGCATTTCAAATATATCGTCGTCGGTCGCGGCATGATGGGTGCCGCCGCCGCCCGCCATCTGGCGGAAAAGGTGGATGGCGTCGCGCTGATCGGCCCCGGCGAGCCTGCCGATATCACGTCGCATCAGGGCGTTTTTGCCAGCCATTACGATGAAGCGCGTATTACCCGCACCATTGATGGCGATGCGGACTGGGCTTTGCTCGCCAATCGCTCGATTGCGCGTTACGCCGATATAACGGCAAGGAGCGGGGTGGGGTTTTACGCGCCTGTCGGCTGCCTGATCGTCGGGCCGGAACGGGGAGGCGACAATCCCTTTATCGACAATGTCCTCAAGGCGGCGGAACGGCTTGGCGTCTCCACGGCACTGATGGATAATGAGAGCCTGAAAAGTGACTTTCCCTATTTTTCCTTCGAGCCGGGCTGTGAGGGCGTGTTCGAAAGAGACAATGCGGGTTACGTCAATCCGCGCGCCCTGGTGAAGGCGCAGAGCGTTCTGGCGGACAAGGCCGGTGTGACGCTTATCGACGATATCGTTGTTTCGACCCGGGAAGAGGATGGTTGTGCTCGGGTAGAGACGGCCTCGGGTGCGGTTTACACCGCAGATCGCGTGCTGGTGGCGGCGGGCGGTTTTTCGATTACGAAGGATCTGCTGTCGCAGCCGGTTGCTCTCAATGTCTATGCACGCACGGTCGCCTTTTTTGAGGTCGATGAAGCGGATCTGGGACAATATGCGGGTATGCCTTCGCTGATCTATGAGCCGAGCGACACGACGAAACATATCTATCTGCTTCCGCCCGTGCGCTATCCCGATGGCAGGTTCTACCTGAAAATCGGCGGCGATCCCGACGACAAACCTGTCGGCAGCGACCCGGAAATTCGCGCCTGGTTCCGTTCCGGTGGACGCGAAAGCGTGCGCGACCATCTCTCCGATATCATCGGGACATTGCTACCGTCCATCGACCGCGCGCGTATTTCAATGGCTGCCTGCGTTGTGTCCAAAACGCCGGGCGGTTACCCCGCCATCGGCTTCACTTCATCACCACGCATTGCGGTTCTGACCGGTGGCAATGGCACGGCGGCCAAGAGCTCCGACGAGATCGGGCGTCTGGGTGCCGCGCTGCTGCTTGATGGAGAAATTGGCGACGAAGCCTATGCCACGGATTTCAAACCGGCATTTCTTTGATCTTTGTCTTCGCTTTTCGGTGGCTTTCACCTCGGAACATGGTTATGCAGCCCATGCCAGTTGGCCGGGCAGCCGCGCTTTACCAATGTCGAAAGACGGTAAGGTGAGGAAAGTCCGGGCTCCACGGAAATACGGTGCCGGATAACGTCCGGCGGGGGCGACCCTAGGGAAAGTGCCACAGAGAGCAAACCGCCATGCTTTGCATGGTAAGGGTGAAAGGGTGGGGTAAGAGCCCACCGCGCCGCTGGTGACAGTGGTGGCAAGGTAAACCCCACCGGGAGCAAGACCGAATAGGGATGACATGGGACGGGCGAAAGCCTGTTTACAGCCGGTTTCCGGGCCCGTCATCCGGGTGGGTTGCGCGAGGCGGCATGCAAATGCCGTCCCAGATGAATGGCTGCCACGTTCCGGGTCAAACCGGGGCCATACAGAACCCGGCTTACAGGCCAACTGGCGAATTTTCCTGCCGACTCTTTCGGTGGGCATCAGCCCTCGATGATATGGGGAACGTAGCGGGAGAGATTTGCGGTGATGGGCGACGCGTCCTCGCGAATGCCAAGTCCGCAGGGTCGATCGGCGACGATCCAGCTTCCTAGCACGGCGTATCCGAACTCGCTCTGGAACAAGGGCGCATATGCCTGAAAAACATATCCCTCTTCGCCGTAACTGCCGGGTGCTGATAAAATCTCGCGTCGGTTTCGGTAAAGGCTGACATTTTCGCCTTCACGCGAGAGAAGCGGTTTCACCACGTAATCCCGCAACTCATATATTTCAGGGTCGTCGGGAAAGAAACTCGGGAGCAGATTCGGGTGATTGGGATGCCGCTGCCAAAGCATGGGCAGCAGGCCTTTGTTCGATAACACGGCTTTCCAGGCTGGCTCGATGAAAATGCCATTCTGCGCAGGCAGATGCGCGGCAAAGGATTCCCGTAACATGAATTCCCAGGGGTAAAGCTTGAAGCAGCGCTCGATGACGCGACTTTGGAGGTCAGCAAAACGCCCGCTCGCATCGATGCCGATGTCCCTGATATCGAGAAACTGGGCGCGGTGGCCAGCCTGAATGGCGCAGTCCATGAGATATATGGTCGTGCCGCAATCCTCGGGGTCGTCGCTAATCGCCGCGAAATGGAAAATCCTGTCCCGCGAGAATTGCCCAAAGGCCTCTATCAGGGCTTCCTGAACGGAGTTGAACTGGTCGGTTTGCGCTGGCAACGTTCCAAGGGCGACCTGATCCGTCAGCCAGTTATATTGGAAATATCCCGTTTCGAAGACGGAAGTAGGCGTGTCGGCGTTGTATTCGAGCAGCTTCGCCGGGCCATGTCCATCATAGGCAAGATCGAAGCGGCCATACAGGTGCCGGTCGCCCCGCTGCCAGGAATTTCGGATCATGTCGTGATAATCGCGCGGGATGGCAAGACGGGTTAGCGCCGCCTCACTGTTTACGATATCGGCGACGAGATCCATGCACATATCATGCAGGACTTGGCTCGGTTCTTCGATGTCGCGCTCGATTTCATCGAGCCCGAAGCAATAGGCTGCGTCGTCCACCCAGTAAGGCTCGCCATGCATTTCATGGAAGGAGAAACCCACGGCATTGGCTTTTTCGCGCCAATCCGGGCGTGGTGGGACTGTGATACGGCGCATGTCACCCTCCGGAAAAGGAGTGGCCGCCGAACCCGCCACGGCCCTTGACGTTCGTTTTGGCGTTGAGCTGCTTTACGTCACTCGTCAGCGCGCCGCCTGGACCGCCCACGAATGAGCCGCCGCTCTGTTCGCCGGCGCTCACATCCGGCGTGACGAGGTCACCGTTGCGTTTTCGATAGGCCGACATCGCGCCCGCGGAACCCGCCTTGCTGTTTTGCTGACGGCGGCGATAGTCGCTATAGTCTGCAAAGTGTTCGATGTTCCGAGGCATCACAAATCCGACCGGTGAGGGTGCGAAGGCGCTCGTGCCGGTCGCGTTATTGGAATTGAGATTTTGTCTCAGCTCAGAACAGTTTCCCACGCCGTATTCCATTTCACATGCGACCATGTTGCGAAATCGCGGCGCGGTAGCAAGGTGATGCTGGCTGGCGTCTTCGGATGCCGCCTGGCAAACCTTGGGGTAGACCCCTGAGGCAAGGCACTTGTCAACGGAGGTGTAAAGGACCTCTTCTTCCGATGAAAATGCGAAAAAAAGGCCTATTGCGGCAATCGTACCGAGGGCAAGACGCGGATGTTCTGTCACGTCCAAGTACATGTCTGTTCCTCAATACGCCATGCAGGCGGCGTTCAAAGTCCCGATGACCACGGCGATGCCGCCGCTCCAGAGGCCGGCCGCGACATTGCCCTCGGTGATTTTAAGGTGCAGGTCGGTCATGGTGAGCTTGGCGATATAGAATGCGAAGACCTGAACCAGCAGGCCGATCACCGCCCAGATCACGTAGTCGGGGATGCTGACGGAGTTGGCCGCCGCCGAGGCCAGCGGCAGGCTGAAGCCGCTCAAAGCCCCTAAAAAAGCGACTACGGCGGCGATGTTGCCGGCCTTGATCAACTCCCTTTCGCGGTGGGGAGTAAGGCGGGTGTAGATAGTGGAAAAAGCTGCCAGGCAGACCAGGCCAATCAAAAAATAACTCAAGAAGGCAGGCAAGCCCGCCACATAATTCGGCATCATTATCTCGCAATGAAAAACACAACTTCAAAAATCAAAATCAATCGAAAGTTTAAAAAGTCAAGCCGCCGAAGCATTGTTGTTTGCTGACAATAGCGGTTCTGGCTGAGATGCAAGATGTGCATTGCTTCGGCCTCAAATCGAATCCGCTGCAACTGGTCTGTCGCGCAATCATAGAGATGGCCGTGAGCCAACCAGGCTGCCGTTGCCGCGGCGGCGTCAGGGCGCCTTATGCGATTTAAATGGAGTGTATCTGACCGAGATCGGCAAGCATCTGTTTCTCAAGCGGAAAATAGGCATATCGGCCCAAGCTTTAATTGTCTTTGCGGGCATATGAGCTCGCAAAGTAAACCATTCGTTAAACTTAACGGCTTATGAATTTCCGATGCGAAGTCGGCATCGTGCCGGCTTCTCCCATTGACGCCCATAGTGTCCCATGGTATCCCAAATGCACACCACATTGGGTCGTGTTTTTGACCCGCAATCGCTGAAACGAGTGAGGAGCCTGCGAGGGGCTGCTACAGGGCATGTCGCCCTGGCGCTTGGCGATGTGTCGTGCGTACCGGTGTCGTCTGCGAAGTGGATGGTTTGCTTTGCGGAATGCGGTTTTGGCGAGTTGAGTAATGGACCGCTTTTTATCGAACGTGACGAACAGGATCGACGCCAAGGGGCGCGTTTCGGTTCCGTCTCCGTTTCGTTCGGTGCTGGCCAGGCGCGGCATTCAGGAGCTTTATTGCCTTCAGGATTTCGCCTTTCCGGCAATCAGCGTCGGCGGTCCGGATTTGCTGGAGCGCTACGAGCGGCAGATAGCGTCCATGGATGCCTTCTCGCCGGAGGCGAACGCAATGTCGCTGCTGGTTCATGGCGGCGGCGTTTTCATGAAGCTCGACCAGGAAGGTCGGTTGATGGTGACGGATTTCGTGCGGGAATTTACCGGCATATCCACCGACGTCACCTTCGTTGGACGGGCGGATCATTTTCAGCTTTGGCAACCGAATGCGTTTTTGGCGGCGCAGGCGGAAGCAAGAGCGGGGCGCGGTTTTTCGGCTGCTCGCCCCGCATAGGACGGGGACACGGGATGGCGGCGAATTCTGGCGGACGATCTTCTGATGCCGGTGGCGGACCTCAACGCCACATCCCGGTTCTTCTTCGCGAAGTGATCGCCGCGCTTGAGCCCGCATCCGGAAAGATCATTCTTGACGGCACCTTCGGGGCCGGCGGCTATACCCAGGCCATTCTTGACCAGGGCGCGAGCGTGATCGCGCTTGACCGCGATCCGACAGCGATTGCCGGCGGTCAGGCCATGGTGGCCGCCAATGGCGGCAGGCTTTCGCTTATTCAATCGCAATTTTCCGATCTGGCCAAACACGCGCCGCAAGGTGGCCTTGACGGTGTTGTTCTCGATATTGGCGTCTCCTCCATGCAGATCGACGAGGCCGAACGCGGTTTTTCCTTCCAGAAGAACGGCCCTCTCGACATGCGTATGTCGAGTTCGGGCGTTTCGGCGGCGGATGTCGTCAATCGCGCCAAGGTCGGCGATCTCATCCGCATCTTCGGCTTTCTCGGTGAGGAAAAACAGCCGGGCCGCATCGCCCGCGCCATCGAGAAGAAAAGGGCGGAAGAGCCTTTCCGCACCACGCGCGATCTGGCCGGTCTGATCGAGATCGTCACGCCGCGCAAGGCGAAGGACAAGATCCATCCCGCAACCCGCGTGTTTCAGGCCCTTCGCGTTTTCGTCAATGACGAACTGGGTGAGTTGGCGCAGGCGCTGTTCGCCGCCGAGCAGGCCTTGAAGCCCGGCGGCCGGCTTGTCGTCGTCACGTTCCATTCGCTCGAAGACCGTATCGTCAAGAAATTTTTCGCGGATCGGTCGGGTAAAGCCGCCGGTTCCCGGCACCTGCCGATGGTGGAAGACAGGCCCGCCATTTTCGACACTATCGGCAAGCCGATGATCGCTGCCAGTGACGAGGAGGCGGAGCTCAATCCGCGTGCCCGTTCAGCCAAGCTGCGCGCCGGTCTGCGGACCTCAGCGCCGGCGCGTGCTGCGGATTTTTCGATTTTCGAGCTTCCTGATCTCGCCAGCCTTGAAAAGATGGGAGGCTGATATGCTGCGTACATTCGATATCGTCTTGGTGGGGGTCATGGTCGCTGCGGCTGTCGTGACCTATTCGATCAAGCACAAGGCCGATCTGAAGCTGGAAGAGGTCCGCAAGCTCGAGGCCGAAATCAAGCTCGAGAAGGACACGATCGATCTTCTCAGGGCCGACTGGGCGCTGCTGACGCAGCCCAACCGCCTCCATCGTCTCGTCAATGCCTATCAGAATGAGCTCGGCCTTTCGCCGACGATGCCCACGCAGCTGGCGCAGCCGCGCGAACTTCCGATGCTGCGATCGCAATTGCCGCAGCCGCCCGAACCTGAAGGCATGAGCGTGGAAGATGTCATCGCCGCGGCCGTCAACGGTTCGAAGCCGGGCGCCACGCTTGGTGGAGCATCCAAGCCGAAATCGCCGCCGGCGGGCCAGATCGCCGCCAATGGTGCGCCGATACCGACACCCAGGGCACGTGTTTCCCGTCCCCCGGCGGCTCCAGCCGTCTCCGCCGTCGCGGGCGATGAAGCCGACGATATGGATGACACGATAACAGGATCGGTGAACCGCTAATGTCTTTTCTCTCCCGTGTCATGGTTTTGAAGAGCAAGGCTCACTTTTCCGCCAGCACCACCGGCGTCTATACGGACCATGCCGCCTTTGAAGGCGCCCGCAAGAAAAGGGCGGCCCAGGCGAAGAGCCGGGTCGGCCTCATCATCTTCGGTTTCGTCGCCTTTTATGGTGTCGTCGGCGGGCGTCTCGTACAATATGGCATGGCGGAACAGGAAACGGTCTCGAGCATCGCGCCCGCAGACCGGCTGATGGCGTCGCGTCCCGACCTTCTCGACCGTAACGGTGAGGTTCTGGCCACCGATATCCGCACCGTCTCGCTGTTTGCCGAACCGCATCGCATCGTCGATATCGATGAAGCCATCGAGAAGCTGCGCACCGTCCTGCCGGACCTCGACCAGCGCGGGACCTATCAGAAGCTTACGTCCAATTCGCGCTTCCAGTGGCTGCGCCGTCAGCTGACGCCGAAGCAGCAGAGCCAGATTCTGGCGCTCGGCATTCCCGGCGTCGGTTTCCGCCCGGAAAAGCGCCGCTTTTATCCCGGCGGGCCGACGGCCGCCCATATTGTCGGTCACGTCAACATCGACAATCGCGGCGTTGCCGGCATGGAGCGTTATGTCGACAATCAGGGGCTTGCCGACCTGACGGCGCTCGGCATGACCAGCGACCAGCCGCTGGAGCCGATAAAGCTGTCGATCGATCTGCGTGTACAGTCCATCGTGCGCGAAGTCGTGACTTCGGCGATCGCCAAATTCCAGGCGATTGGCGCCGGCGCCGTGGTGATGGATGTGCATACCGGCGAAATTCTCGCCATGGCCTCGGTTCCGGATTACGATCCGAACAATCCGGCCGAGGGCGCGAAAGAGGGGTGGCTCAACCGTATGTCAAACGGCACTTTCGAAATGGGCTCCACCTTCAAGTCCTTCACAATCGCCATGGGCTTGGATTCGGGCCGCGTGCGTCTGGGCGACAGTTTCGATGCCCGTTATCCGATCCGGATCGGCGGGTTCACCATCAAGGATTTCCACGGCAAGAACCGCGTTTTGTCGGTGCCGGAAATCTTCCAGTATTCGTCCAACATCGGTACGGCCAAGATCGCCGATACGGTGGGCACCGAAGGTCATAAAGAGTTTCTGACGAAGCTCGGGCTTCTGACCCGCATGCAGACGGAACTGCCGGAAGTGGCAATGCCCTCGCAGCCGCGCGAATGGAAGAAGATCAACTCGATTACCATTTCCTTCGGTCATGGTGTTTCGACGACGCCGCTGCAGACGGCGGTTGCCGGTGCGGCGCTTGTCAATGGCGGCAAGCTGATCGAGCCGACCTTCCTGCCACGCACCCGCGAGCAGGCGGATCTGGTGGCCAAGCAGGTTCTGAAGCCCACCACAAGCAAGGATATGCGCTTCCTGTTTGAATGGAACGGGGTCAATGGCTCCGGCCGTAATGCGCGTGTCGATGGTTTCAACGTCGGCGGCAAGACCGGCACGGCGGACAAGGTCGTCAACGGCCGTTATGTGCGTGACAAGAACTTCAACGCCTTCCTGTCGGCATTCCCGATCGACGACCCGCAATATGTGGTGTTGACCTTCATCGATGAACCGAAGACGGACAAGGGCAATGGCGCGGCACTTGCCGGCACGTCCGCCGCGCCGATGGTGCACGATATCATCACCCGCACGGCGGCGGTGCTGGGCGTGAAGCCGAAGTTCGGCAAGGATGGCTCGGCCTTGCTCGTGTCTTATTGATTGTTAGAGCTTATGATGTTCCGGCGATTCGCGCCGGGGGGACAAGACGGACACAGTCGATGAATTTGCGAGATATATCCGGAAACGCGTTTCCGGAATTGAATGAATTGCTCCTGTCTGAGATCGGGGCGATCGAAATCGGGGGGATAACCGCAGACAGCCGCAGGGCGCAGCCCGGCAGCCTGTTCGTGGCGGTTGCTGGCACCAAGGCGGATGGCGCGGCCTATGTGAAGGATGCGGTTGCCAAGGGCGCGGTCGCCGTCGTTTCCGGGCATCCTGTGGATGCCGACGTGCCGGTGCTATCGGTGACGGATCCACGTCTTTATCTCTCCCTTGCCGCTTCCCGGTTTTACGGAAAACAGCCCGAGATCATGGTTGCCGTCACCGGCACGGCGGGAAAGACCTCCGTTGCGTCCTTCGTACGGCAAATCTGGGCTTTCGCGGGCCATGCCGCAGCACAGATCGGCACGACAGGTGTGATTGCACCCGGCCGCGAGGATTACGGCGCGCTCACCACACCCGATCCGGTAACACTACATGCGCTTCTGGCCGAGCTTGCGGCCGAAGGCGTGACCCATGCGGCCATGGAGGCTTCGAGCCACGGCCTCGATCAGCGCCGTCTCGACGGCGTGAAGCTTGCAGCGGCCGGTTTCACCAATCTCGGCCGCGACCACATGGATTATCATCCGACCGTCGAGGACTACATGGCCGCGAAAATGCGGCTGTTCGACACGCTGATGGAAAAGGGCGCGCCCGCCATTATCTTTGCGGACGATCCGTGGTCGGAGAAAGCAATCCGCGCGGCGCGCGAAGCGGGTCTCGATGTCCGCACAGTTGGTCGCAAGGGCGATTATCTGGCCCTGAAGCGTGTTGAGCACTTCCGTCACAAGCAGATGATCGAAGTGCACCATGACGGCGAGATTTATGAAGTCGACATCCCCTTGGCGGGTGATTTTCAGGTTGCGAACGCTCTCGTCGCCGCCGGTCTTGCCATGTCCACCGGCGTTCCCGCGGCGACCGCGCTGAAGGCGCTCGAGAAGCTGATCGGCGCTGCCGGTCGTCTGGAACTCGTGGGACAGACGAAGAACGGCGCGCTTGCCTATGTGGATTATGCGCACAAGCCGGATGCGCTGGAAAACGTGCTGACCTCGGTCCGGCCCTTCACCTCGGGCCGCATCATTACCGTCTTCGGCTGCGGCGGCGACCGCGACAAGGGCAAACGCCCGATCATGGGCGAAGTGGCGACGAGGCTTTCAGACATCGTCATCGTCACCGACGACAATCCGCGTTCGGAAGATGCCGCAACGATCCGTTCCGAGGTCATGGCGGCGGCGCCGGGTGCAGTGGAAATCGGCGACAGGTCGCAGGCGATCCACCATGCGGTGTCGCTGCTTTCCAACGGCGATACGCTGATCGTCGCGGGCAAGGGGCATGAAGAGGGGCAGATCGTCGGTTCCGTGACGCTGCCGTTTTCCGATCATGAACAGGTGCGCGCTGCGCTGGCAGGGCTGGAAGGATTGAAGATTTGAGCTGGTTATGGACAGTCGCCGACATGATCGCCATCACGGCAGGACGCCCCGTTGGCAACCTGCCGACCGGAATCACCGGCATTTCCATCGACAGCCGGACCGTCAAGGCGGGCGAAGCCTTTTTCGCCATCAAGGGTGATCGGGTCGACGGCCATGATTACACCAGTTTCGCCGTTGCCAATGGGGCCGGTCTCCTGGTCGTTGCTGAAGCCAAGCTGCCGGCTCTCGGCCGGCTCACCGTGCCCATGATCGTGGTCGAGGACGTGCTTGCCGCACTCGGCAAACTTGCCATTGCGGCGCGCGAGAGAACTTCGGCACGCATCATCGCGGTGACTGGCTCCGTCGGCAAGACGACCACCAAGGAAATGCTGCGGCAGGCTCTGGAGCCGTCGGGCCGGGTTCATGCGGCGGTCGCATCCTTTAACAATCACTGGGGTGTACCACTGACGCTGGCGCGTATGCCGGCGGATACCGAGTTCGGCGTTTTTGAAATCGGCATGAACCACTCCGGCGAAATTCGCCCGCTGGTCAAGATGGTGCGTCCGCATGTGGCGATCATCACGACCATCGCTCCCGCCCATCTCGGCAATTTCAAGAATATTGAAGAGATCGCCGCGGCCAAGGCGGAAATATTCGAAGGGCTTGAGGAGGGCGGCTCCGTCATCCTCAACCGCGACAATGCCCAGTTCGAGCAGCTTGAAGAGGCCGCACAGGAACAGGGTATAGAGCACATCCTGACCTTCGGGCAGCACGCCAAGGCCGATTTCCGGCTCGCCGACTTTGAAAGCACGCCTGCGGGTTCGACCATCTGGGCGATCCTGAACGGCGAGACCAGCGAATTGCATCTCAATGTTCCCGGACGTCACATCGCCGACAACGCCATGGCCGTGCTCGGTGCCGTCGCCGTGACCGGCGCCAATCTCGACCGCGCTTTTGAAGCGCTCGGAACGCTTGAGGCGGTGAAAGGGCGCGGTCAGCGCCACCGTCTGACGATTGAAAGCGGTTCGTTCCTGCTGATCGATGAAAGCTATAACGCCAACCCCGCTTCCATGCGCGCGGCGATTGCCGTGCTGGCGGAAACGGAAACGCAGGGCCACGGCCGGCGCGTTGCCGTTCTTGGCGACATGCTTGAGATGGGCGAATTTTCCGCGCAGCTGCATGAAGAGCTGGCCGGGCCGTTGCTTGCGGCCGGCATCGAGCATGTCTGGCTGGCGGGGGAGGCGATGGCGGCGCTGCGCGATGCGTTGCCGGACAGTGTCACCGTCATCTGGTTCCCGACGACGGCGGAACTCACCGATTTCGCCCTGCAATGGGTGCAACCGGGAGACGCGCTGATGGTAAAATCGTCACTTGGCCTCGGTTTCGGCAAGATTGTCGCCGCCCTGCTTGACAAGTATCCGGCATTCCCCGAGACGGAACGCCAAGTCTGAAATAGCCTTTTGAAAGGGCAATTATGCTGATCTGGCTCGTCGAACTGTCGGATAAAGTTCAAGTCTTCAACCTCTTCCGCTACATCACCTTCCGGGCGGGTGCGGCGATGTTCACCTCTGCGTTGATCGTCTTCCTGTTTGGACCGGCGATCATCAACTCGTTGCGCGTGCGCCAGGGCAAGGGCCAGCCGATCCGCGCCGACGGGCCGCAGACCCATTTCAAGAAGGCCGGCACGCCGACCATGGGCGGCCTCATGATCCTTGCCGGCATTCTCGGCGGCTCGCTGCTGTGGGGTGACCTGTCGAACGTCTATGTCGTTGCCGTGCTGATGGTGACACTCGGTTTCGGAGCCATCGGCTTTTACGACGATTACCTGAAGGTGACGAAGCAGAGCGACAAGGGCTTTTCCGGCAAGGCGCGTCTTGGCATCGAATTCCTGATCGCGGCGATTGCCGTGTTCTTCATGATGAAGATGGCGCTCGCTTCCGCCCCGCATGGCGGCACGCTCGGCAGCTCCATCGCGTTTCCGTTCTTCAAGGAATTCGTGATCAATCTCGGTTATTTCTTCGTGCTGTTCGGTGCTTTCGTCATCGTCGGCGCGGGCAATGCCGTGAACCTGACGGATGGTCTCGATGGTCTCGCCATCGTGCCTGTGATGATCGCGGCTGCTACCTTCGGCGTGATCGCTTATCTTGCCGGTAACGCGGTTTTCGCTAATTACCTGCAGATCAACTTCGTGCCCGGCACGGGTGAACTCGCCGTCATTGTCGGCGCGGTCATCGGCGCGGGCCTCGGCTTCCTGTGGTTCAACGCGCCGCCCGCCGCCATCTTCATGGGCGATACGGGTTCGCTGGCGCTCGGCGGCCTGATCGGCTCGATCGCTGTCGCCACCAAGCACGAGATCGTCATGGTCATCGTCGGCGGTCTCTTCGTCATGGAAACGCTGTCGGTCATCATCCAGGTCTTCTGGTTCAAGCGCACCGGCAGGCGTGTGTTCCTGATGGCGCCGATCCACCACCATTTCGAGAAAAAGGGCTGGACGGAAAGCCAGGTGGTGATCCGTTTCTGGATCATCTCCGTTGGCCTCGCGCTGCTCGGCCTCGCCACCCTGAAGCTGAGGTGAGCGATGATCCCGGTCACGTCGTTCAGAGGTAAGAAGGTCGCGCTTTTCGGGCTTGGCGGTTCGGGTCTCGTCACCGCCCGCGCGCTGGTCGCGGGTGGGGCGGATGTCGTTGCTTTCGACGACAATCCCGACAGTGTCGCGAAGGCCGAGGCCGAAGGCATCAAGACGGCGGATCTTCGGACGATTGACTGGCCGAGCTTCTCTTCCTTCGTTCTGGCGCCCGGCGTGCCGCTGACGCATCCGAAACCGCATTGGTCGGTGGATCTTGCGAAGGCAGCGGGTGTCGAGATCATCGGCGATATCGAGCTTTTCATCCGTGAGCGCCGCGCTCATGCGCCGGATTGCCCTTTCATCGCCATTACCGGCACCAACGGCAAATCCACGACGACGGCGCTGATCGCGCATATTCTCAAGGCATCCGGCCGCGATACGCAGCTGGGCGGCAATATCGGAACGGCGGTGCTGAGCCTCGATCCGCCGAAGGCGCAACGTTTCTACGTGGTCGAGTGCTCGTCCTACCAGATCGATCTCGCGCCAACGATCAATCCGACCGCCGGAATTCTTCTTAACCTGACGCCCGATCATCTCGACCGGCATGGCACGATGCAGCACTATGCCGACGTCAAGGAGCGGCTGGTGGCAGGCAGCGGCACGGCAATTGTCGGTGTCGATGACAGTCATTCGACACTGATCGCCGACCGTATCGAGCGTGCCGGGGTAAAGGTCGAGCGCATTTCCAAACGCAATGTCGTTTCCGAAGGTCTTTATGCCGAAGGCAGCCGCATCCTGCGGGCGCATGGTGGCACTTCCGGGCTGCTGGTTGATCTCGACGGCATCCAGACCCTTCGCGGCAGCCACAATGCGCAGAATGCGGCGGCGGCAATTGCCGCCTGCCTTGCGGTCGGCGTTTCCGAAGAGGAAGTTCGCGCAGGCCTGAAATCCTTCCCCGGCCTAAAGCATCGCATGCAGCCTGTCGGACGCCGTGGCAACGTCACCTTCGTCAACGACAGCAAGGCTACCAATGCCGATGCTGCTGCACCGGCGCTTTCAAGCTTCGACCGCATCTACTGGATCGCCGGCGGCCTGCCGAAAGCGGGCGGCATCACCAGCCTCTCGCCGCTCTTCCCCCGCATCGCCAAGGCCTATCTGATCGGCGAAGCGGCAGCCGAATTTGCCGCGACGCTGGGCGAGGCAGTACCTTATGAAATATCCGGCACGCTGGACAAAGCCATCCAGCATGCGGCCGCGGATGCGGAAAATGATGCGACGGCCGGCAATATCGTGATGTTATCCCCGGCTTGCGCAAGCTTCGATCAATATAAGAACTTTGAGATCAGAGGTGATTCGTTCGTCGCGCAGGTTGCGGCGCTCGATGGCATGACGATGCTGGTTGACTCTGGAAAAGGGGGCTGAAGGCCATGGTAAGCCGAGTTGATCGCGGTCCGGTCGCGGAATGGTTCTGGACCATCGACCGTTTCTTTCTGGCGGCGTTCATCGCATTGATGGGCATCGGACTGATGCTGTCCTTTGCGGCGTCACCGGCGGTTGCCGAGCGTATCGGTCTCAACAGCTTCTTCTTCGTCGAGCGTCAGGCGATGTTCATGGTGCCGTCGCTGGCGATCATGGTCGGCCTGTCCTTCCTGTCGCCGCGTCAGGTGCGGCGCGTGGCGGTCATCATGCTGATTGCTTCGCTGCTGATGATGATCTTCGCGCTATTCTTCGGCATCGAGGTCAAGGGTGCGCGGCGCTGGATTTCCATCGGCACCTTTTCCATCCAGCCATCGGAATTCATGAAGCCGGCCTTCGTGATCGTCTGCGCCTGGCTTTTCGCCGAGCGGGCGCGTCATCCGGAAATTCCGGGCAACCTCTTCGCCATCATCACCTTCGGCATCGTAGCGGCGCTCCTGATCGCCCAGCCGGACTTCGGCCAGACGATCCTGACGTCGGTGGTCTGGGGCGGCATGTTCTTCATGGCCGGCGTACCGTGGTTCTGGATCATCATGCTTGGCGGTCTTGGCGTCGGCGGCATCATCTCCGCCTATCTGCTGCTGCCGCACGTTGCCGGTCGTATCGACCGTTTCTGGACGGGCGAAGGCGATACGTTCCAGGTGGATACGGCGCGTGAGGCGATTATTCGCGGCGACTGGTTCGGTCGGGGACCGGGCGAGGGTATCGTCAAGCGGATCATTCCCGACAGCCATACCGACTTCATCTTCTCGGTGGCGGCGGAAGAATTCGGCATCGTTTTCTGCATGTTCCTGGTGGCGATCTTCGCCTTCATCGTGCTGCGCGGCCTCTCGCACGCCTTCAAGGAAAAGGACGACTTCTGCCGCTTTGCCGTGGCCGGCCTCGTTTTGCAGATCGGCATGCAGTCGATGATCAATATCGGCGTCAATCTGGAACTGATGCCCGCCAAGGGCATGACGCTGCCGCTGATTTCCTATGGCGGTTCGTCGATGATGGCGATCTGCGTGACCGCCGGCTTCCTTCTGGCGCTGACACGCCACAGACCCGAAAAGCGGGCGCAGGAGCGGAGTTTCTTCCGCGTCGGTTCCGGCGTTCCCGCGGAGTAAAGTATCATGAGCAAGGGTATTGTTCTTCTTGCCGCCGGGGGAACCGGCGGCCATGTCTTTCCAGCCGAGGCCTTGGCGCATACGCTGAAGGAACGCGGTTATCAGGTGCATCTCGTCACCGACAGCCGCGCCGAGCGTTATGCCGGCAAGTTTCCGGCGGATGAAATTCATGTGGTGCCGTCTGCCACCATCGGTTCGAAGAACCCGATTTCCGTGGCGCGTTCGCTGTGGAAACTGTGGACGGGGCTGCGTTCAGCGCGCCGGCTGGTCACGAAGCTGAAGCCGGTCGCGGTTGTCGGCTTCGGCGGTTATCCCACCGTGCCGCCGCTTCTGGCATCGACCGGGCTTGGCGTGCCCTCGATCATTCACGAGCAGAATGCGGTGATGGGCCGCGCCAACAAGGCGCTGGCCGGCCGGGTGAAGGCAATCGCCGGCGGTTTCCTGCCGCCCGCCAACGGCCAGTATTCCGACAAGACCGTGGCCACTGGCAACCCCGTTCGCCCGGCGGTGCTGGCGGCGTCGGAGATACCCTATACGCCCTCGCAGACGGATGAACCGTTCCAGCTCGTCGTTTTCGGCGGCAGCCAGGGCGCGCAATTCTTCTCCAGCGCCGTGCCGGCAGCGATCTGCCTGTTGAAGAACGAGCAGCGCAAACGCATCGTCGTCACCCAGCAGGCCCGCCCCGAAGACAAGGACAGCGTGATCGCCTCCTATCAGAAGCTCGGCGTGAAAGCGGATGTTTCGCCCTTCTTCGGCGATATGGCCTCACGTATTGGCGAGGCCAATCTGGTCATCAGCCGTTCGGGTGCTTCGACGGTGTCGGAACTGTCGGTCATCGGCCGTCCGTCGATCCTCGTGCCCTATCCTCATGCGCTGGATCACGATCAGGCCGCCAATGCGGCAGCGCTTTCAGCGGCGGGTGGGGCAAGCGTCATCAAGCAGGCGGAACTATCGCCGCAGAAGCTTTCAAGCCTTTTGTCGTCGGCGCTTTCCGAGCCTGACCGTTTGAGCGCGACGGCGGCGGCGGCAAAGGCGACCGGCAAACCGCATGCGGCGGATGTGCTGGCCGATCTGGTCGAGGCTATTGCTTCCGGCCAGTCCGTACAGGAATTCAAGAAGAAGAATGAAGGAGTTGGGGCATGAAGATGCCGAAAGCCATAGGCCTTGTCCATTTCATCGGCATAGGCGGGATCGGCATGAGCGGCATTGCCGAAGTGCTTCACAATCTCGGCCATCGCGTTCAGGGGTCGGATCAGGCCGATAGCGCCAATGTGCAGCGCCTGCGCGATAAGGGTATCGAGGTTTTTGTCGGCCATACGGCGGATAATATCGGTGATGCCGAGGTCGTGGTGGTTTCCACCGCCATCAAGAAAAGCAATCCGGAACTCATCGCCGCGCGGGAAAAACACCTGCCGATCGTTCGCCGTGCCGAAATGCTGGCCGAGCTGATGCGTTTCCGCAATGCCATCGCCATCGGCGGCACCCACGGCAAGACCACGACCACCTCCATGGTCGCGACGCTGCTGGAAGCCGGCAATCTCGACCCGACCGTCATCAATGGCGGCATCATCAATGCCTACGGCACCAACGCCCGCATGGGCGAGGGCGAGTGGATGGTGGTGGAGGCCGACGAATCCGACGGCACGTTCCTGAAGCTGCCGGCCGATGTGGCTGTCATCACCAATATCGATCCCGAGCATCTGGATCACTACGGCAATTTCGATGCCGTGCGCGCCGCGTTCCGCCAGTTTGTCGAGAATGTTCCTTTCTACGGTTTTGGCGTCATGTGCCTCGACCATCCGGAAGTGCAGGCACTGGTCGGCCGGATCGAGGACCGCAAGGTCATCACCTATGGCGAGAACCCGCAGGCCGACGTGCGTTTTTCGAATGTGCGCATTGACGGCACGCGGTCGATCTTCGACGTGGAAATCCGTCGCCGCCGCACCGGCAAGATATTCTCCTTCAAGGACCTTGTCCTGCCGATGCCCGGCCGCCACAATGTGTCGAATGCGACGGCCGCGATTGCGGTCGCCAATCGTCTCGGCATTTCGGAAGCCGACATCAAGAAGGGGCTTGCCTCCTTTGCCGGCGTCAAGCGCCGCTTCACGCTGACGGGCGAAGCCAACGGCGTACAGGTCTTCGATGATTACGGTCACCATCCGGTCGAGATCAAGGCCGTGCTGGCGGCGGCGCGCGAAGCCTGCAAGGGCCGCATCATCGCCGTGCACCAGCCGCACCGCTACAGCCGGCTTTCCAGCCTGTTTGACGATTTCGCGCATTGTTTTAACGATGCCGACACGATTATCCTTGCTCCGGTCTATGCTGCGGGCGAAGATCCGATCGAAGGCGCAAGCTCGGAAGCGCTGGTTTCGGCCATCAAGGCCGCCGGCCACCGCGACGCCCGTTTTCTCGAAAAACGGGAAGATCTTGCCTCAGTGGTTGCAGGCATTGCGAATCCGGGTGATTTCGTGGTTCTCTTGGGGGCTGGGAATATCACGCAATGGGCAGCAGCGCTGCCTTCGGAATTGAAGAGCATATCAGGAAAGTCCGAATGAGACAGGTCGATGGGGTTAAATTGCTGGGGAGGCTCGGCGACGGGGTAAATGAATTGCGGGGACGTCTGACACCGGATGCGCCCATGGACCGCGTGACGTGGTTCAGAGCCGGCGGTCTTGCGGAGGTGATGTTCCAGCCGCACGATGCCGACGATCTGATTACCTTCCTGAAAATTCTGCCGGAAGACGTGCCGTTGACCGTGGTCGGCGTCGGTTCGAACCTTCTCGTGCGCGATGGCGGCATTCCTGGCGTTGTCGTCCGTCTTTCGGCCAAGGGCTTCGGCCAGGTGGAGCTTGCCGGTGAAAACCGCATCAAGGCGGGCGCGATCTGCCCGGACAAGCATATTGCGGCCATGGCCATGGATAATGGTATCGGTGGTTTCCATTTCTTTTACGGTATTCCCGGCTCCATCGGCGGTGCGCTGCGCATGAATGCCGGCGCCAACGGCGGCGAGACGCGTGATCGTGTCGTGGAAGTCTATGCAGTCGACCGTCAGGGCAACCAGCATGTGCTTTCCAATGCCGATATGGGTTACAGCTATCGCCACTCCGGCGCGGATGCGGGCCTGATCTTCACGGGTGCGCTGTTTGAGGGCTATCCGGAAGACAAGGCGAAAATCCGGGCCGATATGGATGCTGTGCGTCATCACCGGGAAACCGTGCAGCCTATCCGCGAGCAGACGGGCGGTTCCACCTTCAAGAACCCCGAAGGTCATTCCGCCTGGGAGTTGATCGATGAGGCGGGTGGTCGCGGTCTGGTCATTGGCGGGGCGCAGATGTCGTCACTGCATTGCAACTTCATGATCAATACCGGCCATGCGACCGGTTATGACCTGGAATATCTGGGTGAGACCATCCGCAAGCGGGTGTTCGAGAAGTCGGGCATCCGGCTGGAATGGGAAATCAAGCGGCTGGGGCTTTTCATGCCGGGCCGTGAGGTGGAACCGTTTCTAGGGAGCTGATGCTTCTTTTTCGGCCGGGTGTTCATGGTAACGCCCGGTCAATACTTATGTTTTATTATCGGGCGACAAGAATAGCTGGGTTCATTATCCAGCTTTTTGGTATTTTAGGCTGTTTTAACTCACGCGACATCCAAACCCGTTGGGGGTTAAGTTGGGTCTCTGGCATAAACTGATCCAAAGCATAAGTTTTTCGGTTACGACGCCTGAAGGCCGCCAGCGGCTGGAACCGCTCGATTTTGCGCTGCGTGTGGCGATCCTGGTCACTATTATTGCCGTCGTGATCGATACGGCGGGGCTCTTCATTCTGTCGCTGTTAGGGCTGGTGACCGACCTTGCGAATGGGCTGATGCTCGGCACGACCCTGTCGGCAACGATCGCGTTTACCCTGGCTCTGATCATCGGCTGGATCAATGCGCGCGAAGTGAAGCTGCTTGCCCAGTCGCATGAGCGGTTTCTGCATCTCAGCCACACTGACGCCCTGACCGGCCTCAACAACAGGCTGGGGCTTTACGCCAACTGTGCTCGTCTCGATACGCAATATTGCGTCGCCTTTGTCGATATCGATCACTTCAAATCGGTGAATGACAGATACGGCCATCTGGCTGGCGATATGGTTATTTCCAGTGTCGCCGCCATGATCCGCGATTGTTTCGATGAAACCGCCTATATCGCGCGCATGGGTGGGGAAGAATTCGTCGTCGTGCAGGAGCTTGCTCCGCAGCATTTTCTGGAACTCTGCGAAAAGGCGCGTGCGAGGATCGCGGCGACACCGGTGGATTTCCAGGACATGCGGATCAGTACCGCCGTCTCGATGGGAGTGGCTTTCCGGGCGAATTGGGAGATTTTCGAGAGAGTCATGCACAATGCCGATATGGCGCTTTACGACGCGAAACGATCCGGGCGCAATCGCATCTGTTTTGCCGGCCAGAAGGTCAGCCGCCAGACCGTCGCATAGGATTTGATATGGCAGAATGAAAAAAGCCGCGAAACCCGGTTTCGCGGCTTTTCCTATTGGGCTGCGCTTGGCTCAGACTTCGTCCTTGCGGGACAGAAGAATGCAGGCCAGCGTGATGAGCGCCGATACGCAGAGATAATAACCGACATATCCCATGCCGTAATTCACCTGCAGCCATGTGGCGATGTAAGGCGCCAGCGATGCGCCGAAGATGCCGGCCATGTTGAAGGTGATGGACGAGCCGGTGTAACGCACGCGGGTCGGGAAGGGCGCGGCCAGCGCCGTTCCGATCAGGCCGTAGGTCATGCCCATCAGCATCATGGCCAGAGCCGCGAAAACGAAGATCGAACCTTCGCCGCCGGTCATCAGGCTTGGCAGCAGGAAGGAGAACAGGCCGATCAGCACCGTCGTCAGGATCAGGATTTCACGACGGCCGAATTTCTCGGCAAGCTTGCCGGCGATCGGAATGAAGATACCGAAGACGATGGAGCCGAGGATCTGCACTTCCAGCGCGTCGAGGAACGGGATTTTCAGGACCTTGACGTTGTAGGAGAGCAGATAAGCGGTGCCGATATAGAAAAGCACGAAGGTGGCCAGCGCCACGAAGGTGCCGAGCACGAGGCTGCGCTTGTGATTGCGGAAAAGTTCCGCGACCGGCACGGCCACACGCTCTTCCTTTTCGATCGCTTTCTGGAAATCGGGTGTTTCGGTGATCGACAGGCGCACCCACATGCCGACAGCGATCAGGATGATCGAAGCGACGAAGGGAATGCGCCAGCCCCAGCTCAAAAGTGATTCCTGCGACATGAAGTGCAGCAGGATCCAGAAGACGCCGGAGGAAAGGAACAGGCCGACGGGCGCGCCGAGCTGCGGGAACATGCCGTACCAGCTGCGCTTGCCGGGAGGGGCATTTTCCGTGGCGAGCAGAACGGCACCACCCCATTCGCCGCCAAGGCCGAAGCCCTGACCGAAACGGCAAAGTGCGAGGAACAGCGGCGCCAGAACGCCTGCCGTCTCATAGGTCGGCAGAAGGCCGATCACGACAGTCGATACGCCCATCGTCAGAAGGGCCGCGACAAGCGTGGTCTTGCGGCCGACACGGTCACCATAGTGACCGAAAACGACGGCGCCGAGAGGGCGGGCGAAAAAGGCGATGGAGAAGGTGGCGAAGGACGCCAGAAGCGCCGTCATCGGATCGTTGTTCGGGAAGAACAATGCCGGGAACACGAGCACTGCGGCCGTGGCGTAAACGTAAAAATCGAAAAACTCGATGGTCGTGCCGACCAGGCTGGCAGTGAGAACTCGTGCAGGCGAATTTGTCTTTACAACGTTCGAATTGCCAGCTGTCGACGATACCTGAGATACCGCGTCAGTCATGGTTTGGGTTCCATTTCAGATGATTGGAATGTCATGCCTTGGGAGGCAAGGACTGCGTTAACGCAATTTTTGTTCCTATGGAATGCTAAAAAAGAAATAATGCAAATAATGTGATCTTTGAATGCGACGGGCCTGGTGTCGGGCATTCGGCATGCGCTCGGCTGATGAGAGACTGATTCAGGTCGCGGATTTAAAACGCTGAAACGCCAGATAATTTTCGCTGGGGAAAAGCGCCTCTCGTTAACGTTTCAGACTTGTCTTCTGCGGAGCAAGGTGGAGGCCGCGCGGCGATTTTATTTCCGATCATTGAAAAGCTGCATGTTGCAATCCGTGCAACTCTCTGATTCCAAGGAGGGAATCCGGATCGATGCTGATTCTTTAACGGAACTCGGCATGTTGGGCGCGGCGGTTAACGAAAGTAAACGATTCATTAACCTTAATGGCGTTTAACTGATCTCAAGGATCATGTGCCAGAATCACCGTTCGTCAAATTCGGCGGTTCGGGCGTGGTTCGTAACGGAGAGTTGGTGTCAGAGGTATCGATGAGCGGCAAGCATGTAGCTGTTCTTATGGGTGGGTTTTCGTCGGAGCGGCCGGTCAGCCTGTCGTCGGGGAACGCTTGCGCGCTCGCCCTGGAGGGTGAGGGGTACAAGGTTACCCGCGTCGATGTGGGCCGCGATGTCGCCGCCGTACTCGACGAATTGCGCCCGGACGTTGCCTTCAATGCGCTGCATGGCCCTTTCGGCGAAGATGGCACTATTCAGGGCATTCTCGAATATCTTGCCATTCCCTATACCCATTCCGGCGTGCTCGCTTCGGCGCTCGCCATGGACAAGGCGCAGGCCAAGAAAGTGGCCGCGGCTGCCGGTGTTCCGGTTGCCGTCGAGCGCGTCATGAACCGCTTCGATTTCACCAGCGAGCATCCGCTTTCGCCTCCCTATGTGGTGAAGCCGGTGCGCGAAGGCTCGAGCTTCGGTGT
The DNA here is from genome assembly GCA_025560025.1 of Agrobacterium tumefaciens. Taxonomy (NCBI): domain Bacteria; kingdom Pseudomonadati; phylum Pseudomonadota; class Alphaproteobacteria; order Hyphomicrobiales; family Rhizobiaceae; genus Agrobacterium; species Agrobacterium tumefaciens. The sequence goes on along the minus strand of CP048485.1, from coordinate 1,753,319 downwards.
TGTCATCGTCAAGGAAGACCAGTCGCATCCGCCGCAAATCCTCACCTCGTCCGAATGGCGTTATGGCGATCAGGTGATGGTGGAGCGCTACATTCATGGTCGCGAGCTGACCTGCGGCGTGCTTGATGGCGAGGCGCTGGGTGTCACGGAGGTGGTGCCGCTCGGTCACAATTTCTATGATTATGACGCAAAATACGCTGCCGGTGGCTCAAAGCATGTCATTCCGGCGGAAATTTCACCGAAAATTTACCAAAAAATTCAAACACTGGCGGTTATGGCACATCAGGCGATCGGGTGCCGTGGCGTAAGCCGTTCAGACTTTCGTTACGACGACCGCTTCTCAGAAGATGGCGAAGTTATCTGGCTTGAAGTGAATACGCAGCCGGGCATGACGCCGACCTCCCTGGTGCCGGAAATGGCGGCCCACGCTGGCCGCTCCTTTGGTAACCTTGTCAGCTGGATGGTGGAGGACGCTTCGTGTTTGCGGTGATCGGCAAAAAGTCGACGGCAAAAAAGCGCGAGCAATATGCGGCGGCGGCCAATGCCGACGATCGCAGGGTGCTACCGCGTCCGATGCGTCGCGTCGTGCGCTTCTGCGTCAGCCTTGCGACCGGGCGCATCCACATTCCCGCCCATACCGGTACGATTTCGGCCGTCGCCTTTTACGCGGTGACCGGGCTTTACGGCATGTCGCTCGGCGGCCATACGACTATCGTCACCCAGACCACGACATCGGCAGCCGGCTTCGCAGTCGAGGACGTCAAGGTTTCCGGCAATTTGCAGACCTCGGAAATCGAAGTCTTCCAGCTTCTCGGCCTCGATGGCAGCACCTCGCTGATCGCGCTCGATATCGATGCGGCGCGCCGCAAGCTGGTGCAGCTTCCCTGGGTGGAAGATGTCGATATCCGCAAGGTGTACCCCAAGACCGTGGAAGTCCGGCTGAAGGAGCGTGAGGCCTTCGGTATCTGGCAGCATGGCTCGGAACTGTCGCTGATTGAAAAAAGCGGCAGCGTGATTGCGCCGCTGCGCGACAATAAATTTGCGGCCCTGCCGCTCTTCGTCGGACGTGACGCTGAAACGGGGGCTGCCGGCTTCGTCGAGCAGCTGGCCGACTGGCCGGAAATCCGCAACCGTGTCCGCGCCTATGTGCGCATTGCCGGTCGTCGCTGGGATCTGCATCTCGATAACGGCATCGTCGTCAAGCTGCCGGAAGAAAACCTGCCGCAGGCGCTGCAACTGCTGGCGCGGCTCGACCTCGAGGAAAAGGTTCTGTCTCGTGATGTCGCCGCCGTCGATCTGCGGCTTGCGGACCGCACCACGATCCAATTGACCGAAGGTGCGACGGCACGTCGCCAGACCGCCGTGGACGCACGCACGAAGGCACTCAAGAAAGCGGAGAAGAACACATGAGCTTTTTTGGTTCTTCCCATTTCGGCCTGCCGCGTCTGAAGCCCCTTTCCTCCAAGCGCAGCCATATCGTCTCTGTGCTGGACATCGGCTCGACCAAGGTCGTGTGCATGATCGGCCGTCTGACGCCACGCCAGGAAAGCGAAATTCTGCCGGGCCGCACCCACAAGGTTGAAATCATCGGCATTGGCCACCAGCGCTCGCGTGGCGTGAAATCCGGCGTGATCGCCGATCTCGACGCGCTGGAAGGCGTGATCCGTCTTTCGGTCGATGCGGCCGAGCGCATGGCGGGGCTTACCGTCGACAGCCTGATCGTCAATGTTTCGGCCGGACGGCTGGCGAGCGATATCTATACCGCGAGCATCGATCTCGGCGGCCAGGAAGTGGAAGCAAGCGACCTGCGCAAGGTTCTGGTGGCGGCAAGCCAGCAGTCCATGCGTCAGGACCGGGCGATCCTGCACTCGCTGCCGACGGGTTATTCGCTGGATGGTGAGCGCGGCATTCGTGATCCGCTCTCCATGTATGGCGACCTCCTTGGCGTCGACATGCATGTGGTGACGGTCGAGCGCACGGCGCTTAAGAACCTCGAGCTTTGCGTCAACCGCGCGCATCTTTCGGTCGAAGGCATGGTGGCGACGCCCTATGCCAGCGGTCTTGCGGCGCTGGTCGACGATGAAGTCGAACTTGGTTGCGCGGCCATCGACATGGGCGGCGGCACCACGACGATCTCGGTTTTCGCCGAAGGCCGGCTCATTCACACCGACGCGATCGGCCTTGGCGGCCATCACGTTACGACAGATCTTGCACGTGGCCTCTCGACACGAATCGAAGATGCGGAGAGACTGAAGGTGGTGCATGGTTCGGCTTTGCTGAATGGCGCGGATGAGCGCGACATGATTTCGATCCCGCCGATTGGCGAAGATGATCGCGATCAACCATCGCAAGTTTCAAGAGCACTTGTAACCCGCATCGTGCGGGCGCGTATCGAAGAGACGCTGGAATTGATCCGTGATCGTATCCAGAAGTCCGGCTTCAGCCCCATCGTCGGCAAACGTGTCGTCCTGACCGGCGGCGCAAGCCAGCTGACGGGGCTGCCGGAAACGGCACGGCGCATTCTCGCCCGCAACGTTCGCATCGGCCGCCCCATGGGTGTGGCTGGTCTTCCGGTGGCGGCGAAGGGACCGGCATTTTCAACCGCCTGCGGACTGATGATCTATCCGCAGGTGGCGGACATCGAAATTCATGCGGCGCAAGGCGGAATGTTCTCGCCGTTTGGTACGGGTAGCGGCCGGATAGCCCGGGTGGGGCAATGGCTGAAAGAGAGTTTTTGAGTGGCCTCGTGGCGTAAGCCGGAGGTTTCAGAGTTGAGTTTTCAAGAATCGGCCAGCGGGGCGATGCGGCCAGAGAAAGAAGGAATGCTAAAATGACGATACAGCTGCAAAAGCCTGATATCACCGAGCTGAAGCCACGCATCACCGTTTTCGGCGTTGGCGGTGGCGGCGGCAACGCTGTTAACAACATGATCACGGCCGGCCTCCAGGGCGTCGACTTTGTTGTCGCCAACACGGATGCGCAGGCGCTGACCATGACGAAGGCAGATCGGGTCATCCAGCTCGGCGTCAACGTCACCGAGGGTCTCGGCGCCGGTTCCCAGCCGGAAGTCGGCCGCGCCGCCGCTGAAGAGTGCATCGATGAGATTATCGATCACCTGAACGGCACCCATATGTGCTTCGTCACCGCCGGTATGGGCGGCGGCACCGGCACGGGCGCTGCCCCGGTCGTTGCACAGGCTGCCCGCAACAAGGGTATCCTCACGGTCGGCGTCGTTACCAAGCCTTTCCACTTCGAAGGCGGCCGCCGCATGCGTCTTGCCGAACAGGGCATCGAGGAACTGCAGAAGTCCGTCGATACGCTGATCGTCATTCCGAACCAGAACCTCTTCCGCATTGCCAATGACAAGACGACCTTTGCCGACGCCTTCGCCATGGCCGACCAGGTTCTCTATTCCGGCGTTGCCTGCATTACCGATCTGATGGTGAAGGAAGGTCTCATCAACCTCGACTTCGCCGACGTTCGCTCGGTCATGCGTGAAATGGGCCGTGCAATGATGGGCACCGGCGAAGCTTCCGGTCCGGGCCGTGCGATGCAGGCTGCGGAAGCGGCAATCGCCAACCCGCTGCTCGACGAAACCTCGATGAAGGGCGCACAGGGCCTGCTGATCTCCATCACCGGTGGTCGCGACCTTACCCTGTTCGAAGTCGACGAGGCTGCAACCCGTATCCGCGAAGAAGTCGATCCGGATGCGAACATCATCCTCGGCGCAACCTTCGACGAAGCCCTGGAAGGTCTCATCCGCGTCTCCGTCGTGGCCACCGGCATCGACCGCGTTGCTGGTATCGGCGAACAGAATGTTGCCGATATGCGCGCCGCAGCTGCCGCCAAGCCGCTTATCCGTCCTTCCGCGGCCGTTGCTCCCGCTCCGGCCGCAGTTCAGCCTGCCCAGTCAGTATCGCAGGCACCCAAGACCGTAGACCAGATCGCCCAGACCATCCGTTCGGCGGAAGCCGAAATGGAACGCGAACTCGGTTTCGCCGCACACCAGCAGCCGGCCCAGGATTTCCGTCCGCAGAGCAAGCTGTTTGCATCGTCCCCGGCTGAAGCACCGGCTCTCCGTCCGGCCCAGCCGGTTCAGCAGGCCGCTCCGGCACCGGTCGCTCCGGCGCCCGTCTACCATGCTCCGGAACAGGTTGCTGCTCCGGCACCGCGCATGCAGCAGCCGCAGGCTCCTGTCTACCAGGAACCCGCACCGGTTGCCCGCCAGCCCGAGCCGGTACGCATGCCGAAGGTCGAGGACTTCCCGCCGGTCGTGAAGGCCGAGATGGAACATCGCACCCACGCCGCTCCTGCTGCTCAGGAAGAGCGTGGTCCGATGGGTCTTCTGAAGCGCATCACCAACTCGCTTGGCCGTCGCGAAGAAGAAGAAGTTCCGTCCGACATGATGGACGCGCCGAGCATGGCGCCGCAGCAGCGTCGCGCCCCGCTTTCGCCGGAAGCCAGCCTCTACGCACCGCGTCGTGGCCAGCTTGACGACCACGGCCGTGCAACGCCTTCTTCGGCCAGCCACCACGACGATGACCAGCTGGAAATCCCGGCGTTCCTGCGCCGCCAATCCAACTAAAGGCGATTCCATCCGCCTCTTCAAACGCCCGGGTTTCACGACCCGGGCGTTTTGTTTATTTTGCGTGATTAACACTAAATTAAATTGCGTTTTCAATAGTTTACGCGTGTAACAATCCGAAACGAACAGTGATTTGTCGTGGCACCTACATGTGCGTATGTATGAGGCTGGGTAAAGGGAAATACGACTATGCCGGTTGCCAAAACCGGCTTGAAAACTTGAACGGCGCTGGCCCAGGCGGCGCGGGTTGCAAAACAAGGCATATACGCATGACTATCGGACTGCTCGGATTTCAGACAACTATCGCAAATGCTGTTCAGCTTAAGGGCATTGGCGTGCATTCCGGCAATCCGGTTTCGATGACGTTCCAGCCTGCAGAAGCCGGAACGGGCATCGTGTTCCACCGCCTTCATGAGAATGGCAGTGTAACCGAGTTGAAGGCGGTTTCGGCCAATGTCGGTAATACCGATCTGTGCACCGTGCTCGGCCGTTCGCTATCCCAGTCAGTGGCGACGATCGAGCACGTCATGGCCGCCATCTACGCCATGGGTCTCGACAACCTCATCGTCGAGGTCGACGGTCCGGAAGCGCCGATCATGGATGGCAGCTCCGCGCCCTTCATCGAAGCGATCGAATCCGTTGGCATCAAGAACCTCGGTGCGAAGCGCCGCTATATTCGCGTCACCAAGCCGGTGCGCATCGATTCGGGTGCCTCCTGGGCGGAGTTCCGCCCTTATGACGGCACGCGCTTCGAGGTCGATATCGATTTCGACACGCCGCTGATCGGCAAGCAGTCCTGGAAGGGCGATCTGACGGCTGACAGCTTCAAGAACGAACTTTCCCGTGCACGTACCTTCGGTTTCATGCGCGACGTGGAGCGCCTGTGGGCTGCCGGTTATGCGCTTGGCTCCTCGCTTGAGAATTCGGTCGTCATCTCCGACGACAATAGCGTCATCAACATGGAAGGCCTGCGCTACGCCAAGGACGAGTTCGTCCGCCACAAGACGCTGGACGCCGTGGGCGACCTGGCGCTTGCCGGCGCGCAGTTCATCGGTTGCTATCGCTCCTATCGCGGCGGCCACAAGGTCAATGCGAACGCGCTGAAGGCTCTCCTGAGCGACCGCTCGGCCTATGAGATCGTGGAGGCTCCGGCCGCCCGCAACCAGATGGTGCGCGCCCGCGAATTCGTTGCGGTCAACATGCCCGAATTTGCACCCTGGTCGGCTTGAGTTTGTTCGCAGGCTATTGATTGACAGGAAAAGCCGCTCCTTTCGGGGCGGCTTTTTCGTCGTTAGGGGCGATATGTTTCTTCATATCGCCTGATATTCATGCGATTGCGCGGGCGGATGCCATAAAAATGCGTTAATGCGTCATCATTGCGTTGCCCTGCGGATGCTTTTATGGCTAGAAACGCCAGTGCAAAGCCGATGCTTATGTATTTGCGCGGGAAGTGGGAACTGTCGAATGAAGCATGTAGGGTCTGGTGCGATGAAGGGTACGATACGGGGGATCGCCGTTTCGTTGTTGTTGGTCGGTGCCAGTGCGGCATTGACTGCCTGCCAGTCCGATCCGGATATCGACATCACCAAGCTTGGCTTCGAGTCGGATCCGCCTGACGTTCTGTACAAGCAGGGGCTTGCCAACATGAACGCCGGCAACATGACGGAAGCCTCGCGCAAGTTCGAGGCGATCGACAAGCAGTATCCCTTCACCGAATGGGGCCAGAAGGCTCTGGTCATGCAGACCTTCATCGCCACGCGCACCAACAAGAACGATGTGGCCATTACAAACGGCAGCCGGTTCCTGCGCCAATATCCGCGCTCCAAAGATGCCGCTTACGTTCAGTACATGATCGGTCTTGCTTATTCCAAGCAGATTTCCGACGTGACGCAGGACCAGCGCGCCGCGCAGCGCACCGTCGAGGCGATGAACAAGGTCGTCAACGACTATCCCGATTCGGAATATGTCGCCGATGCGCAGGCCAAGATTCGTTTCGCCCGCGACCAGCTCGCCGGTCGCGAAATGCAGGTCGGTCGTTATTACCTTGAGCGCAAGGAATATCTCGCCGCCGTTTCGCGTTTCCGCATCGTTGTCGAGCAGTACCAGAACACCAACCAGATCGAGGAAGCGCTGGCGCGTCTGACGGAAGCCTATTATGCGATGGGCCTGGCGGATGAGGCGCAGACTGCGGCGGCCGTTCTCGGCAACAACTATCCCGACAGCCAATGGTATGCGGATTCCTACAAGCTGCTGAAGGGTCAGGGGCTTGAACCGCGGGAAAACAAGGGGTCCTGGATTTCGCGTGCCGGCAAGAAGCTTATCGGCGCCTGAGACGGGGCATAGGCCATGCTGGTCCAGCTCTCGATTCGCGATATCGTCCTGATTGAAAGGCTCGACCTCGGTTTTGAAGCGGGCCTTTCCGTGTTGACAGGTGAGACCGGCGCGGGCAAATCCATCCTTCTCGATAGTCTCTCGCTCGCCCTCGGTGGTCGCGGCGATGGTGGTCTGGTTCGCCATGGGGAAGAAAAGGGGCAGGTGACTGCCACTTTCGAAGTCCCGAACAGTCACCCCACACGGCTTCTCCTGCGCGAGAACGGCCTTGATGATGATGGCGACCTGATTTTTCGCCGGGTGCAATCCTCTGACGGGCGCACCAAGGCCTATATCAACGATCAGGCCATCAGCGTGCAGATGATGCGCCAGCTCGGACAATTGCTGGTCGAAATTCATGGCCAGCATGATGATCGCGCGCTTGTCGATACCGATGCCCACCGCACGCTGCTGGATGCCTTTGCGGGGCTGAGCGATGAAGCCCGCTCCGTTCAGGGCCTCTACCGCACCTGGAAGGATGCCGAGCGCGCCCTGAAGACCCACCGCGCCAAGGTCGAAGCTGCCGCCCGCGAGGCGGATTATCTGCGCTCTTCCGTCGAGGAACTGGAAGGGCTTTCGCCGCGTGACGGCGAAGAGGAAGAGCTTGCCGAGCGACGGGCGGTGATGCAGAAATCCGAACGCATTGCCGGTGATATTGCCGAGGCCAGCGAATTCCTGAACGGCAATGCCTCGCCTGTGCCTGTCATCGCCTCGATGATGCGGCGTCTGGAGCGCAAGAGCCACGAGGCTCCCGGTTTGCTGGAAGACACCGTGCAATTGCTGGATGCCGCGCTGGACAGCCTTTCCAATGCGCAGATGGAAGTGGAGGCGGCGCTGCGCCGCACCGAGTTCGATCCGCGTGAGCTGGAGCGGGTGGAGGAGCGGCTGTTTGCGCTGCGTGCCGCCGGACGCAAATATAATGTCGCCGTGCCTGACTTGCCTGCCCTCGCCGAAAAAATGGTGGCCGATCTTGCCGATCTCGATGCCGGCGAGGAAAAGCTCGGCAAGCTCGAGGCTAATCTCGGTGTGGTGAAGGCCGATTTCGACCGTGCTGCGCAATCTCTTTCCGACAAACGCCGCCACGCGGCGGATGCGCTTTCCAATGCGGTGATGGCGGAATTGCCGGCGCTCAAGCTGGAGCGGGCGCGGTTTACCGTCGAGGTGACGTCCGATCCCGAGCAGGCGACGGCCGAGGGCATCGACACGGTGGAATTCCACGTTCAGACCAATCCGGGCACACGGCCGGGGCCGATCATGAAAGTGGCCTCGGGTGGCGAATTGTCCCGTTTCCTGCTGGCGCTGAAAGTGGCGCTGGCGGATCGCGGTTCTGCACCGACGCTGGTGTTCGACGAAATCGATACGGGCGTTGGCGGGGCTGTGGCGGATGCCATTGGCCAGCGGCTGCGCCGCCTGTCCAAGACCGTTCAGGTGCTGTCCGTCACCCATGCACCGCAGGTGGCGGCGCGGGCGGCGACTCATCTTCTCATTTCCAAGGGCCCCTCGGGCGACGGCAGCGAACGCATCGCCACGCGTGTGGCGACGATGGAGCCGAAACACCGCACCGAAGAAATCGCCCGCATGCTTGCCGGCGCATCGGTGACGGACGAGGCGAGGGCCGCGGCGGCTCGCCTGCTTGCCGCCAAGGATTAACGGCTGACGGCGACCGCGACGCCGGAGCCGATCATGATCCCGCCTGCCGCCCGGTTCACCCTGCGAATGATTTTCGGCTGCCGCAGCAGTTTTCTCGCCCGCACGGCGAGAAGAACGTGACCGCCGATAACAATCGCCTCCACCGCGATGATGACCGTTGCCAGGGCCGCAAGGTGATCGATCGTCAGCGAAGCGCCGACAATGTTCGGCAGCAGCGCGACGTAAAAGAGCGGCATTTTCGGATTGCCGAGGTTGAGCGCGGTTCCAGTCGCGAATAGCGAGATGAGGCTACGCCCGGCACTCACCGGCTGCAGATCGGGAACGATAGGTTCCGCCGTCCAGAGCCTGATGCCCATCCACACCAGATAGGCCGCGCCGCCGTAGCGCAGTACCGCCATCAGGGTTCCCATTTCGGCGGCGAGGATGGACAGGCCAAAGGCTGCAAGCGTGAGGAAGATCAAAATTCCGGCCACGGTTCCCGCACCATAGGCGAGGCCGGAGGCGGCCCCATGGGTGATCGTGCGGGCAACGATCGTCATATTGTCCGGTCCGGGACTGGCTGCGAACACAAAGAAGGCTGCCGCAAAGGCAATGAGGATCGTGACGTCCATGGAAGGCTCCGGCATCTGTTTCATCCGGATGTTCAGAATAACGGATTCCTGTCTGTTGAAAAGCGAGGATGGTTTTGCGTTTGGCAATAATTCGCTAAAAGCATTGCAGATTCATCCGTGAGGCTTCTTCCATGTCGAAAGACCAGATTCCCGTCGAAAACCTGACCGAGCTTGAAGCCTCTTCCGAGCTTGCATTTCTGGCGGCCGAGCTTGCGCGCCACGATGCGCTTTACCATGGCAAGGATGCGCCGGAGATTTCGGATGCGGAATATGACGCCCTGAAGCGGCGCAACGACGCCATCGAAGCCGCTTTCCCGGCGTTGGTGCGGGCCGACAGCCCGTCGAAAAAAGTCGGCTTCACACCACTTCCGACCTTTGCGCCCATCGTGCATGCCCGGCCGATGCTGTCGCTCGACAATACATTTTCGGAAGAGGACCTGCGCGACTTCGTCAGTTCCGTCTATCGTTTTCTCGGGCATCTGCCTGACGATTCCATTGCCTTTACCGCCGAGCCGAAGATCGACGGTCTTTCCATGTCCATCCGCTATGAGAACGGCAAGCTGAAGACGGCGGCGACGCGTGGCGACGGCACGACGGGCGAGAATGTCACCGCCAATATAAAGACCATCAAGGAAATTCCGAATGAGCTGCCCGCCGATGCGCCCGATGTGGTGGAAGTGCGCGGCGAGGTCTATATGGCCAAGAGCGATTTTCTGGCGCTCAACGCCCAGATGGAGGCGGACGGCAAGCAGACCTATGTGAACCCGCGCAACACGGCATCCGGTTCGCTGCGCCAGCTCGACGCCAATGTGACGGCGAAACGCAAGCTGAGGTTTTTTGCCTATGCTTTGGGTGAGGTCTCGAATGGCGGCCAGCCGGCACGGATTGCGGATACGCAATATGGTATCGTGGAGAAATTCCAGGACTGGGGCTTTCCGGTCAACCCGCTGATGAAACGATTCACCTCTGCCGAGCAATTGCTTGAACATTATAATGAAATCGGTGTCGCCCGACCCGATCTCGATTACGATATCGACGGCGTGGTTTATAAGGTCGACCGGCTCGATCTTCAGGAGCGGCTTGGTTTCCGATCGCGCAGCCCGCGCTGGGCCACTGCGCACAAGTTTCCGGCTGAGCAGGCCTTCACCACGGTCGAAAATATTGAAATCCAGGTGGGACGCACCGGCGCTTTGACGCCGGTGGCGCGTCTGACGCCGATCACCGTTGGTGGAGTCGTCGTCACCAATGCGACGCTGCATAATGCCGATTATATTGAAGGCATCGGCAATAGCGGCGAGCGCATCCGCCCGGAAGATCACGATATTCGTATCGGCGACACCGTCATCGTGCAGCGCGCCGGCGACGTTATTCCGCAGGTGTTGGACGTGCTGCTGGAAAAGCGCCCGACTGATGCGGTGAAATATGCCTTCCCGGAAAAATGTCCGGTCTGCGGCAGCCATGCGGTGCGGGAGCGCAATGAAAAGACGGGCAAGCTCGATTCGGTCACACGCTGCACCGGCGGTTTCGTCTGCCGGGCGCAGGCGGTCGAGCATCTCAAACATTTCGTCTCGCGCAATGCCTTCGACATCGAAGGGCTCGGCACCAAGCAGATCGATTTCTTCTTCGAAAGCGACGATCCCGCTTTGTCGATCAAGACTGCGCCGGACATTTTTACCCTGAAGGCGCGGCAGGAGGCATCGCATCTTACCAAGCTCGAAAATATCGACGGTTTCGGCAAGGTCAGCGTCAAAAAGCTGTTCGACGCCATCGACGCCCGCCGCGAGATCGATCTGCACCGGCTGATCTTCGCGCTCGGCATCCGTCACGTCGGCGAGACGACGGCGAAGCTTCTGGCACGGTCCTATGGCACTTACGACCATTTCGAAGAGGCCATGAAGGCGGCTGCGGATCCGGCAAGCGACGCCTGGGCAGAACTCAACAGCATCGACGGCATCGGCGAGGTGGTGGCCCGCGCCATCATCGAGTTTTACAAGGAGCCGCGCAATCTTGATGTCATCGACCGGCTGATACGGGAGCTGCAGCCGAAGGAGGCCGAAAAGCCCTCCACCGAAGGCAGTCCGGTGGCGGGCAAGACGGTGGTGTTTACCGGCTCGCTGGAAAAATTCACGCGGGACGAGGCGAAAGCCCGGGCCGAAAGCCTCGGCGCAAAAGTGGCGGGTTCCGTCTCGAAAAAGACGGATATTCTGGTGGCAGGGCCGGGGGCGGGTTCCAAGCTTGCCAAGGCGGCGGAGCTTGGCGTGCAGACCATGGACGAGGATGAGTGGCTGGCGCTGATCGGCGGCTGAGGCGCCGTCATCGCCGTTTTGTTTTGCACGGCTACAGGTCTCATCCTGGAATGGGGAACGGGCCATGGATGATCGCATCGTCATCTCGACGCAGCAGGTAAGCAGGCTGATCGCGAGCCAGTTTCCGCAATGGGTGGGGCTCGATGTCAGGCCGGTGGAACTGAGCGGCTGGGATAATCGCAGCTTCCGCCTTGGCGACGATATGCTCGTTCGCCTGCCGAGCGCTGACCGTTATGTGGCGCAGGTGGAGAAGGAGCACCGGTGGCTACCGAAACTGGCGCCTCTTCTGCCGCTTCCTGTCCCGGTGCCATTGGCGCTTGGTGAACCGGGAGGGGATTATCCGTTCTTCTGGTCCATTTATGGCTGGCTTGAGGGCGAACCTCTTGCCCGGTATCTCGATCATATCGATCTGTCGCAAATAGCCATGGATGCGGCAGCTTTTTTGAAGGCCCTGCACGGCATCGATGCTTCGGATGGCCCGCTTGCGGGCGAACACAATTTCCATCGCGGTGGGTCGCTCGCCGTCTATGATGACGAGGCGAGGGCGGCGGCGGTGCATGTCGCTGATGAGGTGGATCAGGCGCTCGCCATGGAGATATGGCAGCTTGCCCTTTCCAGCCGCTGGCCGAGACCGGGTGTCTGGGTGCATGGCGATATTGCCGAAGGCAATCTGCTGGTCAAAGACGGTCGCCTTTCAGCGGTCATCGATTTCGGCAGTTCCGGCGTCGGCGATCCGTCTTCGGACCTCATTCTCGCATGGAATGTGCTGGATACGGAAAGCCGCGCCGTTTTTCGTCATGCGCTGAATCTGGATGATGCCACCTGGCAACGCGGGCGCGGCTGGGCGCTCTGGAAGGCGCTGATCGTGCTTGCCGCGGAGCGGGGTCGCAACGGGAGGATGGCCGAATGGTCGCGCCGGACCATTCGGGAGGTGTTTGCGGATCATTGCCTGTCCGCCTGAACCGTCAGCGCAGGCGCGCCATCACGTATGAATCGGTATATTTGCCATCGCGATAGGCATAGTTGCGCATGGTGCCCTCATGCTCGAAGCCGAATTTTTCATAAAGCCGGATGGCCGCGAGATTGTCGGTGAAGACGTTGAGCTCGATGCGGCGAATGTCGTGCCAATTGTCCGCTGCATCGATGAGAGCGGCCAGAAGCCTCGATCCGATGCCTTTGCCGGCAAAATCGTCATGGATGCCGATGCCGAGGGTGGCGATGTGTTTCTGACGTCCGGTTCTGGCGTGCAGCCCGGCATTGCCCAGAATCCCGCCGCGCCATTCCGCCGCCACCACGATATCGGAAGGGGAGAGGCCTTCGAGATATTTCCGGGTGAGTGCGACGCTCTGAAATGGCTGTCGCAATGTTCCCCAACGCACACCGGGCATGTTGAGCACCCGCGTCAGGCCTTCGGCGTCATCGGGCGTGATGCCGCGGATGAGCAGGTCATCGATCTTGAAATCCTGAAAGGGCGGTAATTCGCTTTGCGGCTGGGGCACTGGCTGTTCTCCTTTGGGGCCGGAGAGCAGGGGACCATTCGCCCTGCTCTTGCGGCAGGGCATGGTGGACAAGGATCGCTAGTCTATCGCGACAATGCTCCACCGCCCGCCGGCTTTGCCGGAGGTGGTATTGATGAGCATGATGTTGTGCGACTGTGCGATCATGGCTGGCAGATTGGCCGGGGTCGCGAAGCTTGTCAATGTAATCTTCCCGGCCTTATGCCGTTCGAAAGCGTCTGAACAACCTGCCATCGATCGCCGCAAGGCCGGCCGCGATCATCGCCATGCCCGCGAAATGCTTGACCTCCAGCTGCTCTCCAAGAAGGAGCGAGCCGAGCAGGATGGCGCTGACGGGAATGAGGAAAGTGACGAGTGCGAGGTTGGTGGCGCCGGCGGTGGCGAGGATGCGGAAGAAGATGAGATAGGCCAGCGCCGTCGATAGCAGGGCGATGCCGATGAGTGCGCCCCAGGTGCCGAGGCTGGGCATGGCCAGCGTCCATGGCTTGTCGATGAGGAGCGCGGCCGGGATCAGCATCAGCGTCGAAGATGATATTTGGCCAGTCGCAGTCATCAGCGGCGGTACGCCCATGGCCTTGAAACGCCGGCCAAATATGCCTGCGAAGGAATAGGAGATGGCGGCACCGAGAACGGCAATCTGGCCCCAGAGACCGGACGAGCCGGAAAAGGCCGCCGGACCGATCATGGTTGCCACGCCGCCAAAACCGATGAGGACGCCGGCCAGCTTGTTACCGGTCATCTTCTCGTCGGCGGTCAGAAAATGGGCGACGATGACTGTGAAGAGAGGCGTTGTCGCATTGAGGATCGAGGCTAGTCCGCTGGCAATATGGGTCTGGCCCCAGACGATCAGGCAGAAGGGGATGATGTTGTTGAGCAGGCCCATGCCGAAAAAGGCGCGCCACACGGCCCATTCACGCGGCAGACGCAGGCCCATGATGCGGCAGACGATGAGAAGCGCGATAGCCGCCAGGCTGACGCGCAGCGTGACGATGGTGACGGGCGGCAGTTCCTTGACGGCGATACCGATGAAAAAGAACGATCCGCCCCACAGGAGCGAGAGCGCGACGAGCATCGCCCATTCGCCGGCATCCATCTGTTTCTGTATCGCCATCGTCATCTCCCAAAAGCATGAGTATCGACATGATCGCAGATGAGGCCGCCGCCCTCCACCCGATATCGGTTGAGCTTAACTCAAGCTGATAGTGTATGGCTTTGACTGCATTTCGTGTCGTGTTGTGTCTATTTACTCCCTGTTTTATGGTGTTTTCAAACGATAGTTTCTCGCGCGATAATTGAGGTAAGCTAAATCATGGCGACCGAACTTCCTTCTTTGAGAGGGCTGCAGGCCTTCGAGGCCGCAGCGCGGTATCGCAGCGTCACGCTTGCTTCCAATGAGTTGAATGTCACGCCCGGTGCCGTCAGCCTGCAAATCCGGGAGCTGGAGGCGCGCCTTGGCGTGCAATTGTTTTTCCGCAAGCCGCGCAGCATCCAGCTGACGCGTGAAGGGGAGCATTATTACGGCGCGCTTCGCACCGCCTTTCGGATGATGCGCGAGGCGACGGCCGAACTGACGGCGCGCTCCGAGATCACGGTTCTGACGCTGAGCTGCACGCCGACTTTCGCCGTTCAATGGCTGATGCCGCGATTGCCTGCCTTCCAGCAGCAACACCCGCATGTGGATGTCCGCATCAGCGTGACGAACCGGCTGGTGGATTTTTCGAGGGATGATGTCGATCTGGCGGTGCGGCATGGTTCTGGTCGTTATGAAGGGCTGGAGAGCCTCCGCTTCATCGATGACAGCACCCTGCCGGTCTGCTCGCCGCAGCTTCTGGAAAAATATGGGCCGCTTCAGGAGGCGGGGGACCTGAAATCCATTCCGCTTCTGCACGATGAAAACCGCAATGAATGGCGGCGCTGGCTGGAGGCGGCGGGAGCATCGGACGTGGATGCCTCCGGCGGCACCGTCTTCATCGACAGCAATGGTGCGCTGGATGCGGCCAAGGCCGGGCACGGTATTGCGCTGACCCGGCGTTCGCTGGTTTCCCGCGAGCTTGCGGAAGGCGCATTGATTGCGCCCTTCGGCAAAGACATGGCCAGCACGCTCGCCTATTTCCTCGTTTATCCGCGGCGGATGCTTGATAATCCCGATCTGGTGACGCTCATCGACTGGATGCTTTCGGAAGCGGGCTCTGACGAGGCCGGTTCTCTTTGACGTCAATCCGGTCTATGCCGGAATGAAACAACGGGAATCACTCTTGAAAACCATCGCCATCGATTTCGAGACCGCCAATGAGGAACGGGGCAGCGCCTGCTCCGTTGGGCTTGCATGGATAGAGGGCGGCGAGATCGTTCGCGTCGAGGAACGGCTGATCCGGCCGAAGGACATGCGGTTTTCGCCCTTCAACATCGCGGTGCATGGCATCCGCCCGGCCGATGTCGAAGATGCGCCGGAATTTCCCGAGGTGATGGAGGAGTTCATCGACGACTTCCACGGCGCCACCATGATCGCCCATAATGCCGCCTTCGATTTCAGCGTCATGCGGGCGTCTTTCGATAAATACCGGCAGTCCTATCCCGATCTTTCCTATCTGTGCAGCGTCAAGATCGCCCGGCATGTCTGGCCCAATCTGGCGTCGCACAAGCTGAATGTCATCGCCCATCATCTCCAGCTGCGTTTCGTGCACCACAATGCCGCCGAGGATGCCGTCGTCTGCGCGGCCGCTTCGATTGCGGCGGCCAAGGCCTTGCGCGTCGCCCATATCCGCGAACTGCCGGAAAAGATCGGCATGGTCGCGGGGCGTCTCACCTCCACCGGTTACCAGCCCTGCAGCATGAAAAAACGCGCCGTTTCCCGGGTTGCGTAACCGTTCCGCGCACTTATGTTTGAAGCAACGTAACGGAGAAGATGCGATGACGATGAGAACTCTGTCGGGTTTGTTTGCGGGCTTTCTGGCATTGCTTCCGGTGACAGCGGCGCATTCGCAGGTGGTGGGAGAGGTCGGCGTCGACTGGATCGGCAATGACATCGTCATCGAGGCGATCGCCGATCCGAAGATCAAGGGCGTGACCTGCCATGTTACCTATTTCGAGCGCGGCGTCATCGACCGCCTGAAGAACGGCAACTGGTTTGAAGACCCTTCCAACAATGCCATTTCCTGCAGCCAGACGGGACCGGTGGAGATCGGCGATATCGATCTCTCCAAGGGTGGAGAGGAAGTGTTCCGGCAGGGCATGTCGCTGGTCTGGAAGAAGCTCGTCGTCAGCCGCGTTTATGACAAGGCCAATGACACGCTGATCTATCTGGTGCATGCGCGGGAGCTGACCGACGGCTCGGCCAAGATGGCGATTTCCACGGTGCCGCTTTATAACCAGCAGGTTACATGGCAAAAGGGCAAGCCGTAAGATTTTGTCCGACCCTGTCCGTCATGCCGGACTTGATCCGGCATCCAGCCACGGCGCGTCTGCGCCGTGAAGGGAGTCTTTTGCGATCAATGACTTGATCGCACTGGACCCCGGATCAGGTCCGGGGTGACGGAGTACTTCTGAAACGGGACTGCCAGACTATGCAACCCGCGCCGCTTCAACGGCGCTGGCGCTAGGCGCTCCAAATTCTATCAAGAGGCAAGAGCCGGCTTAATCAGGCTGCTTCGTGTGCCAGCTCGTCCGCAATGACGGTGTCGAGGTTGAGGAAGCAGACCATGCTCTTTTCCAGCGCCACGATGCCGCGGCAGAAGCTGCGCTGTTCTTCCGGAATGATATCGGGCGCGGGCTGCAGGTCTTCGGAGCGGATGGTCATCATGTCGGAGACCTGTTCCACCAGGAGGCCGACCAGCTTGCCGCCGATATCGGTGACGATGATGGCGGAGCGTTCGGAGGGTTCGGTCATTTTCATGCCGAGGCGGCCGGCCATGTCGATGACGGGAATGACGGCGCCGCGCAAGTTGATGAGGCCGAGAACATAAGGCGGGGTGTGCGGCATCGGGGTAACCGGCGCCCAACCGCGGATTTCGCGGATCGCCATGATGTCGATGCAGAATTCCTGATCGCCCAGATGGAAGGAAACGATTTCGAGATATGCGCCGGATTGCTTGATGGCGTTGGACATGACGGCAGGTTTCCTCTGATGGCTCTCTAACAGGCCCGCGCAGGATTGAGCTTTATGCGGTGGCCGGAGAATGGACCGGGAGACATCATGTCGAGGCTTTAAAAACCGCTATGGTGCATAATGCACAGCAAGATTTTAAACTTTCCCTAACAATTGCGCTGCTCCAACCGCAAAACCCAGTGTTTTGGCGGTTTTCGCGCTCGCGCAAACGGGTTATGATGGTGATATGAACGGGCTCGTCTCCAATCCGCTGAATTTTATTCTGGCAAGTCTTGCAGCCATGGCTTCGCTTGCCATCGTGCTTCTTGCCTTCGACGGCTGGGTGCGGCACGGCACGGATATTTTCCTGTCCACGGTACAGAGCGGCATCGCCTGGTGCCTGTGACGTGTTTTCCGGCTGCGGATTTGTGACAAATCAGCGCGGTTCCTGCAAATACCGCCCAGTTGATTTGCCGTCCCCGTCGCCGTTCGCTATCTGTCGGCCAAAGCCCGCGCTATCAGGCCGGCCTTCGGGGTAGGATTGGACAATGAGAAATATTCGTATCGTATTGTGGGCCGTGGTGGTCGTTCTCGCCGGCGTCGTCAGCTGGCTGACGATCGAAATGACGAAGACGCGTGAGGAGATGGTGGAGACCGCCTATGGTGTGCCCTTCCAACTCACGGCGCAAAACGGCCAGCCGATCACCGAAAAGGCGTTTCAGGGCAAGCCGACAGCGCTTTTCTTCGGTTTCACCCATTGCCCGGAAGTCTGCCCGACAACCCTCTTCGAGCTGAACGGCTGGATGGAGAAGGTGGACCCGGCCGGTGACAAGCTGCAGGCCTATTTCGTCTCTGTCGATCCCGAGCGCGATACGCCTGAAATCATGCAGCAATATGTCTCCAACGTCTCGAAGCGCATCACCGGCATCACCGGCCCGGCCGACAAGATCGCCGAAACGCTGAAGGGCTACCGCATCTATGCCAAGAAGGTGCCGGTGGACGAGAAGGATCCGAATGGCGACTACACCATGGATCACACGGCGTCCGTCATCCTGCTTGACGCCAATGGCCGTTTTTCCGGTACCATTGCTTATGGCGAAAACCCTGAAGTCGCCGAGCAGAAGCTTCAGAATCTTCTGAAGGGCTGATAGAGGCGGCATAATTGCGCCGGGCTTATTGGACTGGCCGAGGTTTTGTGGCAAAGGCAAGAACAATAACCTCATCCAGAGAAAGCAGCCCGCCGTGAGCGAAATCCGACTTTACGTCACCACGACCGAAATCAAGGCCGGTGAAATCCTCGATCTCATGTCGGACTATTTCGGCGAGGAGGATGTCGCGATTGCTACCACCGAGGTGGATGAGAAGCGCGACATCTGGGAAGCCTCCGTCTATCTGATGGCCGAGCAGGAAGAGGAGTTTCGCGAGCGTGTCGAAGCCCTGCTCGCTCCCGCCTTTCCCGGTCTGGTCATCGAGAAGGAAATCGTTCCTGATGTCGACTGGATCGCCAAGTCGCTCGAGGGGCTGAAGCCGGTCAGGGCAGGGCGTTTCATCGTGCATGGGGCGCATGATCGGGACAAGGTGCGGGCGAACGATCTGGCAATCGAGATCGAGGCGGGACAGGCTTTCGGCACCGGCCATCACGGCACGACGGCCGGATGCCTTGAGATGATCGAGGAAGTTCTGCGGGCGCGGACCGTGCGCAATGCGCTTGATCTCGGCACCGGCAGCGGCGTTCTGGCGATTGCGGTGCGCAAGATGCGTCCCATTCCCGTACTTGCGACGGATATCGACCCCATCGCCGTGAAGGTGGCGAAGGAGAATGTGCGGCTGAACGGCATCGTCTCCGGGATGGCGCTGGAGACCGCGCCGGGCTTCCACTCGGACGCCTTCCGCAAGCATGGCCCGTTCGATCTCATCATCGCCAATATTCTGGCCCGGCCGCTCATCAAGATGGCGCCGCAGCTCGTCACGCATCTGGCGCCCGGCGGCACGGTCATCTTGTCGGGCATTCTGGCGTCGCAGCGCTGGAAGGTGCTTTCCGCCTATAATGGCGCCCGGCTTTCCCATGTCCGCACCATCTGGCGCAACGGCTGGGTCACGCTGCATCTGCGCAAAGACTGAGCCAGCGGCAATATTCCTTTCAGGCAAAAGAAAAGGCGGCGCTTTCGCGCCGCCTGGAAACCCGCGAGCATGGGAGGAGCTTGCTCAAGCGGGTCGACGTATTCTTGTTCGGCACGGTGGAGGGAGGATCGCCGCGCCGGACGTCATCAGAATACGTAGCTGGACTTTGCCTTGCGACGCAGATCGGCGCGGTTCATGCCGAGCGCTTCCAGCGACTTGTCGTCGAGGTTCAGAAGGGCTGCGTTGACATGGCGGCTGACCTGACGCTCGCGTGCTTCAACGACGCGATCGAAGGCGGTGCGGAGGAAAGATTTTGCCATTGCTTCAAATCCTTGTTTGCCAGGAGAGTGTCTCTCTCGCTGTGTTGATCCAAAGATAAGCGATGTGTTTTTGTTTGGTTAGGGGTAATGCTTCAGGGTTGATATGCGAAATACGCATGGCTTGACGTTTTCAGTATTACTTATTTTGTAAAATATGCACAATTTATCGCCGAAATAGGATCTGTCATATCTGGCTTGAAACCGGCTTTGTCCGCATGGCATTGTCGTTGCGCGCCAATGATTTGAGGGCGTGACCGAACAGCTTTCCTCATGATAGTTCCAGAAAGACACCCATGTTCCAGACCTTCGAAAACAAATCCGCGCCGCAATTCGGCAAGGCTCGCGTCGAGGCGCTGCGCGCCAGTTTCGAGGCCCTCGGTATCGACGGTTTCCTGGTGCCGCGCGCCGATGAATATCAGGGGGAATATGTGCCTGAGTGCGCCGAGCGCCTGTCCTGGCTGACCGGCTTTACCGGCTCTGCGGGCATTGCGCTGGTGACGCGCACGGAGGCCGTTGTTTTTGTCGATGGCCGTTATACGACGCAGCTCAAGTCGCAGGTCGACCAATCGGTGTTCAGCGGCGGCGATCTGGTTGGCGCGCCGCCCTCCGTCTGGTTGTCCGAACATGCGACCGAGGGCTTCAGGCTGGGCATTGATCCATGGCTGCATACCGGCGCTGAGCTGAAGCGGCTGGAAAAGGCCGTTGCGGCCAAGGGCGGCTCCGTTGTCCTGCTTGAAAACAACCCGCTCGACGCCCTGTGGCAGGATCGTCCTTCCGAACCGCTGGAACCGGTCGTCATCCAGCCGGAGGCCTTTACGGGCAAGCTGGCGAAAGAAAAGATCGCTTCGCTGGCCGAGACGGTGTCGGCCAAGGGAGCGGACGCCCTGCTGGTCACCGATCCGTCCTCCATCGCCTGGATTTTCAATATTCGCGGCAACGACGTGCCGCATACGCCGCATCCGCTTGCCCGCGCCATCATCTATGCGGATGGCAGGGCGGATATTTTTCTCGATAAACGCAAGACGGGGATCGAGGCCGAGGCCTATCTGGCGCAGCTGGCGACGCAATTGCCGCCGTCGAAGATTGCCGATCGCCTGCACGCCATTGCCAGCGCCAAGGGCCGGATCATGGTCGATGCCGACCTGACACCCGTGGCGCTGACAGGGGCGATCACGGCGGCGGGTGGCACCCTGATCGAGGAGGCCGATCCCGTCCGCCTGCCGCGTGCCTGCAAGAACGAAGCGGAGCTTGCCGGCTCGGCCGCAGCACATGTGCAGGATGGCGCGGCGATGGTCGAATATCTTTGCTGGCTGGACAGGCAGCAGCCGGGCAGCGTTACCGAAATCGCGGCCGTCAAGGCGCTGGAGGCGGCGCGCGCCAAGGTGGGGCAGGGGCTGCAAAACCCGTTAAAGGATGTGTCTTTCGACACGATTTCAGGGTCTGGCCCACATGCCGCCATCATCCACTACCGCGTCACCACCGACACGGACCGGACACTTGCCGATGGCGAGATGTTCCTCGTCGATTCAGGCGCGCAATATGTCAACGGCACCACGGATATCACCCGTACCGTGGCGATTGGTAATGTTCCGGAAGAGCAGCGACGTTTCTTCACGCTGGTGCTGAAGGGCGTGATCGCCATCAGTGCTGCACGGTTTCCGAAGGGTACGCGTGGCTGCGATCTCGATCCGGTGGCGCGCATCGCGCTGTGGAAGGCCGGGGCGGATTATGCCCATGGCACCGGCCACGGTGTCGGTTCCTATCTTTCGGTGCATGAGGGACCGCAGCGTATCGCAAGGCTTTCGACGCAGGAGCTGCTGCCCGGCATGATCCTGTCGAATGAGCCGGGATATTACCGACCCGGTGCTTTTGGCATTCGCATCGAAAACCTGATCTATGTGCGCGAGGCGGAAGCGGTTACGGGCGGCGATCAGCCGATGTTGTCCTTCGAGACCCTGACCTGGTGCCCCATCGACCGCAGGCTGATCGTGGCCGCACTTTTGACCGATGACGAGCTTGACTGGCTCAACGCCTATCACGCCGGCGTTCTGGAAAAGCTTTCGCCCTTGATTGCGGATGAGGATGTGAAAGCGTGGCTTGGCGCGGCCACGCTTCCCTTGACGCGGGCGGCTTAAAACAGCGACGAGTGCCTTATCGCGATGACGATCGCCCAGCCGATGGCCAGCATCGTCAGGCCCGGAAAGCGCAGGCAGACCAGAAGCGCTGCCACCATGCCAATCTTCACCTCGTATCCGCCTTCGAAAAAGGCGGGTGCGACGAGTGTGGTCAAGACCGCGACGGGAACGGCGTTCAGTCCCGCTTCCATGCGCGGCGGGATGGATTTCATCCGCGTCATAAGAACATAACCACCGATGCGGGTGAGATAGGTGGCGACGGCGGCGAGCGCGATCAGGATCAGTGTATCGGCGTGCAGAAAATCGCTCATGGCTTTTCCACCTTGCTTTCAGGATTGGCCTCGCCGGCTGGTTTGGGCGGATAGAGGACTGCAACGAGAATGCCGGCAAGCGCGCCGAGGCTGACATGCCAGGGCGAGCCGACGATGTGATAGGCGACCGTTGCGCCGAGTGCACTTGCCAGCATCACCGGGTAGAAGTTCTCGCGCTGGCGAAAACTCAGGACCATACCCATGAAATAGATCGGCAGCAGCACATCGAGACCGATGGCTTTCGGATCGCCGACCATGTTGCCGAGCGACGCGCCGACAATGGTCATGGCCAGCCACAGGACATAGACCGGTGTGGCAAAGCCCATATACCAGGCAAAACCGACCGTGCCGGTATTTTCGTATTTCCTGACCGATTCGGCGAATTGCGGATCCACCAGCACGAAGAAGCCCGCTGCCTTTTGCAGGAAAGACCAGTTGGAGATCATTCTGGCGATGGCGGCCGAATAGAGGATATGGCGGAAATTGACGGCGAAGACCGAAAGGACAATCAGCCAGGGCGCGACCTTCTGGCCGAACAATTCGATGCCGACCAGCTGGCTGGCGCCAGCATAGACGGTGCCGCTCATGATCGTGGCCTCGACGATGCTCAGCCCGTTATCGACCGCGACCGCGCCGAACAGCGCGCCGAAGGGGGCGGCGGAAAGGGCGATCGGAAAGCCGGCCTTCAATCCCTCGCGAAAATCTGTTTTGGACATTTTTGGGAACTCCTTGCCGCCGCTCTATCGCCGTCCCGTCTGGCTGGCAAACAAATTGCATGAATGGATCGATTGATTCCCTTGAAGCATCCGTTACGTTAGCTGCATCCCGGCGCATCGGCGCCCAAATCACGACATGGCGGACAATGAATGCTTGAGAAGCAGGAAAAGGCGGTCCTGGCCGCGCGTATCAAGGATTATCTCGCCAGGGAGACCGAAACCGAGATGGGGCTGCTGCAGGCAGAGATTTTCGTGGAATTTCTGGCTGAGGAAGTCGGGTATGTCTTTTACAATCAGGGGCTCAAGGATGCGCATTCCGCGATCCTGAGGCGTCTGGAAGATGCGGCAGGCGATATCGACGTGCTGGAGAAGCCGAGGCTGCGCTGAAGTTTACTCAGTCGCGTAATATGTCGCGGCTCTTGAGAATGGCCACGCCTTTTTCCCGCATGGCGGTGATCGACGCCCTTATGCCCTGCGGATCGATGCCGCGGCTTGCGTCCTCGATAAAACGGATTTTGACGCCGGGCAGCATGTCGAGCGCATCGAGCACCGAGAAGCTGACACAATAATCGGTGGCGAGGCCGCAGACATCGAGCTGCGTCACGCCCTGGCGGGTCAGATAATCGGCAAGGCCGGTTGTCGCCCCCTGGTCGTTGTCGCGAAAGGCGGAATAGCTGTCGACGGCGGGGTTTTCGCCCTTCTGCTGGATGTAGTCGAAAGCATCCGTCTTCAGGTCAGGGTGAAATTCCGCATCCGGCGTGCCCTGCACGCAATGGTCCGGCCACATCATCTGCGGTTTGCCGGAGAGTTCGCCCATGTCGAACGGTTTCTTACCGGGATGCTGCGAGGCGAAACTGCCGTGGTTTTCCGGGTGCCAGTCCTGCGAGGCGACGATCAGGTCATAACCGCCATTGTCGATCAGGGCGTTGGCAACGGGTACGACCCTGTCACCCTCGGCAACGGCCAGATTGCCGCCCGGGCAAAAGCCGTTCTGGATATCGATGAGCAGCAGCGCCTTCATGATTTGCCTCCCATATTTGCGAGCAGGATGCCAAGCCGGCACTGGCGGATCAAGTGCCCTTTCAACCTTTGTGCCGGCATGACGGCGTTACGGCAAAGCGGTATCCGTCGTTTTCCTGCCGCATTTGCAGCAAATTTCCGGCCAAGTCGGAATTTACCTGACGATGCGGCGACGGAAACTTTAAAGGCCGATGACGCCCTTGAGGGCATTTTTCCGGGACAAGGCGGTGCGGATGCACATCTTATCCACGCAAGTCATTGTTTTGCCTTCGCCCGATAATGCGCAGACCTTAACGAATTATTTTTGCAGGGACTCGTAAACACTTTGGTTACCATAATTCGTCATGCTTCGAACCAGTCAGTTCCGAAACAGGCGTGGTGTCTGCCCGCTGTTCGGATGCCCCAAAATCCCTCCGGCGTTGCCCGGTTGTGCGTGAACGGTTCGAGTAACGAGTATCATGGCGTTTTCTGCTGCGGCCTATAATGGCGCCGGTCCTGCCCGGTCGTCCTGCCTCAAGAAGAGCAAATCCTTTTCGCTTGGTCGAATGTCGGCGCTGCTTGGCGGCGGTGCCTTTGCCGGTCTTTTCGCCTTTGCTGCCTTCGCCTCGCTTCACGGCATGGCGGCTGCTTCGCATGGCGTCGGACAGTTTGAAAAGACGCTGGTGGCCAGGCTCGATTCCGCGGAGACGGCGATTGGCCAGACGGTCGCGCGGGATATTCATGTCCGCAAGTTTTCCCGCCTGAGCGACCACAGCCATGGCCAGCAGAAGGCAGTCCGCCTTGCCGGCATGATGCCCGAGATCGGCGCGAAGGAATTTGGCGAGCGTTTCGGTGCGGCTGCGAATGCGAAAGGGCAGGCGACGGTCAAGGAGCTTGCTGCGCTCCGGCCTTCGGCAATTGTCGATTCCGCGCTTGGGCGCACCACCGAGGTTGCCTATCAGAGTGCTGCTTCGCATCCGGCATTCGAAGTGGCGCTGGCGCGTCCGCAGATCGAGGAAGAGGCGAGCAGCCTGCTTCCGGACGACGTGCCGCTTCCGAGCTTCAGGCCCGAGGTGGCGGCTGCCGAGACCGTGGAGCCGTCGCCGCGTCCCGCCCTCTCCAAGGCCGACGTTGCTTCCGCGCCCGCATTCGACGCCCCTGTTCCGCTGCGCGCGCCGCAGCCGCCGAAACAGGGCACCGGCGCCATGCTCGCCTTTGCAAAGCCTGATAATCCGATACGCGAGCCGAGCAAGATGGATGCGGTTCCGTGGCCGGATCGCGGCAATGGCACGGCGATCTACGATATTTCTTCCGGCCTGGTGCACATGCCGAATGGGGAGAAGCTCGAGGCCCATTCCGGCATCGGCAAGATGCGCGACAACCCGGATTATGTTCACGTCAGAATGCGCGGCTCGACACCGCCTTCCAGCTACAGGCTGACAATGCGCGAAGCCCGTTTCCATGGCGTCGAGGCCATTCGGCTGACACCGGAAAACGGCGTCAACCCCCATGGCCGCGATGGCCTTCTGGCCCATACTTACATGCTGGCGAAACGCGGTGAATCGAATGGCTGCGTCGTGTTCCGGGATTATCCCCGCTTCCTCGCAGCCTTCAAGCGCGGTGAAGTCAAGCGCATGGTGGTGGTGCCGAAGCTCAACGGCAATCGTCCGACGCTCGCCAGCAGCGGTGGGAAGAGCGGTGGCAAGACCCTGCTCGGCATGTTCTCGCGCGGCAGCGATTCCTGATTTTGCACTCTCTTGCTGTATGTGCTCTAGCGGCCACGCCGCTGCGTCAGCACCATGCCGCCGAGGATGAGCAGAATGCCGAGCGCGCTCGCCCAGATTTTCGGCGGATGATCGCTGAAAAGATCGAGGACGACGCCTGACACCATCTGGCCGCTGATGACCAGAAGGGCCGTATTGACCGCGCCGATGCGGGGAATGAGCCAGCTACCCGAGGCGATGAAGACGACGCCGATAGGGCCGCCGATAAAGGCGAGCCAGGGCGCATCGGCCGCGCCCGGCGGGATGAGGCCGCCGACGATGAGGCCGATGACGGTCAGCACCGCGAAGCCGACGATATGGTTCCAGAAGGACGCGATGAGCGGCGAGTTCGACAGGCTGAGGCGGCCGTTGATCTGCCGGCTGAGCGCAACGAAGACGCCGCCGGTGAAAGCCATGGCGATCCAGACGATCATGCCGTTCTCCCGACCAGAATGATGAGGGCGCTACCGCACAGGATCAGCGCTACCGCCGCCATGTCACGCAAATCCGGCCGCCGTTTCGGCAGGCCGAAAAGGCCGAAAAGATCAGCCAGCAGGCTGAAGATCACCTGTCCGCCGAGACCCAGCGCAATGGTGCCTGAAAGCGCCAGCGGCGAATTGACGGCGGTGGAGGTGAGGATGACGATGGCAGCGCCGACGACGCCCCCGCAATAGGCCCAGAGCGGTGCCTTCGGCTTCTCTGCGGCGCCCGCATCTTTCTTCGGGCGCATGATGGCGAGATAAATCAGCGCCGCTACCGTGCCGGTGCCATGCGCAGTCCAGGAGGAAAACAGCGCGTTGCCATAGTGGGCAAGCTGACCGTTAAAATGCACCATCAGGGTCAGAAGGCAGCCGCTGGCGAAAGCGGCGGCAAGATGCAACGGGTTGAGGCGTGGATGCGTCGTGTCTGTCATGGCGGGCCGATATATGGTTACGCAGCAAAGCGTTACAGCATCGGCACCTGAATCGAAATCGATTTATAAGAGGTTCTTAAAATCAGTTGTTCCGCGCACTTAATTCATGATGCCCGACATCACATCTGCAAAGAAATCGGCTAACAGCGTCGATACACCCTGCGGATCTTCCCAATGCGGATTATGGCCATATCCCGTGAGTGTGACGGTTCGAGCCTGGGGAAAGGCCTCGACCAACCGCTGGCGATGCGATTTGTCGAATAGAGGGTCTTCAGAGCCGGCAAGGCAAAATACCGGTTTTTTTATTCTGGCGGCGCTTTGCTGCAGATTTGTTTCGGCAAAGCCTCTGAGGACGCCATGCCAGGTCGCGGCGGGCATGTTGGCCGCGGCCTGTTTCATTTTCGACAGAAAACCATGGTCGACTGGTCGGCTGCAGGAATACCATTGGTGCAGAAAGCCTGCCGTTGGCCTGATAGGATCTCGTAGTGCGAGAATGTCTTTGGTCAACTGGCTTTCGTCGCCGAAATCCGGTTCAACCGTTGCCGATATGAGGGCAAGGCCCCGGATGGTGTCACCCCGCCCGGCGGCAAGTTCGATGGCGGTCATCGCGCCCATCGAATGGCCGAGCAGGAACAACCGCGAAACACCCACAAGCGTTAGAAACTGTTCGATTGTTTCGGCGAAATCCTTCACATGAAAGCCTTGCCCGACGGAGGAAACTCCGTGTCCGGGCAGGTCGGGAACAATCAGCCTATATTCGCGAAAATAGGGCTCCAGCATGGAAAAGCTGCGGCTGGTATCCGAAAAGCCATGCAACATCAGCAACACCGGGCCGGGGCCGCCGCTATCTATGAACGCCATCCGGAGGCCACGGGGCAGTTCGACATATTGTTTGCGCTTCTCCCAGTCATCAAGGAAGTTTGAGGTCATAGGCCGAGTCCCGATTTGACGGTGGCAAGGCCATCCTTTCCGTCAAATGTCGATACGCCCTTCAACCAGACGTCCAGCCGTTGTGGCTCGTCTTTGATCGCCCGCATCGCCGCGTCCTCCGGCGTCATTGCGTCGTTCATGATGTAGCCCATGCCCCTGTTCTCGTAGTCCACGTCGAATGCGAGGTTTTCGAGCAGCTTCGCGACATTCGGGCATTCCTGCAGATAACCTTTGCGCACCTGCGTATCGACCGTGGCTGCGCCGAAATCCGGCCCATAAAATTTGTCGCCGCCGGTCAGATATTTGATGTCGAATTTGCTGTTCATCGGGTGCGGAGCCCAACCCTGGAATACGATGAAAGACTTGTTGCGGATAAAACGCGCGACCTGCGACAGCATGCCCTGTTCGCTGGATTCGACTACTTCCCAGTTTTGAAGGCCGAGTGCCGGGTCCTTGATGGCGTCCAGCATCAACTGGTTGGATCCGGGCTCGATGCCGTAAAGCTTGCTGTCAAATTTCTCTGCGAATTTCTGAAGATCGGAAAAGTCCTTGACGCCCGCTTCCCACACGTAGGTCGGAACCGCGAAAGTGTATTTGGCGCCCGCAAGGTTCGTGCGAACTTTTTCGACCGATCCATCTTCCTTGTAGGGCTTGTAATAGTTCACCATTGCCGGATCCCAATAGCCCACGAAGACGTCGAGATCCCTGGTCTTGAGGCTCGTGTAGATGACGTCAATGCCAAGAAGCTGGCTTTGCGGTTCGTATTGCAGCGCTTTTAAAAGCGACATGGCAATGCCGGTGGTGAAAGCGAGATCATTCCAGCCCGGTTCTGCCAGTCGCACCACCCTGCAATCTGCGGAATCAGCCGCAAACGCGGAAGTCTCCACCGTCATCACGAGTGCTGCGGCTGAAAAAACGCCTGCCCATTTTTTCATTGTTCCACCTTCTTTGTCTATTGGGTCATTAGATTGACCAGTGGGACAATAATTGATCTTTGCGGAAAATTTGTCAATGTACTCCTCCAAGGAGACAATGATGCGACTAACCAGAATAAGCGATATTCGCCGGGCGGAACTCAGACGGGCAGCGTTCGAGGTCCTCCAGCGGGAAGGCATGGCGGGCGCGACGCTTGAAAGGGTGGCGGCGCAGGCCGGGGCCTCGAAAGGCATCGTGCTTCACTATTTTGCCAACAAGCAGGAATTGTTCGAGCACGCCATGCGTGAGGCCAATGTGAAACTGAAGGAGGAGGTGGTGGCGCGCCTCAATAAAGCGAGCAACCCGCGCGAGCGTCTCGATGCCATTATCGAGGGAAATTTCGATGAAAGATTCTTTCAGCCATCCATATGTCACGCTTGGCTATCGCTTTGCGCCGAAGTGCCGCGAGAGCCACAGCTGGCTCGCATCCAGAAGGTGATCCATGCACGAATGCGATCGAACCTTCTCTCGGCTCTGGTGCATCTCTTGCCGAAGGAAGAGTGCGGGATCGTTGCACTCGCGATTACCACGCTTATCGACGGGCTGTGGTTGCGTTCGGGTCTGCAGTCCGGCGGTTTGACGCGTGCGGAAGCAATGGAACAGATGCGGGATTACCTGTCCCACAGGATACCGCTGAAGCAAGCCAAGGTTTGCTAGGGAACCAGTTCATGCGCGCCGCATTATTCCATCATGAAGAAAACGACGCGCAAACCATTGAACCGGATGACGATTTTCGTCATTTCGATTTTCATTCTCGCAGCCGTGATTGCGGCGGTCTATCTGGTCGGCTTTACACCCGGAGAGGTGTGATCCAGCGAGTTCAGTTGCCGGCCGGAACAGTCTTGCCCTTGACGCCGTGCAGCGCGACGCTCAACTTGGCGATGGCCAGGCGGATGCCGCGCAGCAGGAAACGGCTGGTTTCCAGATAGGCGCGATAGGGCAGCACGGTGAAATATCGCCAGCGCGGCAGGCGGTAAATGCGCAGGTTATTCTGGATCTGGCTTTCCCCGTCCGCATCCTGCGTGGCGCAGAGAGGGTAGATGAAGGCGCCCTTCAGGCCCGCGAGATATTCCAGATCGAACGCTATATCGTAAGCCAGCCGCATGGGAATGAGTTTCGATATCCATTTGCCGGCGCGGCGGTTGACGAGATAGGCGCCAGAACCCTTTTCCCGTGTCAATGCGATCGCGAGCGAGCGGCCATTGGACAGCGGGCGGAAGGCGAATTTACGGCCGTTGCTGACGGTCGTCAGCCGCAGCAGATCCCAGTCGCCGCCATTCAGCACAGCCTCGTCGATCGCGTTGATAAAATCATTGTCGAAGATGACATCGTCTTCGAGGATGAGGGCGATATCGGCATCACTGTCCATGAACCGGTTGGCGCAGGCGACATGGCTGAGATAACAGCCGATTTCCGGCGGCGAGGTGCGGCGGCCATGCATGAGCATGTAGGAAATCTCGCTGAATTCCGGGATCGGGTAACTCAGCTCCCTGCCATTGACGCCGGGAACGCGTTCCGCTTTCAGCCCGATGGCGTCGAGGCGGGTGTTCATGTCCTCGAGGCGCTTGGTGGCGCTGTCCATGTTGATCAGAAAAACGGCGAGCTTGCGCTGGCTTTTCGGTAAAATATGCAAAGCAGTCCTCGCCCGGTTTTCACACCCTGTTGCAACTCCTTTATTGCAACAGCATGACGGGTGCCACGGAAAAAGCGCGCGCCCGGGCACTCATGGTTGTCGAATCAGGCCTTTTCCACAAATCCATCCAGCACGCGCTTCTGGCCGGCGCGGTCGAAGTCGATGGTCAGCTTGTTGCCTTCGATGGCGGAGATGTTGCCATTGCCGAATTTGAGGTGGAAGACACGGTCACCGACAAAAAATTTCGATGGTGTGTCGGCGACGGATTTCGCCACCAGTTCGCCATCGATCGTGCGGGTGCGTGGGCCGCTTTCGCCATAACCGATCCGCTCGACCGCATGGCCGGAGCGCGTGCCCCAATTGTCGCGGGTGGCGTCGGAGCGGTTCTGCTGCGCGCGTTTCCAGCCGGGGGTGGAATAATTATTGGCGAAGGGCTCGGCTTTGTCGAAACGGGACTGGCCGTAGCCGCCGCGTCCGCCATAACCACCGTAATTGCTGTCGGATGCCGCAACGTCCACATGGGCGGGCGGCAGTTCATCGAGGAAACGCGAGGGCAGGGTGGATTGCCACAGGCCATGGATACGCCGGTTCGATACGAACCAGATATGGCAGAGCTTTTTGGCGCGGGTGATGCCGACATAGGCAAGACGGCGTTCCTCCTCCAGACCGGAGCGCCCGCCTTCGTCCAGCGCCCGCTGGTGCGGGAACAGGCCTTCTTCCCAGCCGGGCAGGAAGACGGTGTCGAACTCCAGCCCCTTGGCGGAATGCAGCGTCATGATGGAGACGGCATCGAGATTTTCATTCTGCTCGGCATCCATGACGAGGGCGACGTGCTCAAGGAAGCCGCGCATGCTCTCGAAGGCCTCCATGGAGCGGATGAGTTCCTTCAGGTTCTCAAGCCGTCCGGGCGCTTCGGCCGTCTTGTCGGCCTGCCACATGGCGGTATAGCCGCTTTCGTCGAGAATCTGCTCGGCAAGCGTGGTGTGTTCGGTGTTTTCCAAGAGGCCCTGCCAGCGGCGGAAATCCTGCACCACATCGAACAGCGCCTTGCGCGCCTTCGGCTTCAGCTCGTCGGTCTCGATGATGTCGGCGGCCGCTGCCAGCATCGGAATATCGCGGGCGCGGGCATAGTCGTGCAGATTGCGGATCGTCGTATCGCCAAGACCACGCTTCGGCGTGTTGACGATGCGCTCGAAGGCAAGATCGTCAGCCGGCTGGCAGACAAGGCGGAAATAGGCCATGGCGTCGCGGATTTCGAGGCGCTCATAAAAGCGCGGGCCGCCGATGACGCGATAATTGAGGCCAAGCGTGACGAAACGGTCTTCGAATTCGCGCATCTGGAAGGAGGCGCGGACGAGGATCGCCATGTCGTTCAGATTATGGTTCTTGCGCTGGAGCTGCTCAATCTCCTCGCCGACGGCGCGGGCTTCCTCCTCGGAATCCCAGGCAGCATGCACCATGACCTTTTCGTCATCAGGGCTGCTGCGTTCGGTGAACAGGGTCTTGCCGAGACGCCCTTCATTATGGGCGATCAGATGGCCGGCCGTGCCGAGAATATGTTCGGTGGAACGATAGTTGCGTTCCAGCTTGATGACCTTGGCGCCGGGGAAATCCTTGTCGAAACGCAGGATATTATCCACTTCGGCCCCACGCCAGCCATAGATCGACTGGTCGTCGTCACCAACACAACAGACGTTCTGCGGCTCGCCCTTGGCGCGCTGTGCGAGAAGCCGCAGCCACATATATTGCGCCGTATTGGTGTCCTGATATTCGTCCACCAGAATGTAACGGAACTTCTGGTGATACTCTTTCAGAATATCGGTGTGGCGGCGGAAGATGCTGATCGGGTGCATCAGAAGATCGCCGAAATCGCAGGCGTTCAGCGTCTTCAGTCGGTTCTGATAGGCGGTGTAAAGTTCGCGGCCCTTGCCGTTGGCGAAGGCGCGGCTGTCGCCCTCCGGAATATCCGGCGGCGTCAGGCCCTTGTTCTTCCATCCGTCGATCATGCCGGCAAACTGTTTTGCCGGCCAGCGCTTGTCATCCAGACCTTCGGCCTGAATGAGCTGCTTGATCAGCCGCACCACGTCATCGGTGTCGAGAATGGTGAAATCCGATTTCAGGCCGACGAGTTCGGCATGGCGGCGCAGGAGCTTGACGCCGATGGAGTGGAAGGTGCCGAGCCAGGGCATGCCCTCGACAGCGCCGCCGACGAGAACGCCGATACGTTCCTTCATCTCGCGGGCGGCCTTGTTGGTGAAGGTCACGGCAAGAATCTGGCTTGGATAGGCGCGGCCGGTGGCGAGAATATGGGCGATGCGGGTGGTCAGAACGCGGGTCTTGCCGGTGCCGGCGCCGGCGAGCACGAGAACGGGACCATCCAGCGTCTCTACTGCCTCGCGCTGTTCCGGGTTGAGACCGGAAAGATAGTCGGGCGCAGCACGCGTCTGATCGCGCGCCGCCATGGCGCGGGCGGCAATGCCAAGCCCGCCGCCGCTTTCCGCACCGGCATTGTTCGTCGCCTTGCGTGGCGCCACGGGTTCCTCATCGAAGAACGGCATATCGTCAAAACTGTTGCTCATGCGGCCCAATGTAGTGATTCGGGATATAAAGGCCAGAACCGTGTTCTGCTTTTATTCCGGTATCGTCAGTCAAAACGTCCATTCCAAGGCATTTTTTCGCTTCATGCCTGCCTGTCGGCGTCGAAAGCGGCGTCAACGGGCACTTGCAGCGCCACCGCAAGCTGGTTGGTCTTGGCGGCAAGAGCGATGACGCGCAGCAAATCGGCATGTTGTTCGGTGGTCATGCCTTTGGCTTTGGCCGCTGCCGTGTGCGAATGGGCGCAATAGGAGCAGCCATTGGTGACGGAAACGGCGATATAAAGCATTTCCTTCACCACGGGATCGAGTGCGGAAGGTGTCGCCATCACCGCCTTGACCTCGCTCCAGGTCTTTTCAAGCAGATCGGCATCGAAGGCGAGGTAGAGCCACATATTGTTGATGAAATCCGATTTGCGGGTGGCGCGGATATCATCGAACACCGCTTTCACGCGCGGGTCGGTTTCCGGGTTTTCGGTTTTCGTCACGGTACTCATGGCTTCCTCTCATCGTGGTTCGCGGTGGCGCAGATTAGCCCAATGGCGGATATTTACGACAGGAATGCACGGATGGATTGCGGATTGGCTGCTTCTGGCGGCAATTGCGCCCAAATTACAATTACGTAAGGAACGGATTTGTGCGTTGCCTTGCCTTGGCCAAGCGGGAATACTGCACCTGTCCCGGAACGTGTCGTTTTCGGGAATATATAGTGCTGCGCGGATCAACCGGAGAAATATATGCGGGTCTGGAAACAGGTGGGTGTCAGTGTTGCCGTGGTGGGAGCGGGGCTCTGTCTCTGGGGCTTTTATTCGCCCGAAGCCCGCAATGTGCTGGCCAGCATCGGGATAGGCAAAATGCCTGCCGGCGCCGTTGAGGTTGCCGCCGCTACGCCCGGTTCGGGTCAAAACGCCGGCGGTGGACGCCGCAATGACAATGCGACCCTGATCGTGACTGCTCCCGTCAAAAAAGGCACCGTCAATGACCGGCTGAATGCGATCGGCAATGGCGAGGCGATCCAGTCCGTCGTTGTCATGCCGCAGGCTTCCGGCACGCTTTCCGAAATCCGTAGCTCTTCCGGCGCACGTGTCGTGAAAGGGCAGGTGCTTGCGCGGCTCGATGATGAAGAGCAGGTGATCGAGCGCGACAAGGCACAGGTGGTGCTGCGCAGCGCCGTTGAAAAATCCAATTCCTATAAGAACCTGAAATCCGTTTCCCGCCTTGACGTGATGGATGCGCAGATTGCCGAAGAAGCCGCCAAGCTTGCGCTGAGCACCGCCGAACTCAATCTCAAGCGCCGCGACATCGTTGCGCCGATAGAGGGTGTGGCGGGTATTGTCGCCGCCAATATCGGCGATAATGTCACCACGCAGTCAACCATCGTCAGTATCGACGACCGGTCCGAAATTCTCGTCAATTTCTGGGCTCCCGAGCGGTTTGCAACCGCAATCAAGGTCGGCATGCCGGTGGAGGCCACGTCCATTTCCCGGCCGGGTGAGACTTTCAAGGGCGAGATCGAGGCCGTCGACAACCGCGTCGATGAGGCAAGCCGCACGATCCGTATCCGGGCGAAATTCGGCAATGAGGAAGACGAGCTGAGGGCCGGCATGTCCTTCGGTGTCACCATGCGTTTTGCCGGGGAAACCTATGCCTCGGTCGATCCGCTGGCCGTGCAGTGGGATGCGGAAGGCTCCTATGTCTGGCGTGTGACTGATAATAAATCAAACAAGGTGCGGGTGCAGATCGTGCAGCGCAATCCCGATGCGGTTCTCGTCAAGGCGGAACTGGCGGATGGTGAGCCTGTCGTGATCGAGGGCCTTCAGCGTGTCAGGGAAGGCGGCGCTGTCCGCGTTGGCAACCAGCCGAAGCCCGAGGAGGTCGCCAGCCAATGACGACGCAGCCGCCCTCGGTTAAGGATTCCAAGCTCGCCTTTACGGCACTGTTCGTGCGCCGGCCCATTCTGGCGGCGGTTATCAATACGCTGCTGGTCGTTGCCGGCCTTGCCGCGCTGGTGGGCGTTGAAGTGCGCGAACTGCCTGACGTCGACCGGCCGACGATCAGCGTCAGGACCACCTATGAGGGGGCGGCGCCGGAAACCATCGATCAGGAAGTGACGCAGACCATCGAAGGTGCGGTGGCGCGTGTCAGCGGCGTCAAGTCCATTTCGTCCAACTCGCAATTCGGCACCAGCCGCGTGACGCTGGAATTCGGCGACAATGTCGATCTGGCGGTTGCCGCCAACGACGTGCGCGACGCCATCGGCCGCGTCACCAACCAGTTGCCCGATGATGCCGACGAACCGCAGATCATCAAGGCGGATTCCGACAGCCAGCCCATCATGCGCCTTGCCGTCACCTCCTCCACGCTCAGCATGGAAGATCTGACCAAGCTGGTGGATGACGAAATCATCGACCGTCTGGCCGCCGTCGACGGCGTTGCCGATGTGGAGCTTTACGGCGACCAGGAAAAGGTTTTCCGGGTCGATCTCAATCAGGCGGCGCTCGCCAGCCGTGGTCTGACCGTGACCGACGTTTCCAATGCGCTTGCCAGCGCCGCCCTCGATGTGCCGGCGGGATCGCTGAAAAGCACGACGCAGGACATCGTCGTGCGCGCCACGGCCAGCCTGACGAAGCCTGAGGATTTTTCCAACCTTCTCATCAAGGACAATATCCGCCTGCGGGACGTTGCGACCGTGATGCTGGGGGCGGACGACGAATCCACCTCGCTGCGTTCCAATGGCGTGCAGGGCGTCGGTCTCGGCGTCATCCGGCAGGCGCAATCGAACACGCTCAACATTTCCACCGGCGTGAAGGCAGCTGTCGATGCCATGTCAGCCAACTTGCCGGAAGGCACGCGCATCGTCATCACCAGCGATGACGCCGTCTTCATCGAAGGCGCATTGCACGAGGTTGAACTGGCGCTTGGTCTTTCTGCGCTGATCGTGGTCGTTGTGCTTTATCTCTTCCTCCGCGACTGGCGCGCCACCCTTATTCCGGCGATTACCATGCCGGTTGCGCTGATCGGTACCATTGTCGCGATCTACATGGTCGGCTTCTCGGTGAATATCCTGACGCTGCTTGCCATCGTGCTGGCAACCGGTCTCGTGGTCGATGACGCCATCGTGGTGCTGGAAAATATCGTGCGCCGCCGGGCGGAAGGCATGGGGCCGCGCGCCGCTGCCGTTCTCGGCACGCAGGAAGTCTTTTTCGCGGTCATCGCGACGACGGCGACGCTTGCCGCCGTGTTCATTCCACTCTCTTTCCTGCCGGGTCAGCTTGGTGGTCTGTTCCGCGAATTCGGTTTCGTTCTGGCTTTCGCGGTGGGTTTGTCCTCCATCGTGGCGTTGACGCTTTGCCCGATGCTCGCTTCGCGCATGCTGAAGGAGGGATTGAAAGAGCCGACGGGACCGCTTGCCTGGTTCGGCAATGTCTTTGCCTCCACATACAAAACGACGCTTTCCGCCTGCCTCAACAATCCGCTGATCGTCATCGTCGTGGCGCTGATCTTTTCCGGCCTGTCATGGATCGCCTTCGGCATGATCCAGAACGAGCTGACGCCGCGCGAGGATCGCGCCTCGGTCATGATGCGGGTTACCGCACCACAGGGCGTCAGCCTTGAATATACCCGCGACCAGCTGCAGCGGATCGAGGAAAATCTGCAGCCGCTGCGCGATAGTGGTGAGATCCGCAATATCTATTCGATCACCGGCATGAACGGCTCGTCCAATACTGGTTTCATGGTGTTGACGCTGGCGCCCTGGGCCGACCGTGAGCGCACGCAGAACCAGATCGCCGCCGATGTCACCTCCGCTGCCAACAGAGTGCCGGCGCTGCGCGGCAATGCGATGCAGCCGAACAGCCTCAGAATTCGCGGTGCCGGCAATGGCCTGCAGATGGCGATGGTTGGTAGCAATTATGCGGCGCTGACCGAGGCGACGCAGAAATTGCTGCTTTCCATGGAGGAAAGCGGCCTGTTCGATACGCCGCGTTTCGACAATGAGCCCAATCAGGCGCAGATTTCCGTCTCCATAGACCGCGAGCGTGCGTCGGATCTCGGCATCGATATCACCGGCCTGTCGCGCGCCATGCAGTCGCTGCTGGAAGGGCGCTCGATTGTCGACGTCTTCGTGGATGGCGATGCGATCCCGGTGCGTCTCCTGTCCTCCACCCGGCCGATCAACGATCCGACCGATCTCGAAAACGTCTTCCTGAAAACGGGTGACGGCAAGATCGTGCCGATGTCGGTCATCGCCACGCTGAAGGAAAATGCGGTTGCGCCGCAGCTCAACCGCGAGCAGCAGCTTCCCTCCGTCGGCTTTACCGCCAACCTCAAGGATGGCGTTTCGCTGGGTGAGGCGCTGCAAAAGGTGAATGAGCTTTCGCAATCCGTCATGCCGGCCGGCGCACGCCTGCTGCCGCTCGGTGAAGCGGCGACGCTGGAGGAAAATTCGAGCGGCATGTTGCTGACCTTCGGTTTTGCCATCGCCATCATCTTCCTCGTGCTGGCCGCGCAATTCGAAAGCGTGCTGAGTTCGGTCATCATCATGACCACGGTGCCGCTCGGCCTTGCCTGCGCAGTCATCGCGCTGCTGGTCACTGGGTCCAGCCTCAACGTCTATAGTCAGATCGGTCTTGTGCTGCTTGTCGGCGTCATGGCCAAGAACGGCATCCTGATCGTCGAATTCGCCAATCACCTGCGCGATCAGGGCGCCACCGTGCGCGAAGCCATCGAGAAGGCCACAAGCATCCGTCTGCGCCCCGTCATGATGACGATGATCGCCACCATTCTCGGCGGTGTGCCGCTGGTGCTGGCGCAGGGTGCCGGCGCGGAAGCGCGCATCGCGCTCGGCTGGGTCATTGTCGGTGGTCTCGGTTTTGCGACGCTGGTAACGCTTTACATCACGCCGGTCTCCTACCTGCTGATCGCCCGCTTCGCCAAACCGCAGGCGGATGAGGAAATCCGCCTTCACCGCGAGCTTGAGCTTGCCGCCCGCCGCAAGGCGCTGGAAGAGGACAAGCCGCTGCTGGCGGCGGAATAAAAACGGTTGCCGCCAAACAGTGTTTGGCGCAATCGCGATGCTGGACAAAGCATTAACCTTATCCCATACCACCTGACGGAATTTCGTAACGGATCGAATCCGTTACGGGCAGATGTTGCGGTGGAGACGGACGATGGCGCTGAAAGATGTGGTGGCGGGAAAGCGGAACGAAGAGGGCATCGCGTCGGCACTCGCGGTGTTGAAGCAGCAGCTCGGCGACAGGCTCCAGACCGGACAGGCGTTTCGCGAGCAGCACGGCCACACCACCACCTATCTGACCCTGCAGGCGCCTGACGGCGTCGTTTTTGCCGAAAGTGCGGACGATGTGAAGGCCGTGGTAAAGGTCTGCGCGCAACATAAGGTGCCAGTCATTCCTTTCGGAACGGGCTCTTCGCTGGAAGGGCAGGTGAATGCGCCGAACGGCGGAATCTGCATCGATTTCAGCCGGATGAATCGCATCATTGAGGTGAATGCCGAAGATCTTGACGTGACGGTGGAGCCGGGCGTGACGCGTGAGGACCTCAATGTCTATCTGCGCGATACCGGCCTGTTCTTCCCCATCGATCCCGGTGCCAATGCCTCCATCGGCGGCATGGCCTCGACGCGGGCCTCCGGTACCAATGCCGTGCGTTACGGCACGATGAAGGACAATGTGCTGGCCGTTACCGTCGTCGTTGCCAATGGCGAGGAAATCCGCACCGCCCGCCGTGCCCGCAAGTCGTCCGCCGGTTACGATCTGACGCGGCTTTTCGTCGGTGCAGAGGGGACGCTGGGTGTCATCACTTCCGTGACGCTGCGCTTGCAGGGCATTCCCGAAAAGATCGCCGGCGGGGTCTGCACTTTCGACAGCGTCAAGGCGGCCTGCTATGCCGTCATCATGACGATCCAGATGGGGGTTCCGGTTGCCCGTATCGAATTGCTGGACGAAGTGCAGGTGCGGGCCTGCAACGCCTATTCCGGCCTGAATTACGCGGAGAAACCGACACTCTTCGTGGAGTTCCACGGCACCGAGGAAACGGCGGCACTGCAATCGCAGCAGTTCGCCGAGATTGCCGCCGAATGCGGCGGCGTCGACTTTCGCTGGACGAGCGACGCGGCCGAGCGCAACAAGCTCTGGAAGGCGCGGCATGACGCCTACTGGGCTTCCCGCGCGCTTGCGCCCCATCTCGACGGGCTTTCCACCGATGTCTGCGTCCCGATTTCACGGCTCGCGGATTGCGTGGTGGAAACGCAGCAGGACATCAAGGAAAACGGCTTTCTGGCGCCGATCGTCGGCCATGCGGGCGACGGGAACTTCCACGTCCTCATCCTCTTCGATGGCAAGGACGCGGAAAGCGTGGCGAAAACCGAAGCCTTCGTTGCCCGCCTCAACCGCCGCGCCATCGCCATGGACGGCACCTGCACCGGTGAACATGGTATCGGCCAGGGCAAGATGAGTTTTCTGGCCGAAGAGGCGGGAAATGCACTGGATATGATGCGTGCCATCAAAACGTCGCTCGATCCCGATAACATCTTCAATCCGGGCAAGTTGTTCCGTCTTGTCTGATCATTCTCATATTTGATTGGTACAAAAGGCTGCTTGCCGTTAAGGCAAAAAAGAATAGGTTTGCAGCGTTCGCGAAGGGAGATGCAGGTCAGTGCTCGGGCGTATTCTGGTTTTTCTGGGCGGACTGCTGGCCGTGGTGCTGTTTTCGGCGCTGCTTATTCCCTATTTCGTCGACTGGACGGATTTCCGCCGCGATTTCGAGGATCAGGCAAGCCGTATCCTCGGCAAGAAGGTGGTGGTGCATGGCCGCGTCGAAGCCCGTATCCTGCCTTTCCCTTCGGTGACATTGCATGATGTGCGCGCCGGAACGGATGCGGATGGATCGCCGCTCATTCAGGTCGCCCGTTTTTCCATGGATGCCGAGCTTGCGCCTTTCCTCTCCGGCGAAGCGCGCATCTTCGACATGCGCATCGAGGAACCGAAAGCCAAGATAAGGCTGCTGAAGGATGGCACGCTGGACTGGATGCGCGGCAGCCGCGCGGAAATCCCCGCGCGCACCGTGGTTCTGGAAAGCGTACAGATCGAAGGCGGGCAGATCGAATTCATCGACGAGCAATCCGGCCGCAACCGTGTCGTGACCGGTCTCAATGCCGACATGTCCGCCAATTCGCTGGCCGGGCCGTGGAAGGCCGAGGGACGCGCTGCCGTTGATGGACATCCGGGCTCTTTCTCGCTTTCCAGCAGCGAGCCGGATTATGCCGCCGGCCGCATGGGGCTCCGGGTGCGGCTGGTGCCGGACGAACATCCGGTCGAGGTTGATCTCGATGGCGTGATTGCCGCAACAGCGGGAAAACCGGCCTATAGCGGTTCTTTCTCCTTCAGTTTCCGTGAGGACGAAAAGCAGAAGCAGCAGGCCGGACAATCGCTGTTTTCCTCGCCGCGCACCCGCGGCAGTTTTGAACTCACCAATGAGAGCGTGCGTATCCCGAGCTACCGCATGGAGCTCGGCGGCAGCGAAAATCCCTATGTCGTGACCGGCGAAGCGACGCTCGATACCGGCGCCAAGCCGGAATTCCTGCTGACGGCCGACGGCCAGCAGATCGATGTCGCCCGCTTCGCGCCACCTGTCGTGCAGACGGGCAAGACCTCGCGCCAGCCCACCGCCTCGGTGCGCCAGCGCATCGAGGCCTTTGCGGCCATGGTTGCGCGTATTCCGGTGCCGCCGGTGCCGGGCAAGGCGAGCATCAGCCTTCCGGCGCTCGTTTCCGATGATACGACCATTCGTGATATCCGCCTGGATGTGCGCCCGGAGGGCAGCGGCTGGCAGGTGGTGAATGCGGTTGCGACGCTGCCCGGCAGGACGCAGCTGGAAGCCAAGGGGTCTTTGACGCTTCTCGGCGGCCCTGCCTTCAACGGCAATTTGCTGCTTGCCTCCAACCAGCCTTCGGGGCTGGCGAACTGGCTTTCCGGTTCCGTCGACCCGGCGATCCGCCAGTTGAATGCCGCCGGTTTTTCCGCCGATGTCTCGCTAACGACGCTTAACCAGCGTTTCGACAATCTGGAGCTTGCCATCGGCGATGCCTCGCTGAAGGGTGAGCTGGAGCGGCGCTCCGACGGCAAGACTTCCAATCTTTCCATCGATCTTGCCGGCAACGAGATCGACCTCGATGCCTTGAAAGCGCTCGGCAGCCTCGCGCTCGGCGATCAGGTGGGTAGCTCGGTTCTTGATCATCGCATCAACGCAAAGTTCAAGGCCGACCGGTTCAATATGGCGGGTGTAACCGCAAATCATGTGGAAACCGCCTTTACCATGGCGGGTGGCGTTCTTTCGCTTGAAAACATGACGGCCGGCGATATTGCCGGCGCGGAAGTGCGCGCCAAGGGACAGTTGCAGGGCTCGCTGCTGAAATATGCCGGCAAGGGCACGGTGAATTTGCATGCAACGGACATGCAGCCTTTCTTCACCATGCTGCAGCAGAAATTGCCTGATCATCCGTTCCTCAGGCGTCTGGCGGCTAGTGCGCCCTGGTACGCCAATTCCGACCTTGCCATGGATGTTTCGGTCAATAGCGATAATGGCGGCGCAAATGTCGCGGTTTCCGGCACCGTCAATGGCAGCCGGCTTTCGGCCGTCGCCAAGATGCCGGATTTCCTGTCGATCACCGACGATACGGCGATGTCGCTGGAAGCGGTGTTGAAAAACCAGTCGACGGCGATCCTGTTCGGGCAGGCGGGGCTTGTTCCGCTGCCGTTCGATGCGGATGGGGAAGGGCTTCTTTCCGTCAAGCTCAACGGCACGCTCGGTTCACCCGCGCAGACCGATATCCGCTTTTCGACCGAGCGCACGCATTTTTCGATGAACGGCTCCTTTGCCGTTTCGGCCGCCAATTTCGGTGAAGGCAGTGCGGATGTGGCGCTCGAAAGCGCTGATATCGAGCCATATCTCATCATGAATGCGGTCGGCCTGCCGCAGCTTGGCGGCGGCATGGCGCTGAAGGCCAACGGCAAAGTGGCTGTGGATGGGCAAAAGATCGCCCTTTCCGGCATAGGCGGGCAGGCGGGCGGCAATCCTTTCTCGGGCAATCTGACGGTTGACCGCGTGGCTCCCTATCCCGTCACCGGCGCCCTTTCCGTCAGAACCGCCGATCTCGCCTGGCTGGGAGATGCGATCTATGGACCGGTGATCGATCCGGAAACCGGCGCGCTCAATGCCAAGCCTCTGGCCATGCCGGCTTTCCCGCAGCTGAAGGCGTCGCTGTCGCTGAAAGCGGAGAGTTTCGAGGCCGGTCCTTTCGGTACGGTCACGGGTCTTTCGGCCAAGGTCACGCATGATGAGGGCAGCCTCGCGCTCGACGATGTTGCCGGCACCTTCATGGGTGGCAAATTGACGGGGCGGCTCGCCATGTCGACGGGCGGGGGTGCAGGCATTTTCCGCACCAAGATCGCGGTGGTTGATGCCAATCCGGAGCCGATATTGTGGGCGAACGCCAATGGGCCGGTCGCAACGGGGCGGATCGCACTTGATCTTACGGCCGAATCGACGGGCAAAAGTCTTGCCGAAATCCTGAAATCGGCGGGAGGATCGGGGGAAATCCGTGCCAGCGGGCTTGCGCTGAAGGGCCTCAATCCCGGTGCCTTTCCGCCGATATTGCAATCGGCGGATGGCCTGCAGCAGCCTATCGACGCACCCAAGGTGCGGCCGTTGGTGGACCAGAATCTGTGGCAGGGCGAAATAGCGCTCGGCGATGTGGCCTTGCCATTTTCGTTGAATGGCGGCGCGCTTCATTTTCAAAACCTGCGCGCCGGCATCGATCCGGTGCAGCTGACAGCTGATGCGACGGTGGATATTGCTGCTTCGACCGTGAATGGCGACCTTGATCTTCTCTTCAATCCCGGCACGGAGACGGTCGCCGGGGCCGAACCGTTAGTGCGCCTGAATTACACCGGTCCGCTTGCCGCACCGGCTTTGACGACCGATGTTTCGGCGCTCAGCAATTATCTGTCGCTCAGGGCTTTCGAAAAGGAGCGCCGCCGGGTGGAGGCCATGCAGGCGAGCGTTCTTGAGAAGCAGCGCCTGCGCCGAGAAGTGGCGCTCTACCGTTTTGAGGCGGCGGAACGTCAGGCGGAGAAGGATCGCCTAGAGGCGGAGGCCAAGGCCAAGGCGGAAGAGGAGGCGCGGCTGAAGGCTGCGGCCGAGGAGCGCCTTCGGCAGGAAAAGGAACAGCAGGAGCGGTTGCAGCAACAACAGCAACAGCAACAGCAACAGCAACAGCAACAGCAACAACCCGTTCCCGAGCCGCAGTCCGCACCGGTGTTGATTGTGCCGCCGACGGAGAACGCCATCAGGGAACTGGCGCCGGAAAACGCGCCGGCTAATCCGTAAGTTTCTCGCGACGGGCAGCAATCGTTCCGCCGGTTGCAGAAGTATTGAACTTCTCTCCCAAACGCGCAGTTGAAACGCGCCGTCATCCTCGGGCTTGACCCGAGGATCCACAACCGGACGCGATCATGGATCCTCGGGTCAGGCCCGAGGATGACGGTGCGTTTGGGAGAGAAGTTGAGGCACACAACCCTGTCTCAGGGCGCATTTCGACGCGCTCTGGAGCCTGCCCTTTCAGCTACTTTACCGGACGAGCTCAGACAGCCCGTCAAATCCAGC
Organism: Agrobacterium tumefaciens; assembly: GCA_025560025.1. Classification (NCBI taxonomy): domain Bacteria; kingdom Pseudomonadati; phylum Pseudomonadota; class Alphaproteobacteria; order Hyphomicrobiales; family Rhizobiaceae; genus Agrobacterium; species Agrobacterium tumefaciens. The sequence continues at coordinate 1,710,106 of CP048485.1, read as the reverse complement.
TTTCGCGCTCGCCAAAGGGCGTGTCGGCGTCGAAATTTTTGGTGCCGATCCTGCTGCTTTCGCCAGACAGGCTCAGCCTATCCGCGCTTTCGCCCGAGGAGGACGATTTGCCGGCGCTGTTTTCGAGGGTTTCGAGATCAGCCTGGAGCGATGCGATTGTGCTCTTCAGCTCTTCCTGGGCTTTTGCTTCGGTGGTCTGGGCGAGCTCCGACTGCTTTGCGGCAATCTGCGATTTCAGTTCGGAGACGGTTGAAGACGAGGTTGAGGACGAGAGAACGGAAGCAGCGATGTTCGTTCCCGAAACGGCAGAAACCATAGGTCGCCTCGTGGCGGAGGTGTGAAAGGGAAAGGTCTGAAACACAAATTGAAAGCAAGGCTACGCAATACGGGGATGCCTTGGAGCGCAGATTAATCAGCTAATGTTTAATGAATGCTTTCACGGCGTTACGAGTTTTCAGCAGGAATATTAGTAGTCGCCATAAAGCGGAATTCGGGCCCGGGCTTTGATCTCACACGCTGCCAGAAATGCTCAGCGTGTCTTGAGCCAGCTCAATACATAGACTCGCAAGGATGAGGACAGATTGCTGTCGGCGGGCCGGTTGTCGTCGATTTCCGCAAGCAAGGCGGCGAAACTGATCTTGCGCTTTTCGGCGATGATTTTCAGCTCGTCCCAGAAGGCATCCTCAAGCGAAATACTGGTCCGGTGGCCATGCAATGTCGTGGAATGTTTGCGGATCATCACATCGCTCTCCGGCTGGAAATCTGAATCATGTCTCGCCGGTAAGTCCCTGTTTTGTGATTCTCTTCTGATTTTCCCGGGGAGGAGCTCCGGTCAGCGGGATGATCAGTCCCCCTCGGTCCTGTCATCGTCCTTTTCGAGCCGTCCCTGATCCAGCGCCTTCTCGGCTTTCTCATTGAGGGCGGATGTGAGGTTTTTTTCCGCCTTGGTGCGGCCGAAAGACAGGCGGTTCTGTTCCGCCTGTTTTTCTTTTTCGCTACGGGCCTTCTGCTTTCGAAACTGACGCAGATTGACGATATCGGCGGCCATGCGGATATGTCTCCTTGAGTTTCGCGCGGTGGGGCAGGAGGCTGTTATTGCTTCTTGCGGAAAGCATCCAGCGAGACGACGGAGCCTTCCTTCTTTTCCTCACCGGCCTTGGGCGCTTCGGCGGTGGAAGCGGGCTTTGCTTCATTGGAAACGGGGTAGGCGGTGATTTCGGCGTCTTCCATCTCTTCCTCATCGGCCAGGGGCACATCGAATTCAAGTTCGAAATTGACGGAAGGATCGTAGAAACCGCGAATGGCATTATACGGAATGACCAGCTTTTCCGGCGTATCCGAGAAGGACAGGCCGATTTCGAAGCCGGTTTCGGTAACCTTCAGGTCCCAGAACTGGTGCTGGATGACGATGGTCATCTGCTCGGCATATTTTGCCTTGAGGTGCTGGGAAATCCGCACCCCGGGCGCGCCGGTCAGGAAGGTGATGAAAAAATGATGGTCGCCGGGCAGGCGGCCGGTTGCGGCCACTTCACCCAAAACTTTACGAATAACGCCGCGAAGGGCATCCTGTGCGAGAATGTCGTAACGGATATGATCCTGCCCCATGCGGTCCTGTCTTTCCCTTATTCGAACGTCTTTTAATGCACGGCGCGTCATGCACGCCAGGGACGCTGTAACACTTTGAATTTTTGCGTAATCCTTGAGCCAGGATCAATTTCGATCCTGACGGCTACGCGTTGCCCAAGTATACGCAATGTCCTGAACGGCAGCAACGGAAAAGCCGATGCCGATCACAAGTCAGCTATCATATAACCAATTCAGGCAAAATGGAGAAGGTGGAGGTTTCTGTTGCCAGGTACCTCCGAACCCCGCCTCACGGGGCTAACCGTGAGGACTTAGAGCGGAATTCCCGCACCGCCATTAGGCAGCGAGAGCGTATTCCTTAGCGTTGTTGTCGTTTGCAACTACACTTGTGACCCGATAACGGCGGTATCATGCCGAGCAAAAGTTCGATCTTTACGCCCTTGTCGATCCTATTTCGCCCCCATCAAAAGCCGGCCTCGATCTTGCAAAGCCCGCCGGTTTTTGGTGGAGGCGCCGGGTACCGCCCCCGGGTCCAATAGGTTTATTACACCGACCGTTTATCGCCATAGCCGGGTTGCCCCGGCAAGGCTCATATAGGCGTTTCCCGTCCCCGAGAAAAGGGGGGCGATGACAATTCCATGAAAAGGTTTCGTGTTTGGCCCCGGCAATTTAGACTATTCTTGACGACGGGAGATTGCTGACACATTCTCCATGCAACCGGTCACCAGAAGCAACACCGGGCCGGGGACACACGAAGGAGTGGACATGACCGACTATCTCGCAGATGTGAAGAAATACGATGCAGCAGCCGACGAAGCCATTGTCGGCAAGATCGTCAAACATCTCGGCATTGCCTTGCGCAACCGGGATTCCTCGCTGGTGTCCGCTTCCGATCCGGAAGAGCTTGCGCGTGTGAAGGCGAGCTGGTGCGGCAAGAAGCTCGGTGTGACCGATGGCAGCGCCGATCAGGCGATCGATGCTGTCGCCAAGGCCATGGCCGCAGACCGCTCCAAGTCGCGCGTGACCTTCTATTACCTTGTCGCCAAGGAACTGGGCAAACTCCAGTCGCTTTGATTTAACGGGGATAAGCCCGCATTAGATGATTGGTTCTGCCGCCCTGTGCTATTATATTCCCTGGATATCAGGGAATCGGCGGCAGAACGCATGAAACAATATCTCGATCTTCTCCGGCATGTGATGGAAACCGGCTCCGACCGCGGAGACCGCACCGGTACGGGCACGCGCTCTGTCTTCGGTTACCAGATGCGTTTCGACCTTTCCGAAGGTTTTCCGGTTCTGACCACCAAGAAGCTGCATCTGCGCTCCATCATCCATGAACTGCTGTGGTTCCTGAAGGGCGACACCAATATTGCCTATCTCAAGGAAAACGGCGTTTCCATCTGGGACGAGTGGGCCGACGAGAATGGCGATCTCGGCCCGGTCTATGGCGCGCAGTGGCGCTCATGGCCGGCACCTGATGGCCGCCATATCGATCAGATCGCGCTTCTGATCGAGGCACTCAAAACCAATCCCAATTCCCGCCGTCATATCGTTTCGGCATGGAACCCGGCGCTGGTGGACGAGATGGCGTTGCCGCCCTGCCATTGCCTGTTCCAGTTCTATGTCTCGGACGGCAGGCTGTCCTGCCAGCTTTACCAGCGCTCGGCCGATATTTTCCTCGGCGTGCCCTTTAACATCGCATCCTATGCGCTTCTGACGCTGATGGTGGCGCAGGTCACCGGCCTGAAGCCGGGCGATTTCGTCCACACGCTCGGCGATGCGCATATCTATGCCAACCATTTCGAGCAGGCGCGGCTGCAGATGACGCGCACGCCGAAGGCCTTGCCGACGATGCGCCTCAATCCTGACGTCAAGGACCTTTTCGCCTTTAAGTTCGACGACTTTACGCTTGAGAATTACGAGGCCGATTCAAGCATCAAGGCGCCGATCGCGGTATGAGCGAGCCGCGTGTTACCCTCATCGTTGCGGTCTCGGAAAACGGCGTTATCGGCCGCGATCTCGACATGCCGTGGAAGCTTTCCACCGACCTCAAGCGCTTCAAGGCGATGACGATGGGCAAACCGCTCATCATGGGTCGGAAGACATTCCTGTCCGTGGGCGAGCGCCCTTTGCCGGGGCGGCCGCATATCATCGTCAGTCGCAATGCCGACTACAGGCCGGCAGGTGTGGATGTCGTTTCGTCGCTGGATGAGGCCCTGAAACTTGCAAAAGCCAAGGCCGCGGAACTGGGCGTGGATGAGGTTTTTGTGGCCGGCGGCGGTGAGATTTACCGTCAGGCCATGCCCTTTGCCGATCAACTTTCCGTCACCCATGTGGCGGTAAAGCTCGATGGCGACACTTTTTTTCCGGAAATCGATCCGGCCGTCTTTGAAAAAATCGAGGAAAGTGCCGCTCCCGCAGGGGAAAGCGACAATTATCCGGTTCTGTTCACCACTTATTTGCGAAGAGCCGCGTCAAAGTGAACTATTTACCCTGATTGGGTATTTAGTTACCACCTCTGCGTTGAAACGGACGCTTCTCCTTCCTATAACGGGTCGATATTCCCGCCGCACGCGAGCATTCGCTTACGAACGGAACCGGGAGAGGCTTTTATAAAGAGGTATTGATGCCCTGGAGCAATCAGAATGGCGGCGGCGGCCCTTGGGGTGGCGGCGGTGGAGGAAACAACCAGGGCGGCGGTGGCGGCCCATGGGGGCAGGGGCCTAACCGGCCTCGCGGCGGTGGCGGCGGCAACAATGGCGGCCCGCCCGATCTGGAAGAGATCATCCGGCGCAGCCAGGACCGTTTCAAAAATGTCCTGCCCGGTGGCTTTAATGGCGGCGCCGTTGCGATTGTTGTTCTCGTCGTTCTGGTGTTCCTCGGAATCCAGTCCATCTATACCGTCCAGCCGGACGAGCGCGGCGTGGAGCTGCGTTTCGGACGTCCGAAGGACGAAATCTCGATGCCCGGCCTGCATTTCCATCTGTGGCCGATCGAGACGGTTGAAATCGTCAAGGTCACCGAACAGCAGCAGAATATCGGTTCGCGCGCCTCGTCTTCCTCGTCGAGCGGCGTGATGCTCACGGGCGACCAGAACATCGTCAACGTGCAGTTCTCTGTGCTCTATACGGTTTCCGATCCGAAATCCTATCTCTTCAACGTCGACAGCCCGGCCGAGACCCTGCAGCAGGTTTCCGAAAGCGCGATGCGCGAAGTCGTCGGCCGTCGTCCGGCGCAGGATATTTTCCGCGATAATCGTCAGGCGATTGCGGGAGACGTGCGCACCATCATCCAGTCCACCATGGACGGTTATGGCGCCGGTATCTCCATCAATGCCGTGGCCATTGAAGATGCGGCGCCGCCGCGCGAAGTGGCCGATGCCTTCGATGAAGTGCAGCGCGCCGAACAGGACGAGGATCGCTTCGTTCAGGAAGCCAATCAGTACGCCAACCAGAAGCTGGGTGCCGCGCGCGGTCAGGCAGCGCAGATCGTCGAAGAGGCGAATGCTTACAAATCGCGTGTCGTCAACGAGGCTCAGGGTGAAGCGCAGCGCTTCGTTTCCATCTATGACCAATATCGCACGGCACCGGATGTGACCCGTCAGCGCATGTTCCTGGAAACCATGGAACAGGTCCTGAAGGGCTCCAACAAGGTGATCATCGATGAAAAGCAGGGCGTGGTGCCTTATCTGCCTCTGAATGAGATCATGCGCGGCAATGCCGGCGCAGCACAGCAGGGAGGCAACTGATATGAGCAACCGTCTTACGGCCGTTCTCGTCGGTCTCGCCGTTCTGCTTTTCTTCGGCTATTCCTCGATCTTCGTCGTCAACGAGCGCCAGCAGGCCATCGTCGTACGCTTCGGTCAGATCCAGGATGTGAAAACCGCGCCGGGCCTCTATTTCAAGCTGCCCTTCGCCTTCATGGATGCCGACCGGGTGCAATATGTCGAGAACCGGGCCCTGCGCTTCGATCACGACAATATCCGTGTTCAGGTTTCCGGCGGCAAGTTCTACGAGGTTGATGCCTTCGTCGTTTATCGCATCACGGATGCGCGCCGTTTCCGGCAGACGGTCTCGGGTGACCAGATGTCGGCCGAATCGCGGCTTCGCACCCGTCTCGACGCGTCGCTGCGCCGGGTCTACGGTCTGCGCGGCTTTGAATCCGCACTCTCGGATGCGCGTGCATCTATGATGCAGGAAGTGCGCGACGATCTGCGTCCCGATGCGGAATCGCTTGGCATCAGCATTGTGGATGTCCGCATCCGCCGTACCGATCTGACGCAGGAAGTGTCCCAGCAGACCTTCGAGCGCATGAAGTCGGAACGTCTGGCCGAAGCCGAACTGATCCGCGCCCGCGGTAATGAAGAGGCACAGCGTCGCCGCGCTATTGCCGACCGTCAGGTGGTGGAATTCGAATCCGATGCGCGTCGCCAGTCTGAAGTGCTGCGCGGTGAGGGCGATGCGGAACGGAACCGGGTCTTCGGTGAGGCTTTCCAGCGCGATCCGAGCTTCTTCGAGTTCTATCGTTCGATGGCTGCCTATGCCAATTCGCTGAGCGGAAACGGCACGACGCTGGTTCTGTCCCCGGATTCGACCTTCTTCCGTTATTTCAACGACATCAACGGCACGCCGTCTACGGCGCCTGCTGCGCCGGCACCGGCGAACTGATAGCGGATCAACTGATGTTGAAAGGGCCGGTTTTGACCGGCCCTTTCTTTTTGGCGGGACTGGTTTTGGCCAGCTCTTTCCTTTGACTCGGTTTTCGTGCCAATGCTGTGGGCAGGGCAAGGCGTCACCAGCCTGTTCACGAAAAGGTATTTTTACACTTCATCATTCCGCCTTATGCTTTGTCGATATATGCAAGGCGAGACTATTTGAAACGCGAGGACGCTTATGGCCGTGACCCTTCTTTCGCCTTTTCGCAGCAGCATTGCCGCAGTCGCGGGCATCGCGCTTGTGGCGGGTAGCCTTTCGGCTCCGGTTGCTGCGAGAGCGCAGAGCCATGGGCCGGAATCGGTGGCCGATCTTGCCGAGCCGCTTCTGGATGCGGTGGTGAATATTTCCACCTCGCAGAACGTCAAGACCGACGGCAAGGGGCCTGTTCCGCCGAAGCTGCCGGACGGTTCTCCCTTTCAGGAATTCTTCAAGGATTATTTCGACAGCCAGAAGCCTGAAGGCGGCGAAAAGGTCAGTTCTCTGGGCTCCGGCTTCGTTATCGATCCGGCCGGTTATGTCGTCACCAACAATCACGTCATCGAGGGCGCGGATGCCATCGAGGTGATTTTCCCGAATGGCTCTAAGCTCAAGGCGACGCTGGTCGGCACCGATACGAAGACCGACCTGTCCGTCTTGAAGGTGGAGCCGAAAGCGCCGCTGAAAGCCGTCAAGTTCGGTGATTCGCGCAGCATGCGCATCGGCGACTGGGTGATGGCCATCGGCAATCCCTTCGGCCTCGGCGGCTCGCTGACGGTCGGTGTCATCTCGGCGCGCGGCCGTAATATCAATGCCGGTCCCTACGACAATTTCATCCAGACGGATGCGGCGATCAACAAGGGTAATTCCGGCGGTCCGCTCTTCAACATGAAGGGTGAGGTAATAGGCATCAATACGGCGATCATTTCGCCGAGCGGTGGATCGATCGGTATCGGTTTTGCCGTTCCGACGGAACTCGCACAGAATATCGTGCAGCAGCTCATTGAATTCGGCGAGACGCGTCGTGGCTGGCTCGGCGTTCGCGTGCAGCCTGTCACGGATGACGTGGCCGCAAGCCTTGGCATGGAAAGCGCAAAGGGCGCGCTGATTTCCGGTGTCGCCAAAGGCGGTCCGGTGGAAAACGGCCCGATCGTGGCCGGCGATGTCGTCCTGAAGTTTGACGGCAAGGATATTCACGAGATGCGCGACCTCCTGCGGATCGTGGCGGAAAGCCCTGTTGGCAAGGAAGTCGATGTGGTTGTTCTGCGCGACGGCAAGGAAGAGACCCTCAAGGTGAAGCTCGGCCAATTGCTCGACACGCCGGACGAAAAGGCCTCGACGGATGATCCGCAGGCCGAAGACGGCGACGGCGGCGTGGTGACACCTGATGATGGCGGCAGCGACGATCAGGCGCAGGACCAGACGCCTGAGGTGCGCGAAGCGCCACAGAGTGTTCTCGGCATGAACCTCGTTGTTCTGAGCAACGAGCTGCGGACGGAGAAGGGCATTGCCGAAAGTGTCGAAGGTGTGCTTGTCGCCAGCGTCGATCAGGGCTCTCCGGCCGAACAAAAGGGCATGAAACCGGGCGATATCATCGTCGAAGTCGGGCAGGATTTCATGGAGGTCCCGGGTGACGTGCTGGTGCGCATCAACGGCCTGAAATCGGAAGGCCGCAAGAATGCGCATATGATGGTTGCAGATGCCCAGGGCAATCTGCGCGTTGTGGCGCTGCCGCTGGAATAAAGCGCCTTTCGCTCGGTCCGTCAGGAATCGGGTGGTTGGGATGCCGGCCGCTCTTTAATTCTTGGTCTCCATCGAACGGAGGCCAAGGATATGAAATTACTCGAAAACAAGGTTGCGATCATCACCGGCGCGTCATCCGGCATCGGCCGGGCGACGGCAAGGCTGTTTGCCGAACAGGGTGCGGCCGTCATCATCAACGCGCGTGGCGCAGCGGCACTTGAGGATGTGGCTTCCGCCATTCGCCAGGCCGGTGGTCGCGTTCACACCGTCGTGGGTGATGTCGGCATTGCGGAAACCCATGCCCGCCTGACGGACGCAGCCATGACCATCTTTGGCGGTCTCGATATCGCCGTCAACAATGCCGGTGCGGTTGGGGCGATGAAGCCGCTTGCGGAGATTTCGGTAGAGGAATGGGATCATGTGATCGCCGCCAATCTCACTTCCGCGTTTCTTGGCGTGCGCAGCCAGATCCCCGCGATGTTGAAGCGGGGAGGCGGCTCGGTCGTCTTCATCTCCAGCTTCGTCGGCACCAGTGTCGGCATACCCGGCATGGCAGCCTATGGCACATCGAAGGCGGCGCTGATGGGGCTGGTGAAAGGCATTACTGCCGATTACGCCGTCAAGGGCATTCGCGCCAATGCGCTGCTTCCGGGTGGCGTCGATACGCCGATGGCGGGAGATGCAGCCCAGAAGGAGTGGGCCGCGGGGCTGCATGCGATGAAACGCATCGCGGAGCCGGAGGAGCTGGCGCAGGCCGCCCTTTTCCTCTCCAGCCCGATGTCGAGCTTCGTTGCCGGATCGGCCCTGTTTGCCGATGGCGGCAATGCGGCGGTGAAATAATTACCGAACTGGCGGGCGGTGGGCGGCGTTACCGCGCCTGTCGTTTCCGCCATTCCTCCAGCGTCAGCGCATAGGTGACGTGAGGGCGCAGATGCGGATGGGTATCTTCCGGCACGCGCGGATGGTCGAAGTCGCGCGAGGGGTCACGCTTCAGGCCAATGCGCTCCATCACGCGCGTCGAACGCTGGTTATCATGGACGGCAAAGGAGACGATTTCCGGCGTCTCCTTTTCATCGAAGGCCATGACGAGCAGCGATTGCGCGGCTTCGGTGACATAGCCATGGCCCCAGTAGCGGGTGGCGAGCCGCCAGCCGATCTCCATTGTTCCGATCAGGAAGGGCGGATCGAGGTTCATCACGGGGGAGATACCGCAAAAGCCCATGACTTCGCCGGTCTCGCGCAGTTCCATGGCATAAAAGCCGTAACCGCTGCCACGGATCATGCCATTGATGGTTTCCAGAACCGCGTCCGCTTCCGCATGGCTGCGACGGAAGGGGAAAAATTCCATCACCTTTTCGTCGGCATTGATTTCACGGAACAGGTTACGGTCGCTCTCCTTCCACTCGCGCAGAATGAGCCTTTGTGTCTCACGGATGATCATGGAATGACAAAATCCGTCTTGCGGTAGCCCTGAATGTAAAGCAGCGCGGTGAGATCGCCATGGTCGATGCGCATCTGCGCCTCGGCGGCCACAGCCGGCTTGGCGTGCAGGGCGACGCCGGCACCAGCTAGGTGCAGCATGCCGAGATCATTGGCGCCATCGCCGACCGCCATCGCCTCTTCGGGCGATATACCGAGCTTTGTGGCGATATCGTTCAGCGCATCCACCTTGGCCTGTTTGCCGAGGATGGGTTCGGCAACGGTGCCGTCAAGCTCGCCATTGGCTTCGCCGAGCAGATTGGCGCGGTTCTCGTCGAAACCGAGCATGGCGGCCACAGGGCCGGTGAAGACGGTGAAACCGCCGGAAACGAGGGCGGTGTAATAACCCTTGGCCTTCATGGTGGCGATCAGCTCTTTGCCGCCCGGAGTGAGGGTGATGCGCTTTTCGATGACATCGTCGACCACCGAAACCGGCAGGCCCTTCAGCAGCGCCACACGTTCCCGGAGTGCCGGTTCGAAGGCGATCTCGCCATTCATGGCACGGGCGGTGATTGCGGAAACCTTTTCCTTGAGGCCGACTTCGGCGGCCAGCTCATCAATGCATTCCTGGCCGATCATGGTCGAATCCATATCGGCGATCAGGAGCTTCTTGCGGCGCTTATCCTGTTCCTGGATGACGATGTCGATTTTCCGATCAACGATTGCCATTCGCAGAAGACGATCCGCCGCCTCCATGTCCGTTCCTTCGGGCAGTGCAATATCGCAGGCAATGCCATCGGCCAGCCAATAGAGGCCGGATGCGTTGACGGCCTTTGCGGCGGCTTCGCCGAGGGCCGGTGTCAGAACAGGATTTGACGGATTGGCGATAAGCGTGGCAACGAAAGCCATGATGAAAAACCTTGATGAGAATTTTGATGCGATCCTGATAACCGGCCCGACGGCAAGCGGCAAGTCCGCGCTTGCGCTTCGTTTGGCACGGGAGCGGGGCGGTGTCGTCATCAATGCCGACAGCATGCAGGTTTACGACACGCTGCGGGTGCTGACCGCCCGGCCATCCGAAGACGAGATGGAGGGCGTGCCGCATCTGCTTTACGGCCATGTACCGGCAAGCAGCCTCTATTCGACAGGCGAATGGCTGCGTGAGATTTCGGCCCTGCTTCCCGATTTGCGCAAGCAAGGACGCTTTCCGGTCATCGTCGGTGGCACAGGACTTTATTTCAAGGCGCTGACGGGCGGCCTGTCCGATATGCCCGCCATTCCGGACGATATACGCGAGAGGCTGCGGTCCCGTTTGATCGAAGAGGGGCCTGCGGTTCTCCACGCGGAGTTGTCGCGTCTTGATCCAGCTATGGCTGAAGGGCTTCAGCCGGGGGACGGCCAGCGGATCGTCCGGGCGCTGGAGGTCATCGAGGCGACCGGAAAGTCGATCCGGGATTTCCAGAAGGCGAGTGGTCCGGTGATCATCGATCCCGAGCGGGCGCAAAAAATCGTGGTTTTACCGGACAGGCCGGTGCTGCATGATCGCATCAACCGGCGGTTTGAAACCATGATGGAGAGCGGCGCGGTGGAGGAGGTGAAAGCTCTTCTCGCTCTCAATCTTGCGCCCGATGCGACCGCGATGAAGGCGATCGGCGTTTCTCAGATTGCCGATATGCTGGCCGGCCGCATGAGTGAGGCGGAGGTGATCGAAAAATCGGCGGCTGCCACCCGCCAATATGCCAAGCGGCAGATGACTTGGTTCCGCAATCAGATGGGGGAAGACTGGGCGCGGCTTAAGCCATGAACGCCGGTGTCAATCCTTGCGGTAGAGGCTGCCGAGCGGCTTCTTCAGCAGGCTTTCCCTCAGCGACGGGCGAGTATCGCCGGGAGGCGGGCCATTCTGCGTCTGCATCTGGAAACCGGCCCTGCGCAGGTCGTTAACGGCGTCGGAGGCGGTATCGGCCCCTGTCGGCGGATCTTGCGGTGCTGACGGCGCTCGTCCAGGCAGCATGTCCGGACGATAAGGCTCGTAGCCTTCCGTTGCAGCCGTCCCCAATTCGCGTTTCCAGCGATCCATGTCGTCCGTTTCTTTGAGGCCGGCAATGGACTCCGGCGGATCGGAAAAGGCTGCCTCGACACTTTGCTGAAAACCGGTGATGACCGGTTTGGCCGTGGCGCGCATGCGGGTGACGATGCTGTTCAGGTCGACCGTATCGGGCGTTTCATGGGGCGTATGGCTGACCGCGCCGCTTGCCTTCGGCAATTTGGCCATGGGAACGCGGTCGAAGCGCATGCGCATTGGCACACCCACCGCTTCGCCAAAGGCGATGGCCTCGCCATTGCCGATGGACGACAAAAAGCTGGTGGTTGAGGTCGATGCATTCGGTACGGCGGACAGAATGATCTTCTGGTCGATCTCGTTCGACAGCCGCATGGCGAAAACGGTCGAGCACTGAGACAGGATGGTCTGGTCGAGTTCGCTCGGCCGCTGGCTGATGACGCCGAGTGAGATGCCGTATTTACGGCCTTCCTTGGCGATCTGGGCGATTGATTGACGGGTGGGGAAAAAGCCACGCTCGGGGTCTGCCGGAACATAACGGTGCGCTTCTTCGCAAACCACCAGCATATGCAGCGAACCGCGCGCCAATACTGCGAGCTCGAAGGACATGCGGCAGAGGACGGAAACCACCGAGTTCACCACCTCGGAGGGGATGCCGGACAGCTGGAAAACCGAAATCGGCCTGCCTTCTCCGGGAATACGGAAGATATGCGCCACCGTTTCCAGAATATTATCGCTGATCGTATTGCTGGAGAACATGAAATTATAGCGCGTGTCGTTGATGGCCGAGAGGATGCGACCCTTCAGGGAACGCAATACCGGTTTTTCCCCGCGCCCTTCCAGCCGTCCGATACGCTCGTCGACAAGGGCCAGGAGGTCGGCCATGCGGTAAGGAACCGGCGTATCCGGCGTGATCGCGCTCTTGTCCGTTGTGCGGCGCACGGCGGAGCCATCTGTGCCGCGAAATGCCTTTTTCGCTTCCGGAATGATCTCGCGCAGAACATCCATCTCTTCCGGAACTGGCTTGCGGCCGCGGAAAATCACTTCTGCGAATTCCTCGAGCCGCATCAGCCAGAAGGGAAGGTCGAGCGTATCGGTGTCAATAACAACCGAATGATCGGGAAAAGCGGCCGCAAATTCATTGTGCGGATCGAGAATGAGGACGCGCAGCTTGGGGTCCGTCTCGATCGCCTTGTTCAACAGCAGGGTAACCGCCGTGGTCTTTCCCACACCCGTTGATCCGACGACGGCGAAATGTTTGGCCAGCATTTGCGGGATGTTGATGGCCGCGCCGATCGTGTCGTCCTGCGTCAGCTTGCCGATGACGCAGCTGTCACGCTTGCCGCCGTCATAGATCTTGGCAAGGTCGCCGGTGCGGATGCGATGCGCCACTGCGCCCAGATAGGGGTAACGGGAAATGCCGGAGGAAAAGCGTTCGCTGCCGTCCTCGGTGCGATAGACTTCGCCCACGAGTTCCACGTCGATCAACAGCCTGTTCGGCTTGTCCGATGACCAAGAATCTTCGCCGGTGCGCATGGCATATACCAGCGCTGCTACCCGGCTCGTTCCCATTTCGATGGAAATCAGGCGGCCGACGGACCAGAGCTGGGCGACATCGGTTGAGCCGATCTCGGTTTCGGCGGCAATGGTCGCATGGGCGCCATCACAGGCGATGACGCGGCCCAGCATGCGGTTAGCCGGCTGCTGGCCGGACCGCCGTTCGTTGTCGTCCATACGGGACGCCTTATGAAACTCGTCGTTACTCACGTCTTATCCCGGTACATGCGGATGATCGCGGTGGTTCGGGCAGCATCTGCGTTTTCAATATTAAACGATTATACTTAACAACCGGTGTATCAGCTGTGTTCGAAAATTTCGTGGAAGCGCCCTTTCCGGCAATAAAAGAAGGCGACTCCGATTTTTTCCTGCAATATGCGTTGACGGCTGGCGCATTTCTGGCTAACACTCCGGCCCATGAAAAATCTTAACGTACTTATCGTGGTGGGACGGCGCATGGGCAGGATGGTGTAACCATCCGGCGAAAGCACCCATGCGCTGAACGAGGCTCCTTAAGGGGCCTTTTTTTATGTCTTCAAACAGGCCCTCGGGCTCCTCGATATCCAAAGCCAAAGCGGGATGGAAACAGGCAATGACGGATAAGGACAATACGGAAAACAGCAATCGCATGACAGGTGCGGAGATCGTTCTGCAGGCGCTGAAGGACAATGGCGTCGAGCATATCTTCGGTTATCCCGGCGGCGCCGTACTTCCGATCTACGACGAGATTTTCCAGCAGGAAGACATTCAGCACATTCTCGTGCGCCATGAGCAGGGCGCCGGCCATGCGGCCGAAGGTTATGCCCGCTCCACCGGCAAGGTCGGCGTCATGCTCGTCACGTCCGGTCCCGGCGCCACCAATGCGGTGACCCCGCTGCAGGATGCGCTGATGGATTCCATTCCGCTCGTCTGCCTGTCCGGCCAGGTTCCGACATCGCTGATCGGCTCGGATGCATTTCAGGAATGCGACACTGTTGGCATCACGCGCCCCTGCACCAAGCACAACTGGCTGGTCAAGGACGTCAACGAGCTGGCAGGCATCATCCATGAGGCCTTCCGCATCGCGCAGACGGGCCGTCCCGGTCCCGTCGTTGTCGATATTCCGAAGGACATCCAGTTCGCCACCGGCACCTACACACCGCCTTCCGCCGCCATTCAGCAGAAGAGCTACAAGCCGAAGGTCCAGGGCGATCTCAATGCCATTCACGCGGCCATCGAACTGATGTCGAAGGCAAAGAAGCCGATCTTCTATACCGGCGGCGGCGTCATCAATTCCGGCCCGGAAGCGACCCGGCTGCTGCGTGAGCTGGTTGAGCTGACGGGTTTCCCGATCACCTCGACACTGATGGGTCTCGGCGCCTATCCGGCTTCCGGCAAGAACTGGCTCGGCATGCTGGGCATGCATGGCTCCTACGAGGCCAACATGACGATGCATGATTGCGACGTCATGGTCTGCATCGGTGCGCGTTTCGATGACCGAATTACCGGTCGCATCAACGCGTTTTCGCCGAATTCCAAGAAAATCCACATCGACATCGATCCGTCGTCGATCAACAAGACGGTTCGCGTTGACGTGCCTGTCATCGGCGATGTCGGCCACGTTCTGGAGGATATGGTCCGCCTGTGGCGCGCCTTGCCGAAGAAGCCGGAAAAATCGCAGACAGCCGACTGGTGGGCGCAGATCGAGCGCTGGCGCGCCCGCAATTCCTTCGCTTACAAGAACTCCAATGATGTCATCATGCCGCAATATGCCCTGCAGCGGCTTTATGAGGCGTCGAAGGGACGCGACACCTACATCACCACCGAAGTCGGCCAGCACCAGATGTGGGCGGCGCAGTTCTTCGGCTTCGAGGAGCCGAACCACTGGATGACCTCGGGCGGTCTTGGCACCATGGGTTACGGCCTGCCGGCGGCCATCGGCGTCCAGGTTGCGCATCCGGAAGCACTGGTTATCGACATTGCCGGCGATGCCTCGATCCAGATGTGCATCCAGGAAATGTCCTGCGCCATCCAGTATGGTCTGCCGGTGAAGATTTTCATCCTCAACAACCAGTATATGGGCATGGTGCGGCAGTGGCAGCAATTGCTGCACGGCAACCGCCTGTCCAACTCCTATACCGAAGCCATGCCTGATTTCGTCAAGCTGGCGGAAGCCTATGGCGCGGTCGGCATGTATTGCGACGATCCGAAGGAGCTGGACGACAAGATTGCAGAAATGATCGCGGTCAACCGGCCGGTCATCTTCGATTGCCGTGTTGCCAATCTTGCCAATTGCTTCCCGATGATCCCGTCTGGTAAGGCTCACAACGAGATGCTGTTGCCGGATGAGGCGACGGATGAAGCTGTTGCCAACGCCATCGACGCCAAGGGCCGTCAGCTAGTCTGAGCCGGGAGAGGAAAAGGACATGAACGCACACCTACAACCCACCGGCTCCGCCTATTTCATCCAGAAGGAAACGGCTGCCGTCGAAAATCACACGCTGTCGGTTCTCGTCAGCAACGAGCCGGGCGTGCTTGCCCGGGTCATCGGCCTGTTTTCCGGCCGTGGCTACAACATTGAAAGCCTGACCGTTTCGGAAACGGAACATGAGGCGCATCTGTCGCGCATCACCATCGTCACGCGCGGCACGCCGATCGTGCTCGAGCAGATCAAGGCGCAGCTGGAACGCATCGTTCCGGTGCATCGCGTTCTCGATCTCACCGTTCGCGCCCGTGAACTCGGGCAGGAACGGCCGATCGAGCGCGAAGTGGCGCTCATCAAGGTGGCTGGCACAGGTGAAGTTCGCGCCGAAGCGCTGCGCCTTGCCGATGCGTTTCAGGCCAAGGTGGTGGATGCGACCGTTGAGCATTTCATCTTCGAGATCACCGGCAAGTCGTCGAAGATCGACCAGTTCGTCGCCATCATCAAGCCGCTCGGCCTGATCGAGATCTGCCGCACGGGTATTGCCGCGATGAACCGTGGCTCGCAGGGGATGTAATTTCCGTTTTCGGAGCAAATGCTGGAATATCAGCCCGCGGTTCGCCGCGGGTTTTTTTATGGGCTTCGCTCGGATCAATTTATATTCAACCATATGGTTGACTTTCCGTGCTGATGGCCTATATTCAACAACATGGTTGAATTATCTGTTCCACATCTCGATACTGTCTTTCATGCGCTTGGCGATGCGACGCGGCGCACGATGCTGCGCGATCTTTCCCGTGGGGAGCGAACGGTAAGCCAGTTGGCTGAGCCGTTCGACATATCGCTTGCGGCGGCCTCGAAACACATCAAGGCGCTGGAAAATGCTGGGCTAATCCGCCGTGAGGTGAGGGGGCGCACACATGTTTGCCGCCTTGCGCCGGAACCTTTGGCAGACGCGCATGAATGGCTGGATTTCTACCGGCAGTTCTGGAACAGCCGCCTCGATATTCTTGAGCAGATGCTCAGGGAGGAAGATCAGGGAAAATCCCCTGCAGATGGAGGAAATGACAATGGCTGATATTGCAATGCCTGACGCCTATGGCCGTCTCGTCGAGCCGGCTACCCTGAAGATAGAACGGCTCCTGCCGGGGCCGATCGACCGGGTATGGGCCTATCTGACACAAAGCGAGCTTCGCCGCCGCTGGCTGGCATCGGGGGAAATGCGGCTTGCGCCTGATGCGCCTTTCGAACTGGTCTGGCGCAACGACGAGCTTTCCGATCCGCCTGGCCACCGCCCGGAAGGGTTTTCCGAAGAGAACAGGATGGCCTCGCGCATCATCACCGTCATTCCGCCACATCGCCTCGTCTTCAGCTGGGGCGAGGGCGGAGAGGTGTCGATCGAGCTTCAGGCTCTGGGCAAGGATGTGCTTCTGACACTGGTCCATCGCAGGCTGGTGGACCGGACGACCAAGCTCAATGTCAGCGCTGGCTGGCACGCGCATCTCGATATTCTCGCCGCCCGTCTTCAGGAAAAGGAGCCCAAACCCTTCTGGGATAGCTGGCTGGGGCTGAAAGAGGAATATGAGCAGCGCATACCGTAATAAATTACGGTTTGTCCCAAGGCATGGCGGCGCGGTTGGCCGCGCCGTCGCTGGCGGTTACAGCGGGTAGCCAATGGGCGCGATTGCCCCGGTGGCCAAAGTACCCCCCAAACGCTCACATTTCGATTCAAAGGCTTGATTGCCTGATTCCGAAAAACCTCTCAATGCCCTGTTAGATCACAGCATTTCCAGCGGTATCCTGCGCGTCGGCGGCGGGAAGGCGGCGTCCAGCGCGGCCCAGTCCTCTTCGGTTATTTCAAGGTCGGTGGCGCCACGGTTCTCCTCGACGCGGGAGACGCTGGCGGATTTCGGGATGGCGATGACGCCGTCCCTTTCCAGCAGAAAGGCCAGTGCCAGCTGTGCCGGGGTTGCCTGATAGGCCTTGGCGATGCGGATGAGTTCGTGGTTGTTGAGGATGCGGCCCTGCTCGATGGGGGAATAGGCCATCAGAGGCACGCCATGTTGCTGGCACCAGGGCAGAAGCAAAAATTCCGGCCCGCGTCGGGACAGGTTGTAAAGAACCTGATTGGCGGCGCAATTTTTGCCGTCGGGGACAGCGAAAAGCTCCTCCATGTCATCGGTATCGAAATTCGAGACACCCCAGTTGCCGATCTTGCCGTCTTTTTTCAGCCTCTCGAAAGCCGCAACCGTTTCTGCCAGCGGATGTTCGCCGCGCCAGTGCAGCAGATAAAGATCGAGATGGTCAGTGCCGAGCCTTGCGAGGCTGTTTTCGCAGGCCTCCACTGTGCCTCGGGCGCTGGCGTTCCAGGGATAGACCTTGCTGACCAGAAACACCTCGTCGCGGCGGCCGGAGATTGCCTTGCCCACCACCTCTTCAGATCGGCCGTCCGCATACATTTCAGCTGTGTCGATCAGTGTCATGCCGAGATCGATCGCCTTGCGAATGCTCTCAACCTCCCGGGTCGCGGATGATCGGCTATCGCCCATGTTCCAGGTGCCGAGGCCAAGGGCTGGAACCTCTTTTCCGGATGGCAGGGTGACGGAAGGAATGTCGTCATACATCGGTTTGCTCCAGCGCTTGTTGATGGGACAATAGTCCTTTGTTCCGACTTCTCAAACCCGGCATGGGAATGATCGATCCATCAAAAAATTTGACTTCGCCGATCGGATGATCGGGCTGGTTTGATGGTGGGCTAGTGGATAGGGTCTTTTCACAGGAGAAATCATGAATCCCGAAACCTTCATCGCGCTGGTGCTGTTTGCGTTCACCACCTCCATCACGCCCGGCCCGAACAACATGATGCTTTTTGCCTCCGGCGTGAATTTCGGTTTCCGCCGCACCATTCCCCATATGCTGGGCATCGGAGCCGGTTTCCTGTCGCTGCTGATTGGCGTCGGATTTGGGCTTGGCGCGCTGCTGCATTCCGTGCCCCTGCTTTATACCGGGCTGAAATTTGCAGGCGGGCTTTATCTTGTCTGGATCGCCTGGAAGATCGGCACATCCCGCAGCCTGAACGAGGGGACGGCGGCCTCGGTGCCGATGAGCTTTACCGCCGCTGCCGCCTTTCAGTGGGTCAATCCCAAGGCGTGGGTAATGGCCGTGACCGCCATGGCGACCTATACGGATGAGGGACAATATTTTGTCACCGTTCTGATCGTCGGTGTGGTTTTCGCCGCCGTCAATCTGCCCAGTGTTTCAAGCTGGGCGGGCTTCGGCTCGGCGCTGCGCGACTGGCTGTCCGTTCCCGTGCGGCTCAAATGGTTCAACATCACCATGGCGGTCCTTCTCGTCATCAGCCTCTGGCCGATGCTGAAATAGGTTTAAGCCGGAAACTGACGGTAACATTCCTCTGCGATTGCCTGCACCTCGTCGCGTGTCAGTTCGGCTGACACGGCGTAACCGAGTTCGTTGTCGATCCAGTAGAAGGTCTCGATGCCATCGGCGCTGGCCATGCGGAAGCTGGTGGTACGGTTTTCCTCATTATGGCCGATCAGAACCGTCACCCGGCGGCCGGTCTTGTCCTGATACATCAGCATCGCGCCGGGCTTGCCGCTGACGGGAATGAGACGCCCGCCAACCAGGTCGTATCCGAGTTTGGAAAGATCAGGGATGGCGAAGGGATAACCGAGCCGCTTGCCGAGCCATGTCGCAAGGTGCTGCTGCTCTCCGGCTCCGACCTCGACGGGATGGCGCACCTCGCTCGCATAGATGAGATAGGCGGATTTTGCCTGTGCGGGAATATCCGTCGGCAGCGCTGCCAGCACCACGTCCTGCGGTGTGGAGAAGGACTGCGGCAAAAGCCTGCCGGCCACGGCACCTGCGGTGAAGATCAGCAAGGCGGCGGCCGTTCGCAGGAGAAGCGGTTTCAGCCGCCATGCGGGCCTGGTTTTCTTGGCAGCAAGCATCGACATGTCGTGCGGATGCGAAGCGGCATAGGCGGCGAATGTCTGTCGCAGGGTTTCGGCCTGTTTTTTCCAGTCCTCCACGCGGCTCTGCTCTTCCGGCCTCTCGGTCAGCCAGGCCTCGACAGCCGCGCGGTCATCGTCGGACAACAGTCCGTCGACATAGGCGTGCAGATCGTCTTCGGTTATGGCCTCTAGCCTTTTCATCTTGGTCTCCGCAGGGGAATGATATTATCCGCCGCCAGATGCTGGCGAAGGGTTTCGCGGGCGCGGGACAGTCTGGACATGACGGTTCCGACCGGGATCGACAACGTCTCGGCCGCCTCCTGATAGCTGTAACCTTCCACCGTCACCAGCATCAGCACGGCGCGCATTTCGGGTGAAAGAAGCGCCAGAGCGCCGTGCAGCCGGTCATTCTCCAGCGTATCGCCGAGGGTGTCGGCAATGGCGATGCTCTCATGGCCGTCGAGGCTCTCGGACGGGTGACGTTTCTCGGCGCGGTGGCGGTTGCGATAAAGATTCGTCATTATCGTGTAAGCCCATGATTTCAGGGCCGTTCCGCGCCATTGCCGCCTGTTCGTCAGCGCCTTTTCCACGCAATCCTGCAGAAGGTCTTCGCCATCTGCGTCGGAACGGGAAAGGCTGCGGGAATAACGCCGCAGCATGGGTATCAGCGCCAGCATCTCCGTTTCGAAGCTGCCGGCTGCGGGGGAGAGGCTCCCCCGCTTTTCGTCATTCATGCCATCAGGGTTTTGCGGCATCCCATACACCGTTCATACCGTCGCCGGTGGCGTCGCCTTTTTTCGTGTCCTTGACCCAGTAATAGAGCGGCATGCCGTCCTTTGCCCATTGCATCTTGCCGTCCTTGCGCGTCACGATCGAATAGGCCCCCTCGGCCTTGTCGCCTGTGGCTGCGAAAAACGGCGGCCAGTTCACCGCGCATTTGTCATAGCAATTGGATACGCCCTTCTTGTCGTTCTTGAAAGTGTAGAGCGTCATGCCTTTTTCGCCGGCAAGAACATTGCCTTTTTCGGTCTTGACCGTTTCGACCGCAGGGGCCGCATAGGCCGTTCCGGCAAATGCCAGAACGAGGGCGGGAACGATAAAGCGGATCTTCATGGACATATCCTCCTTGGTTCGGGCGGCCTCTGCCGCCAGCACATCAAGAGACACCGCAGGATACCGGTTTATTCCCCATTGCATCGCGATTTTTGCGATTTTTAAACTTATCCATTGAGCTAAGTGTTTTGTCGTGATAGTTAGCCTTATGGAAAACTATTCAGAAGCGCTCAACGATATCTTCCAGTCTCTTGCCGATCCGACCCGCCGGGCCGTTCTTTTGCGGCTGGGGGGTGGCGATGCGAGCATCGGCACGCTTGCGGAACCCTTCGCCATGGCCTTGCCGTCGTTCATGAAACATATCCGCCAGCTGGAAGAGGCCGGGCTGATCGTGACGCGCAAGCAGGGGCGGGTGCGGTTCTGCTCACTGGAAAAGCAGCGATTTTCGATGCTCGATGGCTGGTTGTCGCAACAACGCGCCATCTGGGAAGGCCGCACCGACAGGCTCGAACAATTCGTCATTGCGCAACAGGACAGGCTGTCCAGCAAAGGGGAGAATGACCAATGACCGAGAGTTTCAATCCCGATCTCGACCTGAAGATTTCACGCATCATCAGGGCGCCGCGCCGGCTCGTCTGGAACGCGTGGGTCGACAAGACCAGCCTTGAACAATGGTGGGTGCCGCATCCCGGCCAATGCCGCGTCGAGAAAATGGAGCTTTACCCCGGCGGCGCGTTCGAGACGCGCTACAGTGAGGACGGCAAGGCATTCGGCGATCACATAAGCGGATGTTTTCTCGCGGTGGATCATGAGGAGCGTCTGGTCTTCACCGATGCGCTGACCGAAGGCTTTCGTCCATCCGCCCGCCCGTTTCTTACCGCCGTCATGACATTTCGCGACCACCCTGACGGCATGGAATATGTGGCCTATGCCATGCACAGAAATCCTGAAGATCGCGACAGGCATGCCGAGATGGGTTTCTTCGACGGCTGGAACACGGTTGCGGAGCAGCTGGCGCAGCTTGTCGAACGACAGGCGGTCAATTGAGCCGCATCAGCCGAACAGGGGAATGTCCGGCTTGTTGAGCATGAGCCAGATGATGCCGAGAACCGCGAAAAAGGCGGGAAAACCGCAGGCGAACCAGATGCGGTAAAGGCGGAACCATTGCGCCGGCAGGGCCTGTCCGTTGGCGGCGCAGTCGCGGGCGATATCGCGCAGCCTGATCTGTATCCACACCACCGGCAGCCAGAAAATGCCGGTGAAGACATAAAGGCCTAGCGAAAGGGCGATCCAGCCCTCGGTCAGCGGCCAGCCGATGATGCGCGCGAGAAAATATCCGGTGACCGGTTGGATGATCGCGGCGGTGGCGGTAAAGACCGTGTCGGCGATGACGACGGTGCCTGAGACATGGGCGATCAGCGCCGGGCTGGCCGTCCGCCGTGCCATCACCATGAAAAAGGCAATGCCCGCGCCGGTGCCGAACAGCACCGTCGCGCCGATGACATGGGCAAGCCGCAGCAGTTCCTCAAGTGTCATCAGCGTTCATCCAAGGTGGCGAGGGCAACGAGCGTCAGGGCGACGGAAGGCAGAACCTTGACCAGAGGACCGAGCGGGTCGAGCCAAAGGGTCGGTTCCAGCAGGCTGCCGCCGGCCAGATAAGCGGCGCTGACCAGCAGCATGGCGACAAGCGCCTTTCTGGCGAGAGGCCGCAGCAGGACGGCGATGCCGAGAGCTATATCGATGAGGCAGGTGGCGAGCGTTAGAATGACAGCCGACGTGTGCGGCATAAAGGGCAGGAAATGCGCCGCTGCTCCAGTGATATTCAGCAGCGGCATGAGGCCGGATAGCAGCCAGAATAGAGACAGGCAGAGAACGATCAGGGGGTTCAGCAGATATAATCTGGCAAACCACAGGTCCTGCACGCCGGAAGGGTGAGCGGCCAGCGTCTGTTCCAGGGTCTTGAGTGAGGCCATCGCCGCTCCTGCTTCATTCTCCGTCACGACGCCTTCCGACATGACCGTCATGGCGGTCGAACGCAGCGGCGACCGCCAGCCGAGTTTGCCTGCGGCATCCGCCACAAGGCCGACGGGGCGCATTAAGGCGGCGGGAAGATTTATGATCGGAGCACGGGGCAGGCCCAGCCATTGCCGGTGTCTGGCGACCACGTCCTGCAATGTCAGCGTTTCCTTCGCGGCGAGTTCGAGATCGCTGTCCGCCGGGATTTCGCCGTCGATCGCCGCACATACCACGGCTGCCACATCCTCCACCGCGACCGTCCGGACGGCGATTTGTCCATTGACGAGCGGCACCACGAAGGGAAAGCCTGCAAGTGCGCGCACAAGTGCCGTGCCGCCGTGCGCGTTTCGCCCAACCACCAGTGCGGGGCGCAGAATGACGTGAGGCAGACCGCTTGCGGCGAGCGCCTCATCGGCGCGGCGTTTGGTGGCGAGGAAGGGCAGGCCGGATGCGGCCCCCGCCGTGCGGGCCGATATCTGGATTATCCGTCTGCCGCCCGTCTGTGCCGCTTCTTCATAAAGCGCCAGCATCGCCTTTTCCTGCGTCGCGGCAAGGTTATCCGACAGGCCGTCCTGCAGAGCGCCCGCACAATTGACAATGGCGTCATGGTCATGGACGAGCGATGACCAGTCTGTCGCGTGAGTCATCTTGGAAAGATCGGCTGAGACCCAGTTGGCGAAAGGCCATTTGTCGCGGGCGCGGGTGACCGAACGCGCCAGCCCCGTCACGGCATGCCCGTGGAGGTGCAGGCTTTTAAGAACCTCCGAACCGATGAAACCTGTTGCGCCGAGAATCAATATCTTCATACGAGGGATGATAGCGACCACGGCTTAAAAACCAGCCGTGTTTTATTGCCGCATTCTCACGCGGCGATTCATCTTTCGTTCTTTTTCTGTTGCGCATGGTGCTCGAATCCTGCGATGAGGGCGCATGTTATTTTCACCGCAACAGGACGAAGCGCTGAAGGCTGTTTCCCGCTGGCTGAAGGAAGGCCGGACGCCGGTTTTCCGGCTGTTCGGTTATGCCGGAACCGGCAAGACGACGCTTGCCAAACATTTCGCGGAAAATGTCGATGGTGAAGTGCTGTTTGCGGCCTTCACCGGCAAGGCGGCGCAGGTGTTGCGCTCACGCGGCGCCACCAACGCCCGCACCATTCATTCGCTAATCTATCGCCCGCGCGGTGAAGAAACGGTGGAAGATGAGGAAACCGGCAAGACATCCATCGCGCCGATGTTCTCCATCAACCGCCAGAGCCCGCTTGCCAAGGCGGCACTCATCATCATCGACGAATGTTCCATGGTGGACGAGCAGCTCGGCAAGGATCTGATGAGTTTCGGCACGCCGATCCTCGTGCTTGGCGATCCCGGCCAGCTGCCGCCGGTTTCGGGTGGTGGCTTCTTCACCGAGCAGGAGCCCGATTATCTGCTGTCGGAAATCCATCGTCAGGCCAAGGACAATCCCATCATCCATCTTGCCATGGATGTGCGGGAGGGCCGCGAGATCATGCGTGGCGATTACGGCGCAGCACAGGTGATCTCCAAATCCGAGGTGACGCAGTCGCTGGTGCTCGATGCCGACCAGGTGCTTGTCGGCACCAATCGCACCCGCCGCCGTTATAACCAGCGGCTTCGCGAGCTGAAGGGCTTTACGGCCGATTATCCGCAATCCGGCGACAAGCTGGTTTGCCTGAGGAACGATCCGGCCAAGGGCCTGCTGAACGGTTCGCTCTGGCAGGTCATGAGTTCTTCGCGTGAGACGGTGAAGCCCGGCATCAATCTCATGATCCGGCCCGAAGACGACGATATGGATCGCGGTGCTGCCAAGATCAAATTGCTGAAGGCCGCGTTCGAGGATGTGGAGACGGAAATTCCGTGGTCCACGCGCAAGCGTTATGACGAGTTCGATTTCGGCTATGCGCTCACAGTGCACAAAGCGCAGGGTTCGCAATGGAACAATGTGGTTCTCTTCGATGAGAGTTATGCCTTCCGGGATTCGCGCGAAAGGTGGCTTTACACCGCCATTACCCGTGCAGCAGAGACACTGACAATCGTTCGCTGATCTTGACTAAGCGCGGATGACGCCGAGCAGGACCGCCTTGGCGACCGCCTGAAAGCGGTTGCTGGCATTGAACTTGCCGATGATTTTCGCTTCCAGCACATTGAGGTCGCTGCCTGAAATACCAAGGGCACGGGCGAGCCGCACCGGCGCATAACCCTCCGCCATCAGCTCCAGGCATTTCCGCTCGGCGTCGGTCAGCGCGATGTCCCTGGTTGGCGCCCGTTCCCCGGCATCCAGTCCGTCCGCATCGCTGTCGGTGACGAGCAGTTCCTCGATCTGCTGCGCCTGACGTTGAAGGGTGGAAAGCTCGGCCGTCAATTCCCTCTTTCGCTGCCTCAGCGCCGCGTGGAAGATGTCGTCCGCCTCTTCCTGCGAGAGCGAGCGGACAAGTTTTTCCATGATCTCGGTAATGGCGGCGACGGAAATGCCCACTTCGCGACAGACATTGATGACCGCCATGCGCTTGACGTTGCGGTGGGTATAGACCCGCATCTGGCCAATGCGCTTCGACGTCAGCAGCGCCTTCTCCTCATAAAAATGCAGGGTCCGGTGCGTTACTCCGAAGATATTGGCCATGTCGGCGATGGGGACTGGTTCCGCGGGCAGGGAGGAGGGCAGACTTATATCCGGAAGGAAACCGCTGTTTCTTGAATTGGGTTTGTCCTCGTCGCCGTGTTCAAACGGCATACGGCCATCCTGCATCGTCTCCCCCTTTGCGCTCTTTGACAGTGTGCCCGTTTTTTAACTGGCGCCGATCGCGTGTTCCCCTGCGACGACCCCTCTGATCAAGACATCATGCCAAACGCTACATAAGAACCGTAACGTGTATTGTGTGTTTTCGTTCCCGTATTCCAAAAAATTTTATCGGCCTCCTTGCGGTTGGCGTCAACCTGCGTGAAACAGGATGTCAATTCCGAACCGGAGCCCGATGTCATGCCCGCGAAACTTTCCGTCAATCTGAACGCAATTGCCATGCTGCGCAACCGTCGCGATCTTCCATGGCCGGATGTCGCGCATTTCGGGCATTTGGCACTCGCTGCGGGTGCAAGCGGGCTCACTGTACACCCTCGTCCCGACCAGCGCCATATCCGCTTTTCGGACCTGCCCGTCCTGCGCGCGCTGATCGATGACAGCTTCCCCGGCGCGGAATTCAACATTGAGGGGTATCCGACCGAGGACTTTCTCGTTCTTTGCGAAAAGACGCAGCCGGAACAGGTGACGCTGGTGCCCGACGATCCGTCGCAGGCGACCTCCGACCACGGCTGGGATTTCCGCAAGCACGGCGTTTTTCTGAGAGACGTTGTGGGACGCCTGAAGGCTGGCGGCATGCGCGTCTCGCTTTTTGCTGATGGCGATGGGGAGCGCGAGCCGGTGGAACTGGCGGCGGAAACGGGCGCGGCGCGTATCGAACTTTACACCGGCCCCTATGGCGGCTGTTTTGACGATCCGCAAAAGGGTGAGGCGCTTCTCGAAAAGCTCGGACAGACGGCGGATCATGCCAGAGCGCTCGGGCTTGCCGTCAATGCCGGCCATGACCTCACCGTCGCAAACCTGCCCAGTCTGATGAAACGTATCCCTTATCTGGCTGAGGTTTCCATCGGTCACGGGCTGACGGCGGATGCGCTTGAATATGGCATGGCTGAAACAGTCCGGCGTTTTTGTCAGGCCTGCGGTCAGGCTATTTCATAACCAAAGTCAATTTTTTTGCCTATAGTTTGCCGGCGCATGCTCCGTGCGCGAGCTTATGAAGGCAGAGACATATGCAAGAACATCATGTTGTCGTCGTGGGTGGAGGCTTCGGCGGTTTGCAACTGGTACACGGGCTGGAGGGGGCCCCTGTCCGCATCACATTGATAGATCGTCGCAATCACCACCTGTTCCAGCCATTGCTTTATCAGGTTGCGACGACGGCTCTCGCGACATCCGAAATCGCCTGGCCGATCCGCCATCTCTATCGCGACCGCAAGGAGGTCACGACCCTGCTTGCGGAGGTGAACGGCATAGACCGGACGGCGCGGACCGTGCATCTTAGTTCGGGTCAGGTCATCGGCTTCGATACGCTGGTGCTGGCCACCGGCGCCCGCCACGCCTATTTCGGCCGCGACGAGTGGGAGCGTTCTGCCCCCGGTCTCAAGACACTCGAAGATGCGACGACAATCCGTCGCCGCCTGCTTCTGGCTTTCGAGCGGGCCGAACTCGCCACCAGTGAAGAAGAACGGCAGGCGCTGTTGACCTTCGTTATCATCGGCGCAGGCCCGACGGGTGTGGAAATGGCGGGCATGATCGCCGAACTGGCCCACAAGGCGCTGCCGGCGGAATTCCGTAATGTGGATACCAGAAAGACCCGGGTACTGCTCGTCGAGGCCGGCCCTCGCGTTCTACCGGTCTTCACGGAGGATCTTTCGGCCTATGCGAAGGAAGCGCTCGAAAAACTCGGTGTCGAGGTTCTGCTCGGTACGCCGGTGACGGCGTGCAGCGATGAGGGCGTGACGGTCGGCGAGACCTATTATCCATGCCGCACCGTTGTCTGGGCCGCCGGCGTGCAGGCGTCGCCAGCCGCGAAATGGCTCAACGCCGCCGCCGACCGGGCAGGGCGGGCCATCGTCGGACCTCATCTCAGTCTGGAAGACGATCCGAATATCTTCGTCATCGGTGATACGGCCGCCGTCAATCAGGAGAACGGCAAGCCGGTGCCGGGTATAGCCCCTGCGGCAAAGCAGCAGGGCGCCTATGTCGCGAAGGTCATCAAGGCGCGGCTGGCCGGCCAGCCGTCACCACCGCCCTTCCGCTACAGCCATCAGGGCAATCTGGCGACCATCGGCAAACGTGCGGCGGTGATCGATTTCGGCAGGTTCAAGCTCAAGGGCGTGCTGGCATGGTGGATATGGGGGCTTGCCCATATCTACTTTTTGATCGGGACGCGGTCGCGGCTGGCGGTGGCGTGGAGCTGGCTGTGGATTTACCTGAGCGGCCAGCACAGCGCGCGGCTGATCACCCAGAAAGAGACGTTGAAGGACGAGGCCTGAGGGTCGGGCGGGCAAATGACAAGGGCGGGAAGCATGGCTTCCCGCCCTTGTGTTATGATAGCTGCACCAAACTACTCCTCCGTCATGCCGGACTTGATCCGGCATCCAGCCGACGCGTGTCTGCGCGGCGAGAAGAGTTTTTTCAGCCCAAGGACTTGGGCTGGCTGGACCCCGAATCTAGTCCGGGGCGACGGCGTGTGGATGTGGCGTGTGTGCCCAATCCAACACTCAAGCGTCGAGCGACGCCATATCGATGACGAAGCGATACCGCACATCGCTCTTCAATACGCGCTCATAGGCTTCGTTGACGTCCTGGATGTTGATCGTCTCGATCTCCGAGACGATGTTGTGCTCGCCGCAGAAATCCAGCATGTCCTGGGTTTCCTTGATCGAACCGATCATCGAGCCGGACAGGTTCTTCGCGCCGATGATGAGCGAGAAGGCGTGCACCGGGATAGCATGTTCCGGCGCACCGACGACGACCATGCTGCCCTTGGGCTTCAGGAGGCCGAGATAGGCGTTCCAGTCGATGGCGACGCCGGCCGTGCAGATGATCAGGTCGAAGGTGCCGGCCAGCTTCTCGAAGGTCGAGGCGTCGCTGGTGGCGTAATAGTCCTTCGCGCCGAGTTTCAGGCCGTCTTCCTTCTTCGACAGGGTCTGGGAAAGGACGGTGATATCCGCGCCCATGGCCGCGCCGAGCTTGACGCCCATATGGCCAAGGCCGCCCATGCCGACAATCGCGACCTTCTGGCCGGGGCCGGCATTCCAGCGGCGCAGCGGCGAATAGAGCGTGATGCCGGCGCACAGCAGCGGTGCGGAAGCGTCGAGCGGCAGGTTGTCCGGGATCGACAGGACATAACCTTCCTTGACGACGATCGAGTCGGAGTAACCGCCATGGGTCGCGGTTTTCGTGAAGGGGTCGACGTCATTATAGGTCTGGACGAGGCCGGGCATGTAGTGCTCGTTGTCGAGATCGCGGGTGGCGCAGCCGATGCAGGAATCGACGAAGCAGCCGACGCCGACATGGTCGCCGACCTTGAACTTCGTGACTTTGGAGCCGACAGCTTTCACGACACCGGCGATTTCATGGCCGGGAACGATCGGGTAGACGGCGTTCTTCCATTCGTTGCGGACAGTGTGGATGTCCGAGTGGCAGATGCCGGCATATTTGATGTCGATGACGACGTCGTCATCATTCGGCTCGCGGCGTTCGAAGGTGAATGGGGTAAGCGGCTTGGACGCATCGGTCGCAGCGTAACCTCTAGCAATAGCCATCTGAATATCCTTTCGGGAGTTGGGGACGACGGAATATGCGATGGAAGCGGGACGCGGCGTTAGAGCGATCCTCCGAGCTTTTTGCACGATCCTGCAAAAATATGGTGGGGCACTCTTTGCGCAGGCCGCGCGGCTTTCTAGATAAAAGGCATCAGCCGCATCTCTGCTTTCAGTTAAGGGATTTCCCCCCATGTCCTTGCCGTTCAATGTCTATCAGGAGATCGCCTCCATCGCCGCGCGGCATACCGCCGAGGACGGCGAGGTGCAGACGGCAATCGACTCCCTCGGCATCAGCCGGCGCACGACGCCAAGCGCCCCATGCCACGGCAGCTATCGCCCCCGTCTCGCCATGGTGATCCAGGGCTCGAAAAGCGTTCAGCTGGGAACCGACACCATCAATTACGGCGCGGGCGATTATCTCCTGACCTCGCTTGATCTGCCGGTTGCGTGGCGGGTGGTGGAGGCGAGCAGGGAGGTGCCACATTTCTGCATTGCGCTTGCCATCGACAGCGAAAAACTGCTCGATCTCATGCGGCGCGTGCCCATCGATCCGCCCGCCGAGCCCGCGAATGCGCAGCGCGGCATCGTCGTCAATACGGCCACGCCGGAACTTCTCGATGCGGCCATTCGCCTGTTGCGTCTGCTCGACCGTCCGGCGGACATCGCGGCCATGGCACCGCTGATCGAGCAGGAAATCCTCTATCGCATTCTGACCGGACCGGCGGGTGGGCAGCTTATGAACATCATCGCGGCCGGCAGCCATGGCAACCGCATCGCCCGCGCCATTGCCTGGCTGCGCGAGAATTTCGCACGCCAGCTGCGTATCGAGGATCTGGCCGATCATATTGGCATGAGCGTCTCGTCCTTCCATCATCACTTCAAGACGATCACGGCCATGACACCGGTTCAGTACCAGAAGCAGCTGCGGCTGCATGAGGCGCGCCGGCTGATGCTGCTGGAGCGGCTGGATGCGGGCACCGCCGGTCATCGCGTCGGTTACCAGAGCCCGTCGCAGTTCAGTCGTGAATATAGCCGCTTTTACGGACTGTCGCCGTCGCGGGATATCGATGCATCGCGGGAGATCAGCGCGGCTGGGTAGTTGGGAAGGTTGTGCGTCGGTTAGTGGATCGTGGCGGGTGGGGCTTACCCCCCTCTGCCCTGCCGGGCATCTCCCCCTCAAGGGGGGAGATCGGCAGGAGGCCCTACCACCGCTCCATTCGCAAACGTTGAGATGGGCGAGACCCAACAACGAGTCGATCTCCCCCCTTGAGGGGGAGATGCCCGGCAGGGCAGAGGGGGGTAAGCCCCACCCACCTCGGTCCGCTACCCACGCAAAATTCCCTGGAGGTTCACCTCAAGCTTGCAGTCCCGCTCCGGGGCAACACGTCAATTCTCGTCCTCCCCCGAAGAATCCGCTTGACCCCAACGCTGCCTCCGCTTAAATGGCGCTCGAACCGTACCGTACGGTACATTAATCAAGCCCCTGGAGTGGAAAGACTTGGCTTCCGACCCGATCACAGCGCAGGAATTTTCGCCGCGCCAGAACGCCGTTCTGGATCAGGCATTGCGTCTATTGGTCGAGGGCGGCGAGAAAGCGCTCACCACATCGGGGCTGGCGCGCGCCGCCAACTGTTCCAAGGAAAGCCTCTATAAGTGGTTCGGCGACCGGGACGGCCTGCTGGCGGCGATGATCACCTTTCAGCAGAGCAAGGTCCGCACCTTCGAAAAGGCGGGCGACCGCGTTTCCGCACCGCAGCTTGCCGATCACCTCGAGGTTTTCGCGCATGATCTGCTGGATGTGCTGGCAGGTGACGTGTCGCTGGCGCTTAACCGTCTGGCGATAGGGCAGGCGAGCCGTGATGGCTCGAAGCTCGGCGATCTGCTGCTGGAACGCGGCCGTCGCCAGATCGACCGGCGAGCGCGTGGGCTGATCGAAGCGGGTCGCCGTTCCGGCTATCTGCGTTTCGATGATGCCGAGGAGGCATATCGCAGTTTTTACGGCCTCATCGTTTCGGATCTGCATGTGCGCATGCTTTTGGGCGAGGCGCCGGACAAGGATTTTTCCGCCCGGGCGAAGAAGGCGGTCGTCGCCTTTCTGACCCTCTACGGCACGGAAAAGGTACATTCGGAACTCAGCGGCAAATCCGCCTGACATTCCGGTTCAGACAACTGAGAGACAAGCATTAGGGAAGGACCATAAAATGCGCGTTTATTATGATCGTGATGCCGATCTCAATCTCATCAAGTCCAAGAACGTCGTCGTTGTCGGCTACGGTTCCCAGGGCCGCGCCCATGCGCTGAACCTCAAGGATTCCGGCGCCAAGAACGTCGTCATCGCTCTGAAGGCCGGTTCGCCGACCGTCAAGAAGGCCGAAGCCGACGGCTTCAAGGTCATGACCGTTGCCGAAGCCGCCAAGTGGGGCGACCTTCTGATGATGGCGACGCCGGACGAACTCCAGGCCGACATCTACAAGGCCGACATCGCCGGCAACATCCGTGATGGCGCAGCAATTGCTTTCGCACACGGCCTCAATGTTCACTTCGGCCTCATCGAGCCGAAGGCATCGCTTGACGTCGTCATGATCGCACCGAAGGGCCCTGGCCACACGGTTCGCGGCGAATACCAGAAGGGCGGCGGCGTTCCCTGCCTCGTTGCCGTTCATCAGAACGCTTCCGGCAACGCCCTTGAACTCGCTCTCTCCTACGCCTGCGGCGTTGGCGGCGGCCGTTCGGGCATCATCGAAACCAACTTCAAGGAAGAGTGCGAAACCGACCTCTTCGGCGAACAGGTCGTTCTGTGCGGCGGTCTCGTCGAACTGATCCGCGCCGGTTTCGAAACCCTGGTCGAAGCCGGTTACGCACCGGAAATGGCCTATTTCGAGTGCCTGCACGAAGTGAAGCTGATCGTCGACCTGATCTATGAAGGCGGCATCGCCAACATGAACTACTCGATCTCCAACACGGCTGAGTGGGGCGAATACGTCACTGGTCCGCGCATCATCACCGCCGACACCAAGGCTGAAATGAAGCGCGTCCTGCACGACATCCAGACCGGCAAGTTCACCTCCGAGTGGATGCAGGAATGGAAGGCCGGCGGCGCTCGCTTCAAGGGTATCCGTCGCAACAACGACTCCCACCAGATCGAAGAAGTCGGCGCCAAGCTGCGCGGCATGATGCCCTGGATCGGCAAGAACAAGCTGGTCGACAAGGCCGTCAACTAAGCTTCATTGCTTGTTGGGAAAATATGGAGGCCGGAGCGAAAGCTCCGGCCTTTTTGTTTTCGATGTGCTGTCAAACGATGGTGTCGTCTTCCTCGACAACCACCGAAACGGGGAAGTGATCGGAGAACCCACCGAGATTGACGTTTTTGACCGCATCGCCTTTCGACAGGCCGAAGCGGATCGGCCCCTCATTCTTGCTGTGGCTGACCATGGCGGCAATGGCTTCGATTTTTGCCGTCTCCTCACGCGCCTTGAAGCCGCTGCTACCGGTCAGAAGCGATCGGGAAACGAGGATCTGATCGAAGATATTGGCGTCTCCGTTGAAATAGAGCGTGCCGTAGATCGTTCTTGCCGTGCCGACGGAATCGACTACCGGCTGGCGCAGATAATTCCATGTGAGATTGTAGAACATGGCCGATTGCGAGTTCTCGACATCGTCGCGCTCGCGGGTGGAATTGGCGTGGTAGCGTAGCGATGCATCGGAAGGATCGTCGTTGAAGTCGCCGAAGGCGACGACGGCAATGTCGTTGCCTTTCTCTTCCCGGATACGCTGGTGCCAGTAGCCCAGCGTTTCGCCGGCCGTCATGCGAAAACCGGCGCTTTCCACCGCGCCGCCAGAGCGCGACGGCCAGTGATTGGAGAGCGCGATAAGCTGGCGGCCGCCCTTTGTGATGAAGGTGCATTGGGTAATGTCGCGCGTGCCGGTGCGGCGCATCACGAAATGGCTGAAAATCTCGTTCTCGTTGATCAGCAGCTTTTTGCTGTCATAGATGAAGGCGGTATCGATGCCGCGCTGGTCCTTGCTGGAATCGGCATGCACGACACGATAAGAACGTGCGGGCATGAGGTCGTTCAGATGTTCCGCCAGCGTCTCCAGAACGAAACGGTTCTCGACTTCGCACACACCGAGCAGATCCGGTCCCGCGCCGCCGATCTGGCTTATGATCAGGCCGAGTTGCTTGACCTTGGTTTTGAACAAATCCTCGGTCCAGCCTTTCAGATCGTTCTTCAGCCGTTCGGCAATCCACGGCTCACGCGCCGGATAACCCTCCGGCGCAAACAGGTTTTCGACATTCCAGAACGCCACGACATATTGGGTCATGATCCGCACACCTCCGGTTGGTTTTTCAAGCCTAGTGGAAGTTTTTGCCATAACAACTTGAAATTGTCATGAAGGTGGGCGGCCGGCGCAATTTTCCCGTTTTTGGCCTTACTTCGCCGGCGGAATGACACCCTTCGTCAGAAGGAAGCAGCCATAAAACCGGGTTTCGCCCGTGGTGATGACGCAATAGGCTTTTTTTGCCTGTTCGTAGAAGGCGAAGCGCTCGATGCCATACATGGGTGCGGATTTTCCTTCCGCCGCGTCGATTTCCTTCTGCACTTCCACCTGTACCGGCTCCAGCTGATCCGGCGCGCCCATCACTTCCATGCGGCCGACGGAAGGCTGCAGCGGTGTATCGAGCGGCAGGACCGAGAGGATCGCCTTCATGGCGCGGGCTGCGGAGACGTTGTCGATATGCAGCACCTTGCCGACGGTCGTGTGGCGGGCAACGGAATCGGAAGGGAAGTTGGTGTCGGAGATTACCAGCGTATCGCCATGACCCATGGCGCGCAGCGCGTGCAGGACATCGGCATTCAGCGCCGGGTCGATATTTTTCAGCATGTCGTCAAACTCCCGTGATGCTTTCGCCGTGTTGCGGCGCGCGCGCAATCCAGCCGGAAAACCATGCTGCGTCAATCGCAAAGGTGTGATTGTGAAGCTTTGCGCAAGGGTGTATTTGGCTTTGTCCGCAAAATCCGGCCTTAAGGCAGGTCGGTTGCGGGCAATGTGCAGGGAGGCAGAAATATTCGAAAAACTGATAAGTCAGTATTGCTGACGTATCGACATTTCTGTAAAGATGCACGCATAAAAACGACACAAGAGGAAACGTACCCATGCTCAATTGGGAACAAATTTTCGCCACGCGCTCTTCGCGCATGAAAGCGTCCGAAATCCGTGAGTTGCTGAAGCTGCTCGAGCAGCCCGATATCATCTCCTTTGCCGGCGGTATTCCGGACCCGGCTCTCTTCCCCGCAGAGGAGTTCCAGCAGGCTTATGCGGAAATTTTTTCGGGTTCGCAGGTCAACTCGGCGCTGCAATATTCGGTGAGCGAAGGTTACAAGCCGCTGCGCGAATGGCTGGCCGGCGAAATGGCCGAGATCGGCATCGACTGCACCGCCGACAATGTCTTCATCGTTTCCGGTTCGCAGCAGGGTCTCGATTATCTCGGCAAGCTGTTCCTGTCGCCGAAGGATACGGCGCTGGTGACATGGCCGACCTATCTCGGCGCGCTTTCCGCTTTCAACGCCTATGAGCCGAATTACGACCAGCTTAATCCCGGCGGCAACCGCACGCCCGAGACCTACCGTGAGAATGCCGCCAAGCTCGGCGGTGCGGTGAAGTTCGCTTATCTTTCGGCCGATTTCTCCAATCCGACCGGCGAAACCGTTGATCTGGCCGGCCGCGAAAAGGTTCTGGCGCTGGCCGATGAGCTGGATATCGCCGTCATCGAAGATGCAGCCTATCAGTCGCTGCGTTACGATGGCGAGGCTGTTCCGCCGATCATGGCGCTCGACATCGCCCGCTCGGGCGGCATCGAGAACACCCGCACCATCTATTGCGGCAGCTTTTCGAAGACGCTCGCACCGGGCCTTCGTGTCGGTTACATCGTCGCTTCCGCACCTGTCATCCGCAAGCTGGTGCTGATGAAGCAGGCAGCCGACCTGCATTCCTCCACCATCAACCAGATCGCCATCGAACGTGTCGCCTCGCGCGGCTTCGACAAGCAGGTCGCCAAGATCAAGGCCGCTTACAGCGCCCGTCGCGACGCGATGCTGGCCGCGCTCGACAAATACATGCCGAGGGGTACGCGCTGGACGAAGCCGGAAGGTGGCATGTTCATCTGGGTGACGTTGCCTGAAGGTATGGACGGCGCGGCGTTGCTGGCGAAATCCATCGCCACGGAAAAGGTCGCCTTCGTTCCCGGCCGGGCTTTCTTCGCGGATGGCTCCGGTACGAATACGCTGCGCATCAGCTTCTCCTGCGCCAATGAGGCGATGATCGAGGAGGGCATGAAGCGGCTTGGCCGGTTGATCGCGACGGCGCAGGCGGAAACGGGCGAGGCGCTGCCGGCGATTTGAGGGGCTTTGCGGCAACGACGGAGGTTGTGGCTTCACCCCCCTCTGTCCTGCCGGACATCTCCCCCTCAAGGGGGGAGATCGACTCGCGGGCAGGTTTCGCCCATCTCGATGTTTGAGACCGAAGTGGTGTCAGCGCCTCTTGCCGATCTCCCCCCTTGAGGGGGAGATGCCCGGCAGCGCAGAGGGGGGTGAGCCGCAAGCGCCAAGGGGCGTTGTTTCCCTCAATCCCGCTGACCCCAACAGATCACACCCAAAAATCCTGCCTGTCACATACATGTTATGCAATCATGTTTTAGCGGTCCCACCAAACAACAGGGACTGGACCCATGAAAACGCTGCTCTCCGCTTTCACCGCCATCGTATCGCTCGGCTTCATCGCCACCGCCGCCAATGCCGCCGATCTGGTGCTTTACACCAGCCAGCCCAACGAGGACGCGCAGGCGACCGTTGATGGTTTCAAGGCCGCCAATCCCGGTCTCGAGGTTGAATGGGTACGTGACGGAACGCCGAAGATCATGGCGAAGCTGATGGCTGAGATCAATGCCGGCAATCCGGTTGCCGACGTGCTTCTGATCGCCGATACCGTGACACTGGAGCGCATGAAGCAGGCTGGCCAGCTTCTCGCCCACAAGTCTGCGGAAGCGAAGAATATCGACGCCTCGCTCTACGATGCGGACGGCTTCTATTATTCCACCAAGCTCATCACGACAGGCATCATGTACAACACTGCCGCCGCGATGAAGCCGACGAGCTGGAAGGATCTGGCCAAGGCAGAAGCCAAGGGTCTCGTGACCATGCCGAGCCCGCTGACCTCGGGTGCGGCGCTGATCCATGCGCAGACGCTTGCCGCCGTTAAGGATCTCGGCTGGGATTACTACAAGCAGCTGAAGGCCAATGAAGCCATTGCCGGCGGTGGTAACGGTGCGGTTCTGAAGTCCGTCGCATCGGGCGAAAAGGCCTATGGCGTGGTTGTCGATTACATGCCGATCCGCGAAAAGGCCAAGGGCGCGCCGGTTGAGTTCGTCTTCCCGGAAGAGGGCGTTTCGGCCGTCACCGAGCCGGTTGCGATCATCAAGGGCACCAAGCACGAGGAAGCGGCGAAGAAGTTCGTCGATTACGTGCTGTCCGAAAAGGGCCAGCAGGGCTTCGTCAAGCTCGGTTACATCCCGGTTCGCGCCGATGCCGGCATGCCGGAAGGTTTCCCGGCCCGCGACAAGATCAAGGTTCTGCCGCTCAACGCTGCCGATGCGCTGAAGAATTCCGAACAGGACCTGAAGACCTTCTCCGACATCTTCGGCTCCAAGGGCTGATATAGCGGCATGTCCCGTTCCAATGCCTATGGAAGCAGCCAGCCGCGCTGGCTGTTTCCTTTTGTGGTCAGCGTTGTTTTTGCGCTCAGCGCCCTGCCGCTCGGGCGGCTCGCCTATACCGGTATCATCTCGTCACTTAACGGTGACATATCGCGGCTTCTCGCCGATCCGGCTCTTTGGGATGCGGCGCTGAACACGCTCTCCACCTCGTTTTTCGGCATGCTGATTTCGCTTTTGATCGGCGGCGCTTTCGCACTTGCGCTGACGCTTTGCGACATCCGCGGCAAGTCGATCCTGAGCTTTCTATTCATGCTGCCGATGATGATCCCGCCGCAGGTGACGGCGCTGTCGTGGATCGGCATGACCGGTCCCTCGAGCACGCTGTTGAAGGCCATCGGCCTTGCGCCGCCGATGGGGTCGCCGCAGCCGCTTTATTCGATTGCGGGTATCGCGCTTCTGCTCGGCGTGCAGCACGCGCCGCTTGTTTATCTGTCGCTGCGGGCCGGCCTGCTGGCCTTGCCGCAGGACGGCATCGAGGCCGCCAAGCTCTCCGGCGCTTCACCGCGCCGCGTGCTGTTCGATATCATCCTGCCGCTGTCGACGCCGGGGCTGATTGCCGGGGCGGCGATCTCCTTCGTCTCCAGTGTCGGCAATTTCGGCATTCCGGCGATCCTCGGCATTCCCGCCTCGATCTTCACCCTGCCGACACTAATCTACAGCCGTTTCGCCAGTTTCGGCACCAGCACCTTCGGCGATATCGCCATTCTCTCCACCATGATCGCCATCATCTCCGTCGCTGGCCTCGCTTTGCAGGAACGGGCGATGAAAGGCAGGGACTATCGCATCATCGGTCTTTCCGGCAAGGCGGCGACCTTCCGGCTTGGGCTGTGGCGGGTGGCGGCGGAGCTTGCCCTGTGGCTCGTGCTGTTCTTCATGCTGGTGGCGCCGCTGACGGCGCTGGTGGCAAGCTCGCTCGCGCCTGCCTATGGCGTGCCGCTCAGCCTCAAGACGGCGACGCTGCATGCCTATGAGGAATTGCTTTACCGCCAGAGCGTGACGCGTACCGCCTTCCGCAACTCACTGTTTCTGGCGACGGCCACCTCGCTTTGCCTGCTGGCGGTGACGGTGCTGACGGCCTATTTCCTGGTGCGCGGCAAAAGCCGCTTCATGTTCCTGCTCTCGGCGCTGGTGGATATTCCCTATGCGCTGCCGGGGGTGGTGATTTCCGTCTCCTTCGTGCTGCTTTTCGCCGCCCCCATCCCGCTTGTCGGCATCACGCTTTACAGCACGATCTGGATCATACTGCTTGCCTATTTCTCCTCCTTCTTCGCCGTCAGCCTCAAACCCATGGTCAGCGCCTTCCTGCAATTCGATCCGTCACTGGAAGAGGCAGCAAGGCTCTCCGGCGCCGGTTTCTGGCGACGGTTGAAGGATATCATCCTGCCGCTGGTCGGGCCTGCGGCGGGGGCATCGGTCATCCTCGTTTTCCTGATCGCCTGCAATGAGCTGACGGTCTCGGCGCTGCTGTGGTCGGCCGGCACCCAGACGCTCGGTGTGCTCATTTACAACCTCGATGACAGCGGCAGCTTCGATCTTGCCTCGGCACTTTCGGTGCTTGTCGTCATCATGGTGATTTTCCTCATGGCTCTGCTGGAAATTCTGGGGCGCTATCTGCCGAAAGGAGTGGTCCCTTGGCGAAACTGATCCTGAACCGCCTGTCGAAGAGTTTCGGTGCCGGTTCGAAACCAGCCGTGGACGATGTGTCGCTGACGGTACGTGACGGCGGTTTTCTTGCTTTACTCGGGCCTTCCGGCTGCGGCAAGACGACGGTACTGCGCATGATCGCCGGTTTCGAACAGCCTACCGACGGTTCCATCCTGCTCGGTGAGCGGGTGCTGGCCGATGCCGGCAGCATGGTGCCGCCGGAGCGGCGCAACATGGCGATGGTGTTCCAGTCCTATGCCTTGTGGCCGCATATGTCGGTTGCCGACAATGCCGGTTATCCCTTGAAGGTGCGCGGCATTTCGGGGGAGAAATATCGCGAGAAGGTGCGTCAGGCGCTTGCCGCCGTCCGCCTCGAGAGCTTCGCCGATCGTCGTCCCGCCGAATTGTCCGGTGGCCAGCGGCAGCGTGTGGCGCTTGCCCGCTGCCTCGTTACCGAGCCT
This sequence comes from Agrobacterium tumefaciens, assembly GCA_025560025.1. Lineage (NCBI taxonomy): Bacteria > Pseudomonadati > Pseudomonadota > Alphaproteobacteria > Hyphomicrobiales > Rhizobiaceae > Agrobacterium > Agrobacterium tumefaciens. The sequence goes on along the minus strand of CP048485.1, from coordinate 1,671,377 downwards.
GACGTGGTGCTGCTCGACGAGCCGCTCGCCAATCTCGACCGGCATCTCAGGCAGGAGATGGAGGAGACGTTCCGCGAGTTCCACATCCGCTCCGGCGCGACGATGATTTATGTCACCCACGATCAGGCGGAAGCCATGGCGCTTGCGACCGATGTCGCCGTGATGTCGCAGGGCAAGCTGCTGCAGGTCGCGCCACCGGCGGAGCTTTATGCGCGGCCCGAAGGCAGGCTGGTCGGCTCGCTGGTGGGGCAGGGGGCAATCTTGACATTGCCGGTGCCGGAAGTGGCCGTGCGCGACCTTGATTGGGCGGGACTTCGGGCGGCGATGGAGAGCGGAACCGGATCACCGCAGGCTGATATTCTCGTGCGGCCGCAGGATGTGGTTCGGGATGCAGATGGCATTCCCTGCACTGTGACGTCGGTTCTTTACGAGGGCGAGCGTTATGCCCTGCGTCTCGACCTGCCGGATGGGCAGGCGCTGAGGGCGTATTCGCGGGAAGCGGTTGCAGTCGGGGACCGTCTGCCAGTGGCCATTCGTGCGGCGTGGCGGCTTTAGAGGTGGTGTCACGGGCGACCTGTCGATGCAATAATACGGCAGATCGCGCTTCTCCCATTTTATGGGGTTCCCCGTCATTCCGGCCTTGAGCCGGAATCCAGCCGCCGCGCGTCTGCGCGGCGAGAGAGTCCTTTCAGCCCAAGGACTTGGGCCGGCTGGATACCGGCTAAGGGCCGGTATGACGGAGAGAAATTCAGCAATGGGAAAGAGGTAGGCATCGCCGCACTCGTGCGAGAACACTCCACTGGCGAAACGGGTCTGGAATCGCTAATCTCGGTATTCAAAACAGGGATCATTCATGTCGCTTCGGCTTGCCACCTTCAATATCGAAAATCTCCTCACCCGTTTCGATTTCACCGGCTTTCGCAACCAGACGCGGCGGGACAGGGCGATCCAGCTTTTCGATATCAGGGACGAGGCGACTTATCAGGCGCTGGAAAGCGCGCGGATGGTGTCTTCCACCGACGATACGCGCCAGCTTTCGGCGCTGGCCATCGCCGATGCGGATGCCGATATTCTCTGCCTCCAGGAAGTGGACAACATGGCCGCGCTGCAGGCCTTTGAATATGGCTATCTCTATCGCATGGTCGGCAATGGCTACCTGCAGAAATATCTGGTCGAGGGCAATGACAGCCGCGGTATCGATGTCGCCGTTGTCATGCGCGAGGAGACGCGGGACGGTGACAGGATCGAGGTGGTCGACATCAAGAGCCATGCGGCGCTGACCTATCGCAATCTCGACCTCTTCAATCCCACGCTTGCCGCCACAAACCAGATCGACGACAAGATTTTCAAACGGGATTGCCTGGAAATCGATCTGAGGATCGGCGGCAAGCCGCTGACGCTTTACGTCACGCATTTCAAATCCATGACCAATTCCCGCGACCCGGTTGATGCCCGGCTTGCCACCATGCCGATCCGTGAGGCGGAGGCCATGGCGGTTCGTCGCATCATTGAAAACCGCTGGGGCGCCGGCAATACCCGCAACAAGAATTTCGCCATCTGCGGCGACATGAACGATTATAAGGAGCGCGTCGTGATTTCCGGCGACAGGCGCAATGGCTACAGCTTCAACCCCGTCGAAGAGGCGAGGAGCGCGCTCGATATCTTTACGGCTGACGGGTTTGTGACCAATCCGATGTCGCGCCGCGACGTGATGGATCGCTGGACGCTTTATCATTCCCGCGGGCCGCAGGAACAACACCTGTGCCAGCTCGATTATATCTGGCTTTCCCCGCATCTTGCGCAGATCAACGCCACAAGGGTTCCCGAAATCATCCGCGCCGGCCAACCTTATCGCACCGTGTTTCCGCCGGGGCAGGAGGTGGAGCGTTATCCGCGCACCGGCTGGGACCGCCCCAAGGCCTCGGACCATTGCCCGGTGGTGATGACACTGGATTTGATCTAGCCTGAGGCTCGGCCGGCTAGCCGTTGGCGACCTTCGGAAAGTATGTTGCCCAGACCCTGTTTCGGCCGGCGCGCTTGGCTTCGTAAAGCCGGTCGTCGGCAATGGCGATCAGCTCGTCCCAGCTGTTGATCGTGCGCGCTTCCTGCCAGACAACGCCGAAACTTGCCGTGAGCGACAATCCGCTTTGTTCATCGACAATCTGGGCTTCGATCAGCCGGCGAAGCCGGTCGGCGGTGGCTGTCGCCGTGGCATGGCTGACATCCTGCAGGACGACAACAAACTCCTCGCCACCATACCTCGCCAGAATATCGTGCTTGCGCAACGCGCCCCTTAGCAACCCCGCCGTCTTTTGCAATGCGAGGTCGCCCATGGCATGGCCATATCTGTCGTTGATGGATTTGAAATGATCGATGTCAACAATCATCACGCCAAGAGCCTGAAACTGGTCCTCGCCGGTCAGCATCGCGCGAACGGCCTTCTCCAATGCGCGGCGGTTGAATACGCCGGTCAGGGCATCGGTTTCGGAGAGCGTGCGCAATTGTTCGGCGAGCGCCCGCTGCTGGTTCTCCATTTCCCCCTTCTGGCGTAGCTGCTCGCGCAGGAAATCGAGTTCCTGGAACATCTTCTTCACTTCGGGTGCAACTTTATCCTGATAGCTCGCCTCGGAGAGATCGCCATCGGCAATCGCGGCAATCTGTGCCCGGACGGATTGCATTGGCTGGAACAGCGCTGTCCTGTAGACCGATGCGAGCCGTAGCAGGACCAAAACCGCGATGCAGGCGATGAACAGCGACACTCCGCCATAGATCAGCGCCTCCTGCTTCTTCTTTTCGATTCTGGCCCGGGTTTCCGCGAGAATAAGGTCGCGCAGCGTATCCGATGACCGCATGCCGAGAATGTAGTTTTCCGAGAATCCACGAACACTTGGACGGGCGGATGGCATGACGATCGCGATCGTGTTCTGCGCGTAGCGAAGGGCCTGGCCGAAATAATATGTTTCAAAATCGCGAAACGCCTTGTCGAGGCGCGGTGTCGACAGATAAGCGGCGGTATAGTTCCACAGCGAGGATTTCAGCAGCATGAGGCTCTGCATCTCGGTATCGAATTTTGCGCGATAGCTTAATTTGTCCTGCGAGTTTGCCTGCAGGCTCATGACCACGTAAGAGCCGAGTCGGCCGATTCTGTCCCGCATCACGCCGGCCGTGCCGGTCATTGCGATGTCGATCGCTACATCAGGCGTCTTCATGATGATGGCGCGCGCGGCCCTGCCGCGAAGCAGGTTGACGCTATCCGCCGCCTTGAACATCAATTGAATGGCATTGGACATGGCGCTGTAGCTGCGTCCATCGGGTGCAAGTGCGGCCACCTGATCCACCGCCTCTCGCGATTGCGCCAATTTTCTGCGGGTTTCGGCAAGCGCTTTCGCCAGTTCGGGCTGAGCCCTCATTTCCTCGGCGAAGGCAGCCTCGAGCTGAGACAGCCTGTCGTCCGTCGCTTTGCGCGCAGCAGCAAGCCCTTGCACCAGCTTTGCATCCGCAGATGATGCTCCCATCAGATTGTTGGCAGGGCCGCGTTCGGCCGATACCAGCCAGGCGGAATGGAGAGCGGTTTCAAAGCGGCTCAGCTGCTCGGCATTGTTGCGATAACGCAGATAGTTGGAGACGCTCGGCAGCGCGGCAAGTGTGGCCAGCAGGATGGAACTCACGGCGATGATGATCGTGCCCGTCAGCTGTATTTTCTGTATGCTTGCGCGCATCGGATGCGTTATTCCCGCTGGGATGGTTATAGGTTATCGCTATTCTAGTCGCAGCACGTAAATACTTCGCTTATTTCGCAGGCCTTTCACAACGATTGCGGTCATGCCAGCCGTCCCGCGGGCCTTGTGTGGAAAACATGTCCGCCGAAGGCATGCGGACAATTTTCGCTTTACACGAAGTCAGAATCTGATAGTTGGCAAGGCACTGGATTGCCCTTGTAGCTCAGTTGGTAGAGCACCTGATTTGTAATCAGGGGGTCGCGGGTTCGAACCCTGCCGGGGGCACCAGTATTTTCAACGACTTGGCCTTCCCCCCATCAGTATTCTGTCGCCGCCTGCCTTAATGCCTAGGGCTTGATGTGGTAAAGTTTGTGCACGATCGACCAGTTGCCGTCGCGTTCCAGCAAAGACAGATATTCGTAGAAATCCATGCCGTCGAAACGCGTCTCCAGTTTCACCGAGGCGCTGTCGCCTTCCTTGTCGATGCCGAGGATTTCGAAGGTGGGGTCGTGGTCCGGCAGGCCGCGGTCGCTTTTTCGCATCTGGTCGACGAAGTCCTCGAGCGACAGCCATTCGGTCTCGCCCTCAAAAGTGCCGACGATATTGGCGCGCGGATCGAAAACATCACGCATCAGGCCTTCATCCGCATAGGCCATGGCATGCACATAGTCCGTGACGGTCTGGGTAATGGTTTGCGGCATCGGATCATTCCTCCCTTCAGATCCAAAAGTTAAGCTTACACCCGTTGGCGACGTTCCACCATAACCCCCTGAAAACACGCCGGTTACGCCCCGTGCCATGCATGTCGCGATGGGTTGCGATATGCATGGCACGCGATGCGGATCATGTTTCGTCGTCGCTTTCCACAATTTTGTCCCGCCCCTGATTATAGTCGCCTTGGGTCCGACAAATTTCGGTATCAAGGGCTTTTCCGCCGGTCGTGACGGCGCATGCCGCAAGGCTTTTGTGTGGCTGTTGCGGGTTTAAGCGCCGGGGCGGGGTGCCGTGAGGGTGGATTTGGCTTATGATCCGCCCGTGCGCCGTACGGGATTGTGTAAGGCACGCGGGTAACAGTTTGCGTTTGAAGGTGTTTTTGTGATCGATCCTTATGTTTTGCTTGGCGTGGAACGCGATGCCGACGAGGCGGCGATCAAGTCGGCCTATCGGAAGGTTGCCAAGGCCGCCCATCCCGATAGCGGCGGCGATGGCGAGCAGTTCGCCCGCCTGCAGACGGCTTACGAGCTTTTGAAGGATCCGGTGCGGCGGAAGGTGTTCGACGATACCGGTTATGATCCGCAGCTGGCCGATGCCAAGGATCTCAAGGGTCTGCTGATGCTCGAAACGCTGGTCAATGAATTCATTCTGGACGAGCGCGAGCCCGGCAGCTTCGACCCCGTGGCCGCCATGCGCCGCAAGCTGACCGACGATATTCTGAAAAGCCGCTTCCATATTCTCGAGCTTGAACGCCACCGCACCCGGGTCCGCAAACATATGGACCGGCTGGGCAGGAAGCCGGAGACCGATGTGCTGAGTTCCATGCTGCGCGCCCGCAGCCAGTCCATCGCCGAAGCCATCCGCAATGCAGAAGCACAGATCGAGGCGATCGAGCAGGCCTACACGATGCTGGAAGGCTATTCCTATGAGCTGGAAAGCATAACGCTCGCCGAACCATTGCTGAAAGGCGAGGCGGCGGAGTAGCTTTCGCGCTGCAATCGCTTTGCTTCGCTGTCAGGGACCGTTGACCAGCGCGAGAATGAGCTGGTGCACCCGGCCACCCGGGGAAAGCTCGTCCCGGTCGAAATCGCGTCCACGCTGGCGCTGTTCGTTGGAAAGCTCGCCCAGCCGCTGCTGCAGGACAACGCGGACCTTCTGGCAGTTCGGATCGTTTTCCGCCCTGAGGCCAGTGCTGAAGGCCTCGATCTTCCTCACCATGTCTAGAATGTGTTCGCCATGCACACGTTCATGGGTCTCCACGCCGGAAATGAAGGTTTTCCAGCTGGCGGCCACAGCTTGCGGTAACTTGGCCGGCGCTTTCGGCCAGGTATAGATGATGGTGAGATTGGGCCGGGCCGTCGCCAGTACGCAGGCGCCATCCGGCTGCGGGCGATAATCCCGACGCCATGTCAGCTTGAAGGTGGTGTGGGCAATGGCCTGCACGCCTGCGGTCGGGCCGCGCTCGCCGATGGACTGGTAAAGTGCTCCGCCGGTATCGCCGCTGATCGCATAGGTTTTTATCTGCTCGGCGGGTTTCCAGTCGGCCGCCTGTGCCGACAACGGAAGGGTGCTCAGCAATATCGTGGCCGTGAGGATGGCGAAGGAAGAGAGATTTTTGGCGGGCACGCATCGATCCTTGGTGTCTTTCGCGCCGAAGATAGGCGAGAGGCGGGCGGCAAGGCAAGCGCCGTGCGCGCGGGATTGACGGTTGCACCGCTGAAACTCCACTCAAGAAAAACCCCCGCGATGACGGATCGCGGGGGTCAAGCTTGCGACTGCAGGGGAATCAGTCGTCCAGCTTGTCGTAGTCGAGCTTGGGCGCGTTTTGCAGCGCTTCCTTTGTGGTGTCGACATAGGCCTTCCAGGTGCCGTTGTCGTTATGAACCGCGACCGAAGCCGGATCGAGCACCACATAGCTCTTGTCGATGCCGAGGAAACCGCCAACGCTGGCGACTAGGCCGATCACAGATTTGCCATCGCCGATGACGACGTCTTCGATTTCACCGATATTTTCGTTCTGGGCGTTATAGATATCCAGGCCGTCGAGCTGGGAGGCGGTGAGGTCGGTCTTCTGGACATTGACGAACTTCAGCGGGCCGGTGGCCTTGGTGCCCATGGTGATGCCGGGACCGGACAAGGTTGCGTCAGCGCCGACAGCAGGAGCCGTGGTGGCCGTCTGGGCAAAAGCCACGGAAGAGGAGAGCGCTGCTGCGGCAGCGAGAGCGATGACCTTGATTTTCATGATGTTTCTTCCCTTTGTATGCTGAACCTTGCGTTCGGTGAAGAAACGGCGAAGCGCGAATTTGGTTCCGCATGTGATGAAATGAAAATTTGGTCTATGCTGGCGCCGGGAGCGCAGGTGCGGCGAAATCTGGAGGACGTCATGGTCAAAAACACGGTGGAAAAAGATGCGGAGGAGACCGCGCCGTCGGTTCTCATCGACCGGAAGATAGCGGAGCTCGGGGACTGGCGGGGCGCGACGCTTGCACGCATCCGCGCACTGATTTTGAAGGCCGATCCGGATGTGACGGAAGAGGTGAAATGGCGCGGTGTGCCGGTCTGGGAGCATGCGGGCATCATTTCCACCGGCGAGACCTACAAGAACGCCGTGAAGATGACATTCGCGAAGGGGGCCTCGCTGGCGGATCCTGCCGGCCTGTTCAATTCGAGCCTTGAGGGCAATACACGGCGGGCGATCGACTTTCACGAGGGAGATGAGATTGACGAGGATGCACTGATTGCGCTGATCCGGGCAGCGGTGGCATTGAACCTGGCGGGGAAAGCCGGGAAGAAACGGGCCGGAAGCCGTGCTGGATAGCGCCAGCGGGGGGTCAATCCTTCGCGACGTCGGTTGTCTTGTCCCACTCGCCATCGATGAACTTCAGTGCATCAATGATCGAGACCTTCCAGACCGACCAGACATGATCGCCATCGGTGATCCGCAATTCGGATTTGCGCTTGTCGGCCTGAAGCGTTTCGTGCAGGGCGATGGCGCCGCGCCACAGGAAGAAGCCGTCATCGTCACCGACCGTCAGATAGGTGGCGGGTAAATCCAGGCTTTCGGCGACGTGTTGCGCGACGAGCGTGAAGACGTTCTTTTCGTTGAAAAGTCTTGCGTCGAAGGGCGTGCCGAAGGCACCGGAGAAGTGATCGCCGGTGGAGGGCAGCACGACGCCGCTGATGACGGTGGTGCGGTCGATGCGGTGGAAAAAAGCGCTATCCTGAATGAGCTTCAGTTCGGCGGGCGTCTTGTCGAGATCCGAGGCGGGCACGTTCTGCCAGATTGCGCCTGACAGGCTGGCCACTGCGCCATAGAGGTCCTCGTGGCCATAGGCCAGATGCAACGCACCGAAACCGCCCATGGAAAGTCCGGCAATGGCGCGTCCTTCGCGGTCTTTCCGCACCGGCAGCGTTTTTTCCATCTGATGGCGCAGATCGCCGGTCAAAGCAGTCTCGTAGTCGCCGGGACCGCCGATGGCGGCGGAATCCACATACCAGCTGTTTTTAACGCCGGGCATGACGACCACCAGCGGACGGATGGCGCCGGCCGCGATGAGCGTATCGAGCGTCTTTTCGATATTGCCGAGATCGCGCCAGCTGTTCTGGTCGCCATCATGGCCGTGCAGGAGATAGAGCACCGGCCAGCCGTTTTCCGGTGGAGCGCCATCCGGGCGGTAGATGTTGGCGGGGAGCGGCGCATTCAGGGCCGCACTGTGGAACGTGGCGTCCTCGATCTGGCCGGCAAAGCTCGGGGTGCAGGAGAGGAAAAGGTATGAGAGGGCCAGATTTCTGAGATGCATGCCATGTCTCCGTGCTGCTTGCCATTCCATAAGGGCGGTCAACGTTCAAGGGAACCGTGAGTTCCGGAAGACGTAACACTGCTGCAATGTCACTCCCTCACATCTGCGGACCGGTATGACGGTGTCGGGTCCGGAGAGGATTGTTCCCGCCAAGGCCATTGCGCACATTTGATAATTTCGGATTTAGAACATGGTGCCATTGATGTTATCGCGTTTCACACGATCGCTTATTTTACTTTTTTTCCTTACCGGCTGCATGACCACGCCCATCTCGAGTATTCCCAAGCTCATGCGGCTCGACTTTCTGACGATGAATTTCGAGCATGTGCGTGTAGGGTTGCAGCTTCCTGCCCATCTGTCGCTGGGTTCCGGTGATGCGGTGATGATTATTCGCAGCGTTACAGACGGCGTAAAGGGTGAGGCTGTCGAGACATTTGCGTTGATCGAGGATAAGGACGCCGCTGCCCGCGCGCAGTTCCACGCGGAAAAGCGGGCGGGAACCGCCACAAGCGTGTGGAGAATAAAGCCTGAAGAGGTTTCACGGCTTGCAGCATTGCAGGAGAAGGTGCGCCGCTCCCGCATCGAGGGGCCACGCATCAGGGGGAGTACGGAGATCGAGATATTGCGCGCCTGTGTCACAGGCGTTCTCCCGACCGGCCCGGTCTATTTCTCGACTTACATCAAGCCTGCGGAAAGTGAAGACTACATTGCCATGACCGTGGATGCGGATCTGACGAAAGTGTTTGGTGCGGGCCAGGTCGCGGCGCGGATCAGACAGTGCGACGGCTGATCGCCGTTGCCGGAGCGCGTGAGTGCTCCGGCCATGTTTTTCGCAATATACATATCTGGCACTGAATATCGCCGGGAGGGCGTCAGCGCCCCGGCCGGCCCGTCTTGCCTTTCGTTCGGCTTTTGCGCTTCTGCTCGCCGGGGTCCTCATAGGAACCCGCGCCGATCTTGCCGCGCACGAGAGGGCGGGGATCATCGGTCGCGCGTTCCGGCTGACCTTCCATGAGCGGTGAGAAACGTTTGCCGGCCTCTGTCTCGGGCTTGCCGGGAACGTCGCCACGCACGGGTTTTTCGGTCCTGCCCACGGTCATCTCGTCCAGGGTGTTTCTACGGAACAGCGGCTTGCCCGCGTCCGAACCGGGGCCCATTTCGTCCAGCGCCGGTTTGGCGAAGAGGGATTTTTCACCTGTGGCGGCCTCTGTCCTGCCGGATGTCTCCCCCTCCGGGGAGATCGACAAGTGGCTGCGTCTGTTGTTTTTTCCGCCGCCTTCGATGGCGCGGGCCTCTTCCTTCGCCATGGGGTCGTCCATGGTGGCGAGTTCGGCGGCCTTGAGGCGCTTGATTTCGTCGCGCAGGCGCGCGGCCTTTTCGAAGTCGAGATCGGCTGCGGCATCGCGCATGGATTTTTCCAGCGCGTTGAGATGGGCCTGCAGATTGTTGCCGACCAGATGGCCGCCATCGGCGAAGCCCTTGCCGGAAGTGCCAGAAATATCGGCCCTTACGTGATCGCGCTCATAAACAGAATCAAGAATATCCGAGATTTTCGCCTTGACCGATTCCGGCGTGATGCCGTGTTCGGCATTATAGGCCATCTGCTTTTCGCGGCGGCGTGAGGTTTCCTCCATCGCCCGCTTCATCGAGCCGGTAATGTTGTCGGCATAGAGGATGACCTTGCCGTCGACGTTACGGGCGGCGCGGCCGATGGTCTGGATCAGCGAGGTTTCCGAGCGCAGGAAGCCTTCCTTGTCGGCATCGAGGATGGCGACGAAACCGCATTCGGGAATATCGAGGCCCTCGCGCAGCAGGTTGATGCCGACGAGAACGTCGAAGGCACCGAGGCGCAGGTCGCGGATGATCTCGATGCGCTCCAGCGTGTCGATGTCAGAGTGCATGTAACGGACGCGAACGCCCTGTTCATGCAGATATTCGGTCAGGTCCTCGGCCATGCGTTTGGTCAGCACGGTGCAGAGCGTGCGGTAACCCTTGGCGGCGGTCTCGCGGATTTCGCCGAGAACGTCGTCCACCTGGCTGCGGGCGGAACGTACCTCCACCGGCGGATCGATGAGGCCGGTCGGGCGGATGACCTGTTCGGCGAAGACGCCGCCGGACTGTTCCATCTCCCACGAACCGGGTGTGGCGGAAACCGCCACGGTGAGCGGGCGCATCGCATCCCATTCCTCGAAGCGCAGCGGCCGGTTATCCATGCAGGAAGGCAGGCGGAAGCCATATTCGGCCAGCGTCGCCTTGCGCCTGAAGTCGCCGCGATACATGCCGCCGATCTGGCTGACGGAGACGTGGCTTTCATCGATGAACAGCAGGGCGTTGTCAGGGATATATTCGAACAGGGTCGGCGGCGGCTCGCCCGGATTACGGCCGGTGAGATAACGCGAATAGTTCTCGATGCCGGCGCAGGAGCCGGTCGCTTCCAGCATTTCGATGTCGTAGCGGGTGCGCTGTTCCAGTCGCTGGGCTTCCAGCAGGCGTCCTGCTTTCTCAAGTTCGGCGAGACGGACCTTCAACTCTTCCTTGATCGACTTGATCGCGCCGTTCAGCGTCGGGCGCGGGGTGACATAATGCGAGTTGGCGTAAATCTTGACCGATTGCAGGTCGCCGGTCTTTTGGCCCGTCAGCGGATCAAATTCGGTTATGGAATCGATCTCGTCGCCGAACATCGAGATGCGCCAGGCCGCATCCTCAAGGTGGGCGGGGAAGATTTCGATGGTATCGCCGCGCACGCGGAACGAACCGCGCTGGAAATCCATGTCACGGCGTTTGTATTGCTGGGCCACGAGGTCGGCCAGAAGCTGGCGCTGGTCCAGCCGGTCGCCCACCTGCATCTGGAAGGTCATGGCCGTATAGGTTTCCACCGAGCCGATACCGTAGATGCACGACACCGAGGCGACGATGATGCAGTCGTCGCGCTCCAGCAGCGAGCGGGTGGCGGAGTGGCGCATCCGGTCGATCTGTTCGTTGATCGAGGATTCCTTCTCGATGAAGGTGTCGGAGCGCGGCACATAGGCTTCCGGCTGGTAATAATCGTAGTAGGAGACGAAATATTCCACCGCATTGTCGGGGAAGAAGTTCTTGAACTCCGAATAGAGCTGCGCGGCCAGCGTCTTGTTGGGGGCGAGGATGACGGCCGGGCGCTGTGTGGCCTCGATCACCTTGGCCATGGTGAAGGTCTTGCCCGAGCCGGTGACACCGAGCAGAACCTGGCTGCGTTCGCCGGAATTGATGCCTTCCACGAGGTCGTTGATGGCCGTCGGCTGGTCGCCGGCGGGCTGGTAGTCCGATGCCATGCGGATGGCGACGCCGCCTTCCGATTTCGGCGGCCGGGCCGGGCGGTGCGGTGTCCAGAGCTTGCCGTCCTTGAACAGTGGATTGCCGCTCTCGATCAGTTTCGACAGCGCATCCACCGTGGCGGTGACGGCGCCAGGCGCGAGATTGGCGGCTTCCTCCAGCGACACGTCCATGCCCGCAACCGGATTGAGACCGGCGGCGGCGCGGGTTTTCGGGTCGCTCGATGCGCCGATGGAAACACCGCGCGCGGTTTTGGATGCGGTGGTGTTCTTCGCCGTCCTGGGGGCTGCCTTTTCCGCTTCCTTGCGGGCCTCGATCTCGATCTTCTTGCGGTGCTTGCCCGCTTTCGAGGCGATTTCGCGCTGGGTTTCCACCGAACCCGCCTCTGCCTCCGCCTCAAGCTGCTTCACCCAGTCGGCGACGCTGCCGCTGAGCGGCGCGCCTTCAAACGACGATTGCGGGGCTTCCTCGAAGCCGGAGTTCGAGGGCGAGGGATTTTTCGGTGATCTGGCCATGGGCGAAATATGGAGGGAGTCACGCGCAAAGGGAAGAGGAGGCCGTGAAAAAATGAGTACAAAAAGGAAACGAAGCCTGCGGAACAAAATCAGGGCGGATGCGTTGCGTAGCGGCTGAATACAGCTTTACCGAAACGTATCGAAAATCGATTCCGGTTTTCGCGCCGATGCGCTAGAGCAAATCCATACGGGCAGAATGATGGTTGCGTTTTCAAACTGCCTTTCATGACCTCCCTCCCTATTTTCAGGAACCATCATGCCGTTCTCGATCAGCCCCGCCCACATCTGGCCTGTCCTGATGCTCATCGCCTCCAATGTTTTCATGACTTTCGCCTGGTATGGGCATCTCAAGCACAAGGGCAGCGCGCTCTTCCTGGCGATTGTCGCCAGCTGGGGTATCGCCTTCTTCGAATATATGCTCGCCGTGCCCGCCAACCGCATCGGCTCTGAGGTCTATTCGACCGCGCAGCTCAAGACCATTCAGGAGGTCATCACGCTTGCGGTCTTCGCGCTGTTCTCGATCTTCTGGCTGAAGGAAAGCATCACGATCAACCATGTGATCGGTTTTGCGCTGATCGCCTTCGGCGCTTCTTTCATCTTCCGGTCTTGAATGGCAACTGCCACCGTCTGCCAGCCGCAACAATCGAGGTGATGTATCGATGAAAATACGATCTGCAAAACTTGATGACGCGGCTGGAATGGCGGCGGTTCAGAACGAGATATTCGCCGCCGGTCTCCGAAAAGCGCCAACGGATATTGATACGGTGCTGGCAAATTACATTCAGCACACGGACCGCATCGAATGTTCGATCGCCGAGGATGAAAACGGTCGCATTCTCGGGTTTCAGTCGCTGCGTTACGCACAGGCCGACAACCCTTACGACGTTGCGGAAGGCTGGGGCATCATCGGCACCCATGTCAGCCCGCATGCGGCGCGAAGAGGCATTGGATCCGCTCTCTTCGCAGCGACGCGAAAGGCGGCGGAGGCTCGCGGCCTGAAAAATATCGACGCCAGCATCGGTGCGGACAATCTGCTCGGGCAGAATTATTATGACGCGATGGGTTTCACCACCTATCGCCAGCCGGAAGGGCTGGTCTGCAAGGTTTACCGGCTCGCCTAGTCATCGTTTGCGAGCCGACGTCCTGCCGGTCGGCGCTCAGCTGCGATTGTCGTTTTCGGAATATTGCTGACGCGCCCTGCAGATGCGGACGTGGTTTTCATCGGCCCATTGCACCAGCAACTGCATCGGCACCAGGAATGAACGGCCGAGATTGGTGAGTTCATATTCCACGCGCGGCGGCACTTCGGCATAAAGCGTGCGGCGGATGAAGCCGTCTTCTTCCAGCCGCTTCAGGGTACGCGACAACATCTGCTTGGAAATATCGTCGATCCTGCGGTTCAGCTCGTTGAAGCGCAGCACGCCGCCCTGCAGGGCTTCCAGAACCAAAAGGCTCCATTGATCGCCGATACGGTCCAGCACGTCGCGGATGGGGCAGGGCTGATCGAAAGGAAAAACTTCTTTCGTCTGCGTATCCGCCATGTTCTTACCCCTTGCCCTTTTTACCCTTGCAGGTCATCGCCATGTGACCAGATCAGCCGCCGCTGACTTCTTGCGACTACGGCTGCGATACCATAGCTCTTGTTCGCGGTCTATAATCTAGACCGGTAACGATAGTGACAAGAGGAAAGAAGCCATGGCTAAAATCGCGCTCATCGGCGCTTCCGGCAATGCCGGGTCCCGTATTCTGAAGGAACTTTCCGACCGGGGACATCAGGTGACGGCAATCGCCCGCAATCCCGAAAAGATCGCCAGCCTGCCGAATGTGGTGGCAAAGAAGGGCGATCTTTTCGATCAGGCAGGGCTTTCGGAACTGCTGAAGGGTCACGATGCCGTGATTAGCTCGGTGCATTTCACCGCCAGCGATCCGGCAACTCTGATCGAGGCCGTGCGCGCTTCCGGCGTTCAGCGTTATCTCGTGGTCGGCGGGGCTGGCAGTCTTGAAATCGCACCGGGTCAGCGTGTGGTCGACCTGCCGGATTTCCCGGCCGCCTACAAGGCCGAGGCCACCAAGGGTGCGGAGTTTCTGGATATTCTGAAGCAGGAAAAGCAGCTCGACTGGACCTTCCTGTCGCCGTCAGCCGAATTCGTGCCGGGTGAGAGAACCGGCAAATTCCGTCTCGGCAAGGATAGCCTCCTCAGCAATGACGAAGGCAGCCGTATTTCCTTCGAAGACTATGCCATCGCGCTCGTCGATGAAGTCGAGAAGCCGCAGCATTCCCGCCAGCGTTTCACCATCGGTTATTGAGAGGTATCACCCATGAATTTCGTAACACGCCGTCTTGCCATCGCCGCTTTCGCCCTCGTGCCCGCCTTGATGGCTGCGCCCGTTCTGGCGCAAACCGCAACGCGGGATTTCGCGCAGGAAGAAGCCAATCGCAAACTGGTGATCGAGTTCTACGATACGGTCTTCAACAAGCATGAGGTAGACAAGGGCGCCGCTGTCCTCGTCGACAGCTACAAGCAGCACAACCCGATGGTGCCGGACGGCAAGGCGCCGTTCGTCAATTATTTTACCGGCTTCTTCAAGGAGAATCCGCAGTCGAAGGCGCGGATCGTTCGCAGCGCCACGGATGGCGATCTGGTCTATCTGCACATTCATTCGACGGAAAATGAAAGTGATCGCGGCAGGGCCATCGTCGATATTTTCCGAGTCACCGACGGCAAGATCACCGAGCACTGGGACGTGATCCAGGAGGTTCCGGAAAAGGCGGCGAACAACAATACGATGTTCTGAGGCGGCTTACGCCCTCTGGCCAAAAGCATGAAACCGGCCGGGATTGCTCCCGGCCGGTTTGTCTTTTCAGAGCGCGCGTCGCCTCTGGCGTGCCTGAACGGCCATATCCAGCGCCAGCATTGCCAGCAGGCTCGCGCCCACCAGCGGGAACAGTATGCCGCCGATGGCGAGCAGAGCGATCAGGCCACGCAGGACGCGTTTTTCCTGGGGCAAAGGCGGCACGCCGAGTGAACCTTTCGGGCGACGCTTCCACCACATGATGCCGGCGGATACGGCAAGCAGGACGATGCCGATACAGGCCATCACGAGCACTATCTGATTGGCGAGGCCATATTGCTGGCCCAGATGCACATTGATGCCCCATTCCAGCGCCTTGCCGAGCGGGCCGTAATCGGCATAACTCATGTCGATCAGCGGTTCGCCGCTATATTGATCGAGATGGACGACGCGCTGTTGCGCCAGGTCGTCCGGATAAATCGAGCCGCTATAGACCCCTGTCGGTTTCCCCGGAAGGGCCACCGCATAACCGGGGGCAAGGCCAAGTCCGTCGAAACGGGCGATTGCCTCATCTATTCCGATCGGTCGACTTTCGGCAGCGGCCGTCGATTCCGGAATTTTTGCCTGTTCCAGCGACCAGCTCGTTTTTGCCACGTGATCGAGATGGTCGCCGGACATGGGAACATCGGTGCGCACCCCCGTCGGATATCCGAAATTGCTGCCATTTGCCCATTCATTCACCTTCGCACCCCACACGCCAGACCAGGGCATGCCGGTAACGGCGAGGAAGACGATGAAAAAGCCGACAAAAATGCCGGTGACGGCATGGGTATCGCGCCAGAACACCCGTTTTTTGGGCGTGCCGCGCACTGTGACGACGCCACCCGTCTGCTTGCGTGGCCACCAGAGATAGATGCCGGTAGCGACAAGGAGGATGGACCAGCCGGCGGCGATCTCGATGAGATAACGGGTGTAGGTGCCGAAATATTTCAGGCTGTGTAGGTAACGGATCGTCCACATGACGGTGCCGCGATCCGGCAGGGAGCCGGTTACCTGCGCCGTATAGGGGTTGACGTAGACGGCGCGTTTCCCATCCGCCGTATTGACGGTGACTTCCGTTGAGGCGCCCGGATCGGCCGGTGTCGTATATTTGACTGCCGTGCCGGGAACGGCTGCGAGGGCTGCCGCCACGATCTCGGAAGGCAGTGCTTTGGGGGCGCCCTGCACCACCTCTATGCGCTTCAGATCCGAATGAATGAGATTGTCGATTTCGTCGCGAAACAGATAGAGCGCGCCGGTTACGGCGAGCGATATCATGAAGGGCAGGACGAAGAGGCCGGCATAGAAGTGCCAGCGCCATACGGCGCGGTAAAGATTGACGGACGAGGAATGCGCAGGCGCGCGCTCGCCCTCGAAAGAGGTCGTAACGGACATGGATGTCTCCGCAAGAAGATTGATTTTCCGGCGAGCCGGGAAGGTCTCAGTTTTGCGGAGCGGAAGGCGGCGCGCGTGGGCGCGATTCCAGATTGGGTGGCGATGGCGGCAAGGCCGCGTCGAAGTTCACAAAAGCGACTTCATCCGTCGGCGTGATCCTGTCCGCCCGTTCGACAGGCGTGACCGGAAGCGTGGCGATCGTGGCCGATGCCAGACGGCAGAGCGTGCCGCAGCAGTCCGCGGCAATCTTGCTCGCAGGATTTGGGGCCGGGTCCCGCTTGCCGCCGCCCTCAAGCATATGGCTGGAACAGATGATCTCATCCGCGGCAAGCGCGGCCATCGCCATATTGCCGCTGGTCAGCCCATTGGCGAGACCCTGCAAAAGGAAAAGCAAAACCGCCAGCGTGGCGATGGCGCCAGCCGAACTCCTGTCCTGCATGATCCTGCGAATGAATCCCATGCAATCGAAATGTCATATTTGCGGCGAATTGTCACCGCGACACAATGACGAGCGTGGCGAAGTCTTTCTTCAGGCCAGCAGGTCGTAGGTGCGGAAAATCCAGGCGATCTGATAGATCAGCGCGAAAACCACGAGAAACCGGTGAAAGCGGCGATTGTCGATGAAGACTGCCAGCGTGAACAGAATGACGTAAATGGCTGTACGGATGAGATATTCCGCGCCGAGGGAGGAGAGGTAGTCCTGTCCCTTCAGCAGCGTGTCGCCGACATCCGTAATAAAAAGCGCTGCCAGAAAAGCGAAGAACCAGCTTTTGCGCGAAAAGAAATAATCCTCATATCCCTTATATTCCTTCATCTCCGTCGGAAACAGCAGCACGCAGAGGAAATAGAACAGCGAGCAGAACAGGATGAGGAAGAGGAAAGCGCCGAAGCCCAGCACGTGGCCGGTGGCGGAAAGCCGATGTTCCCACCACCAGAAATGCACCAGCATCAGGAATAGAAACGCCACCCAGCCGATATGCAGGGGATAGATGCGCTCCTTCTTGGGATGCTGGACGAAACCGGCGAGACCGGTCAGCAGGCGGGCGAGGCTGAGGCCGACCACCATGCCCATGACGGCACGGATGTGCGAATAGGCTTCCGCAGCGTTGACGGCGGCCTCCATGGTGCCTTACTCCGCCGCAGGAATGGGCGTCGGTTGCCCGTGTTCGTCCATCGCCACCATGATGAAGGTGCCGGCGGTGACCTTTTCAAGCTTGTCGTAACGCGACCGCTGGGCCCAGGCTTCCACGGTCAACGTGATGGAGGTGCGGCCGACACGGGCGATATCGGTATAGATGGAGAGCGTGTCGCCAATCTTCACCGGCAGTTCGAAGGCCATTTCCTTGACCGCCGCCGTAACGACGCGACAGCGCGAACGCTCCGCCGCGCGGATGCCGCTCGCCAAGTCCATCTGGGACATGACCCAGCCACCGAAAATATCACCGGCCGGATTGGCGTCTGCCGGCATGGCGAGCGTTCTGAGCGTCAGCTCGCCGGTCGGTTTGATGGGCAGGTCGGTCATGTCTCAATTTGCTCCTTGCGAATGTCAGAGGCGCAGCATGCGTTGCGCTTTGCGATTTCGCAAGGAAGGGAAAGCCTCAGGACGAGGCTTTGCCCAGAAATTGCTGCGTTGCGTAAAGGGCGATGGCCGCCGCGTTCGATACGTTGAGCGATTTGATCTCGCCAGGCATATCGAGACGGGCGAGCGCAGAGACGGTTTCGCGTGTCTTCTGGCGCAGTCCCTTGCCTTCGGCGCCCAGGACCAGCGCGATCTTTTTGCCGCTGAAGGTCTGTTCGATGGGGGCGGGGCCCTCCGAATCCAGTCCCACGGAGAAGAAGCCGAGCTTGTGCAATTCGCCCAGCGCATCGGCCAGATTGGTGACCTGGATATAGGGGATGAGTTCCAGCGCGCCGGAGGCGGATTTCGCCAGCACACCTGACTCGGTCGGGCTGTGGCGCATGGTGGTGATGACGGCGCCGGCATTAAAGGCGACTGCCGAGCGCATGATGGCGCCGACATTATGCGGATCGGTCACCTGATCAAGCACGAGGATGAGCGGGCTGTCCTGCAAGGCGTTGAGCTTCTTGACCGGCAGCGGCTTGGTTTCCAGCATCACGCCCTGATGAATCGCCTCGGGGCCGAGTACCTTGTCGATATCCTGCGGCGAAACCATCTCGACCGGGAAGGGCTGGGCATCCGCTTCGCCGATATCCAGACGCGCAAGGGCGTTCTGGGTGACGGACAGCTTGATCAGCTGCCGCTCGGGATTGGCAAGCGCCGCACGCACGGTATGCAGGCCGTAAAGATGGACCTGATCGGGTGCCAGCTGCGGTGGCTTCCAGTCATCCGCACCGCGGTTCCTGCGCTTCGGCTGCTGCGGGGTTGGAATTTCGCCCCGCTCGCGTTTGGCATCGCGCACGGCACGGCGCAAGGTGGCGTAATGCGTGTCGCGGGTGGATTTGTTGTTGGGATCGTCTTTGCTCATGGCGCCTTATATCTCCGGGAAGAGGCGTATACCAGCCCCCGCGATAATCCACAGGGCGGTAAAGATGTTTGAATTTTTTCCCGAAAATTCGTGAAAGGGCGTGTTGACAGAAACGAACGAGGCCGTCATATACGCGCCACAGACGACGCAACGGCGCTTCGCCGCAGCGAAATCTGAAAGAGCTTGGTCGCTCGATCCTAGCAGAAAGCTGGAGGGATGCCCGAGTGGTTAAAGGGGACGGACTGTAAATCCGTTGGCTACGCCTACGTTGGTTCAAATCCAACTCCCTCCACCATTCTGCACGGATCGAAATCACCACCGCGGGTATAGCTCAATGGTAGAGCAGCAGCCTTCCAAGCTGAATACGCGGGTTCGATTCCCGCTACCCGCTCCATATTTTTCAACAACTTACATCAATGCCGTGTCAGAACGTGTCAGGTTCTGTTTTTCTCTCTGGCTTCGGCTATCTTCCTGCTCGTTTCCAAACCATCGCCACGGCTGTAGCGCCTAGTCGTCTTTGTCGTCGTGTGCGTTGCCAAATCTCTTGCGGCTTCCAGCGATCCCGTCGCTTCGACTGTTTCTGAAACAGCACCAGCGCGAGAGTCCATCGACCACACGTTTGATGGAACGCCGGCAGCATTTCTCACCTTCTTAAATTTCTCGGTGTATCGATTATCCCAGTAGGGCTTTCCGTAGTCTTCATCTATCACGAGGCGGCCGGCGTGTGCTCTGCGATGCTTATCGCCGCCGGTACATTCGTCTATTGCACGCTCAGTAACCGCCAAGACCGCATTGAAGGCACCTTTAGCCTGTTTTCCGATAAGACTGTTTCGCGCCAAGAGATGGATTGGCGGTAAGCACGAGGCGCGGAAGATCGGCAAAGAATGGAAAGCTCCATCGCCGCCATCCGGAATGACATAGTGCCCCGATCTGAGCAGGAGCGCATGTGGGAGATCATTTCGCATCGGCTTGACCGTTTGGAACGCCCCCAACCTTGACAGTATCCTTGTGCGGGTAGTGCGCCCAGAAAGCGCCAAGTCGATGGTTCGCCCTTCGATCTGCAGTACCTGGCGGCGTGCTTTTAGTTGCCCGGCTGGACGTGTTTCCCCGTCCTGTAAATGACCTGCCCGTTGACGACGGCTCGCTCGTACCCTCTGCCACCGCCTTGATCGATCCATTCTCTGCTGTTTCCGGAAGGATCTCTTTGCGGCCCCCTCTCCGGTCGAACATAATCATGGCGGTCACGGTCACGACGCACATAGTCGCGACGATTGTAATTGCGCCGGTCGTAGTCGCGGTAGTATCGTTCACGCTCATTGGAACGATACTGAACGCTCGACGCGTAGTAACCGCCCGATTGATATCCGCTGTCATCCACGCATCCAGAGAGGATACCGACGGACAACATACCAATTGCTAAGCTTAATAGTCTCATGATTTCGACTCCCGATGAGTGACTTAACGTCGACAAAGCGTCGCAGTTCCATGGACAATGACGTTTGCGATCTTAACCAGGGGTGAATGCTCAATTGTGGCTTGCGACGGTCGAGGACATTTCCAGTGCGCACGACGATTATAGGACGAGTTGCCTCGGTAGCGATGGTGGCAATATTTGGTAACGGGGATTCGCCCTAACGGCCAATGCTTCGGCCTCGCGCTTCTGTCGAGCGACGCGAGTTATCATCTGGGCGGCTCCTTGTACGGACAATGCACCCAGCAATGCCAGGATGACTTGTCGGCCTTCGATCAAGAATACCCGAAGCCGCCCCATTCCTTACACCCCGGATGCTCGCACCAATGGTTCTCGTGGATGCCGTCACCGGCCTTATTGGTCTGATCGCTCATTGTCCGGATCCCATTTATTGTTGATCTTCACACGGCATTTCGCCCGTATCGGGGAAGGCATCAGCGCGAAGAAGTATTCTTCCGCTCGTTGAACGGCAAGCCGGGCGGTCTTCTCCATTCCCTGGTCAAGGCGCCCGTCGCTCAGACGATTAAATGGAACGGCATCGCATCCAGACCACACCCACATGCCCTTACTCTGGCCGGCCATTTCTCTTCTGATCGCGGCGGCCTGTATACCCTCTATCTTGGCGGTATACATTTGCACGATGCCGCCGGTAGTTGGGCAAACCAGATCGGGCCACATCAATTTCGATTCAAGCTTAGGCTGGTATTTCTCATCTTCGCGCACGGGCTTTCCCTCCTGTGACAGAGTTTCGTTTTCCCTTGATGTTGTGATGCGCGCCGCCCTGCGCTGAACCTGATTATGGGATAGGTGGGGAGGGAGTCAACACCGTGAACAAAACGTGTCCTCTATTCATGTTCGGAGAGGAACGTAAAAAATACATAGTGACACGGCACCATTGACATCATTGAACAATATGGAAGCCTTCCGAGCTGAATACGCGGGTTCGATTCCCGCTACCCGCTCCACTTTTTCCCGAACGATCATTCACGTCCAGCATACGCTTATTTTGCCGCGTTTTTTCGCGCGCGCTCCGTGTAATCGCATGCGGTGACATCAAGCAGTGTTGGCCGTAAAAATCACTGTATTCTCCAGCGTTGATGGAAACCGCGCCAGTGCGCGGCATTGGAGACACCCGGACGGAATGTCCGGCGGTGTTCTTATGGTTTCTTTATTTCTTAGACGGCGCAGGCCAATCGAAATCCTATGATGATTGGCACTAGGGTGGAGCATGTTCAGATGAAGCAGCTCCGATGCACCAAGATTGTCCAGATACAGCAAGCCTTCAAAATCGTATCCTGAATGGTTCGAAAGTCCGTGAAGAGCACGTCTGGTCTTTCATGAAGGGTGCGCTGCCTGAACTCTGTTCTCCTGACAATTCCACCGGGAGGCGGTTTCGGGTTTTGCTACAGGCCAACGCAATTTTCGATGCGCTGCTGCTCGCGATATCTGCTCAAAGCCCGCCCGTAAGTCTTGAGACATTGCGGCGTACCGATCGAGGCTGGTTTTGTTCCACCTCCGTCATGCTGGGAGGATCGCGGAGAAAGTCGACCGCCCTCCATGAGGATCTGGAAAGCGCTCTGTTCCTGGCGCTGCTCACGCTCTCGAAGAGGCTGCGAAACCCAAGCACATCGCAAAAAAGGAAGGATCATTGACATGACAGCGAAAAGGCTTTTGCCCGGCGGCGTGATGACGCCTCTCGTTACCCCATTCCTTAAAGGACAGGTAGACTACGCAGCCTTCGATCACATCGTGGAATGGCAGATAGAAGAAGGTGTTGAAGGGCTGGTGGTCAATTCCCTGATCGGGGAAGGAACAACGTTGTCAGCCGTGGAGCGCCGGAGCCTGATAAGCCGTGCCGTGCACATTTCCAGAGGACGCATTCCGATCATCGCGGCAACGGGCACCTGCAGTACGGAGACGACATGCCAGAGAACGTCGGAAGCGGAACAACTCGGCGCGGATGCCGCTCTGATTGTGCAGCCATATTACAACCGTCCCGGCCAGAAGGGGATCATACAGCATTTTGAAAGGGTCACGACGGCAACGACGATACCGATTGTCATCCACAACGACCCATATCATGCGGGTGTCGAAATCAAGTCGGAGACACTTCGTCTTCTGCTGCGAATACCCGCCGTCATTGGTGTTGTAGACGACGCCTGGGATTCGTCATCTGCGACCATCGGCAAGGATCGAAGCGTCGAAAACATTGCCCACTTCATAGAAGATGAGAGCGGGCCCTTCGAAAGCATTGCACGTTGCGATGGTTCCATTTCGGCGGTGGCAAACATATGCCCGTCAGCCGTGGTCTTCATGCACCGCGCGATAAGACGCGGCGATCTGGAGCCGGCACGTCAGGTGCATCGGCAGTTGCAATTGCTATTAAAAGCATTTGCGCATGAGAGCCAGGCCGCTGTCCTCAAGTCCGCATTGTCGTGCTTGCGAGGCATCAACGATGGGGTGCGGCTACCGCTGACCGGCGTTGATGGGGAGACGGCAGAAAACATTCTGCTGGCGCTTAAGTCGATGCGGAGAATCACGACCAGCGCCAATCAAAGCAACCTGATCTACGAAGCAAAGGTCGCCCGGGCCGATGGATGGGTGGCTGACAACTCCAACGACCAGCGCTCCGCCTTCTCCCGTCAATAACTGCTTTCTAGTCACAACCCTCAATCGCTTTTGGAGTTTTGGAAATGAACCAGCCCTTGGGTCTTTATTATCGATTACAGGCGGAACTTCGCAGGAGAGTGATGTCAGACAAAACCAATCCGCGGGTGCCGCCAATCAGACGCAGAGCGTCCACCGATGTCTCAATGTTTTTCCGCCTGCTGGCGGTTGTCGGCGGGCTGCTGCTGGCCGTGTCGCTGATCATGCAGTCGGTTCAGTAAGAAGCTGCAACCTTCTGCCAAGCGGCATTGAAAAAACCTTTTCCCGACAGGACTCGATCATGCAACGAAAAATGAAAGTGTCTCAACCCAAGCGGCGAAACATCTTTCGATTCACCGTGGGCCAAAACAGGACAGGCTGCTGGCTCGTCTCCGACAAGCTCGGTCTCATAGGGGGGCTTTTTATCGACAAAGAAGCCGCGCTGCGTTTTGCGAAGATGGAGGGCAATGCCAGTGCTGACGAGATTCAGTCTTTGACCGGAGAGCAGCACCTCGAGGTTGGAGACGTCTTCAGTCGCGAAAAAACAACGCACTAATCGAGACCGTATCAAGTCGGATGGCGGTTAGAATCTGAGGTTACGATATGTCACCAAAAATACCGATTTCGATGCAGCAACGATCGATAGCACGCTTTCTGTGGGAATTTATTGTCTTGGGCGTAGTCGTATCTGGATCGATTTTTCTCGTCGTTGCGCCCGCTATTTACGCTGTTGTGCGTTAAGTGAAGGCTGACATGATCACTGATCTATTTGCCTACAGCGTACAGACGCTTGACGTTGATTGGGAGACGTTGACGCCATGTAACGATTACAGGGCCAAATTGGCGACTGTCTTCTGCAAAGAGAAGGAACGCTCCCTTCGGCGTTCCCGCCTTGCCGATCTCCAGGAATTTGAGGATTTTTATTGGGAAGCGCTCGATGCTGGACGCCGCGCCGGATCAGAGGGACGGTTTCTTGTCGAACCCCATATCGGATTCCTCCCGGAGACACGCTGCATGTCCGCTTATCTGGTTTGGAAAGATGATGTCCACGGCATCACATACTTTGTCTCGCCGGTGGAGATGCCATGGTTGCATCACCGCAGCCGACATGGAGAATGAATGAGAGCCGCCGCTGAACTTTCTTTCTGCGGCGATTGGAGCCTGTGCATCTTTTCTTGTTTGCGCATGAAGTGGCAAACTCATGAATGGGCTTTCAATCGTCTCACAGGTGGCGTGCGGTGCCCACGGCGATGACGGGACCGGTCGCCTGACCGGTTGGTGAGCCACCGAAGGGCTCGACGCTGATGGCGAAGGTCGTGCCTTCGCCGATATTGCCACGCATATCTGCGGGAATGATGAGATCGCCGTTTGCGCCGGGCTGGAATACGCCGAGCGAGCGCGTCTTGCCGCCATCCATCACGAGCCACAGTTCCAGCGACTTTTCATCGATCTTGCCGGTTGCGACGGGAACGATGCGCATCCGTCCCGATTCCGCATCGTAGGAGGCGAGGAGATTGACCTGGCTGTCCGTTGTTGCGAGTTCGGCGACGAGAGGGGTGGTCCCCTGCCATCTGTCCGGGAAGGCGGCGTAAACAACCGCGGCGACGGCGGTTGCGCTTGTGGCGACCGATATCCACCGCCAGAAGGATGCCGAACTCCACAGGCTGCCATTGGCGTGGATATCCCTGCGGCCGAACAGCCGTTCCTCTATGCGGGCAAGAACAGTTGCGCCCGGCATCTGTTCTTCATAATCGGCGTTGAAGTCGGAGAATTCCATCTCCCAGCGCTGGACGAGTTGCGCGAAGGCCTTGTCGTCCTGCAGGCGGCGTTCAACCTCGCGCCGCTTCTCGATCGGCAACACGCCAAGCACATATTCGCCGGCGAGAACCTCGTCGCGCGAATGCATGCCATCGCTCTGTTCGCCCGTCGTCATCGCTGCATGCACTCTCTGAGTTTGAGAAGGCTGCGTCTCAGCCAGGTTCTGACCGTGTTGAGCGGTACCCGCAATTCCTCGGCGAGTTCGAGATAGCTCAAGCCCTCGACATAGGCGCGGCGTATCGCCTGTGCATGAACCGTTTCGAGTTCACGCATGCATTCATCGATCCTGCGACCCTCATCCGCCAGCACGATCTGCTGTTCCGGGTTACGGATGCTGTCGTCGGCAATGTCATAAGCCTCGTCAATGTCGTCGGTTGACGGTTTGCGCGCCCTGATCGTATCGATCGCATGGTTGCGGGCGATGGCGGCAAGCCATGTCGCCGGTTTGCCGGCGCTTGCGGCAAATGTGCGGGCGCGCTGCCAGACCTTGATATAGATTTCCTGCAATGCCTCTTCGGCTTCGGTCCTGTCACGCAGGATTTTCAGGCAGATTGCAAAAAGCTTCGGGCTCGTGGCCTGATAAAGCGAGACGAATGCCGAACGATCGCCCATGCCGACGCGGTTGATAAGGCTTGCGATCTCTGTGCCTTGCATTCGAACGTCCCTTGCTGCGCTTCCTTTATAGGGTTGTCTTTTGCGGGAAGGCAAGACAAGCGCAAAATGAAGTTCGCGTCGTCCATCCCATATGATGGCCGGGCGGAAAAAATCGGCGAGGGTCGCCGTGGTCATAATACACCTGCCGGATTTTCCAGCGGACCGACCAGCCGCACGGTGACGAGGTAACCGATGATGGCGGCCGCGGCGGAAACGAAGGTTCCCCACAGGAGGTCTGCGATAGTCAATGTCGTGGACCAGTTTTTCAATGTCGCCTGATTGGTGAGATCATATGTGGCATAGGCCATGAAACCGACGGCTGCACCATACAGCAGCGCCGTCGTCCATTGGCCCGAAATCAGGGCAGGCCGAACCGCGAGAAAGGTCAATCCGGCCGCGTAGATGAGATAAAAGATGACAGCCGGCGCAAGCCGGAAGTTTTCAGCCAGGAGATCGCCGATGGCCGGGCGATAGAGGCGCGAGGCCATGGTGCTCAGCCAGATGAAATCTATCACCAGAAAGGCGATGAGCGTGAAGAAATAGGCTGCGAGATAGGTCTTCATCGTCTTTCCTTTCTATTCGATCCGGGTCCAGCTGATGCCCTTGCACAGGAGGCCTGCGACGATGCAGCCCTTGGTGGTCATGCTGTTGCCGTCAACCGTCACCGTTATCCTGTAGGACTTGTCGCGTTGCGGATCGAAGGCCGT
Source organism: Agrobacterium tumefaciens (assembly GCA_025560025.1). Classification (NCBI taxonomy): domain Bacteria; kingdom Pseudomonadati; phylum Pseudomonadota; class Alphaproteobacteria; order Hyphomicrobiales; family Rhizobiaceae; genus Agrobacterium; species Agrobacterium tumefaciens. The sequence continues at coordinate 1,645,311 of CP048485.1, read as the reverse complement.
GCCCGAATAGACGCCGTTTTCATCGGGCTTTATATCCATGACCAGCCGATCGCCTGTCTTTTCCTTCGGGGTGCCCGGCTTGATCCAGGTGTTGGTGGCGCAGATATTGTCGCCGCAGGGCGCGATCAGCACTTTGGCGTTGCCGTCGCCGCGCGCCCAGTTGCCGTCGATATCGGCGGCTTCGGCAGCGAAGACCGCCAGCGTCGGACACAGGGCGAATGCGATTATCAATGTCTTGATTTTCATCGTCTTTCTCCGCAGTTATCGCCCCGCCTTTATTGGTGTTCAATCGTATAGAAGCCGACATTGATGGTTCCCTCGGTAAAGCCGGCTTCGCAGTAGCAGAGGTAATAGTCCCAGAGCCTTTTGAACCGGTCGTCGAAACCGAGGAGCGAAATCGTCTGCCATCGCGCATGGAAACGCTGCCGCCATTCCGCCAGCGTGCGGGCATAGGACTGGCCGAAAAGCTCGATGTCGGTGAGGCTCAGGCCGGCTTTGCCGATCGCTTTTTCAAGTGCTTCGTCAGAGGGCAGAAAGCCGCCGGGAAAGACGTATTTCTGGATGAAGTCCGCCTTGCGCCGATAATCGTCGAAGCGGGCAGGTTCGATGGAGATGATTTGCAGCACGGCGCGACCGCCGGGTTTCAGGCAGCGTTTCAGCGTCTCGAAATAGCTCGGCCAATAAGCCTCTCCGACCGCCTCGAACATTTCAACGGAAACGATGCGATCGAATTTGCCGTCGACATCACGATAGTCTTCCAGTTTCAGATCGATGCTTGCCGCCTTGTCCGCTTTTTCGGCTGCCGCTTTTGCCCAGTTCAATTGCGACGGCGAAAGGGTGATGCCGGTCACGTTGGTATTGGCCTCGGTCGCGAGGTGGATGGCGAGTGCGCCCCAGCCGCAGCCGATCTCCAATATGCTTTCACCGCCGTTCAATTGCAGTTTGTCCGCGATGCGGTCGAGTTTTTTCAGCTGGGCCGCCTCAAGTGTCGGTGTCGTGTCGTCGAAAATCGCTGACGAATAGAGCATCGAAGGATCGAGCCATTGCCGGTAGAACTCGTTGCCGAGATCGTAATGCGCCTCAATGTTGCGGCGGCTGCCGCGCCGGGTATTGGCGTTGAGCCTGTGGCCAAGCCGGTTGAGAAGGCGCATCGGCGGGCTGCCGCGCATCGAAGTCGTGAAGGCCTCGCGGTTCTGGGCAGCGAAACGGATCAGCGTGGTAAGATCCGGCGTTGTCCAGTCGCCCTCGATGAAACCCTCGGCGAAACCGATATCGCCGTTGAGGATCAGCCGCCGTAGCGCCCGCCAGCGATGGAGGATGAGGGTCGCCTCGCTGCCGTCTTTCTCGCCGCATTTTTCAACGATGCCGCCGCCGGGAAGAATGACGCGCAATCTTCCCCTTGAGACCTTGTTCAGCAGCCTGCTCATGAGCCAGCCGCCAGGTCCGGTGCCGCGGTTGGAAAGCCTGTTTTCCGTCGATATTTCCGTGAGATTGTCAAACGGGGTCATTTATCTTGGCCTCGATTTGTGACGATGAAGGATGGACGAAAGAGACGGGTGAAGAGGGCGGCAGCGGCCGCTTCCGGAACCGCACGCCCTTCAGCCAGATTTTGAGCGCTTCCCAGTGAATGCCGCCGATCACCTTGAGCGTGAGGAAGGGGATGGCGAAGAATGCTTTCAGAAGGGCGGCGTCCGTCAATTCGACGCGCCGCGCCAGATGCCGGGCGGTCAGAACCTGTCCTTCGCTGTCGAAGGTATCGATGACGATCTTCAGCCTGTCGCCGGGCGGTATGACCCGGAAAACGTAACGGAGGTCCATGTCCATGAAGGGCGAGACATAAAAGGCCTTGTCGCAGCGCTGGACGATTTCCGCTGCCCCGTCCGTCTCGACCGGGATCAGATAGGAGTGTCTTTCCCCGAAAGTGTTGTCGACTTCCCAGAAAATGGCCCTGAGCGAGGCGTCCCTACCGTAGCAGAAGAACACGCTCAGCGGGTTGAAGGCCCAGCCCAGCAGGCGCGGCATGGTGAGAAGGCGTATCGGCCCGCCATCCACCAGCACGCCTGCCGCCAGCATCGCCTTTTCGATCTGCTGTCGCAGTCCGGCTCCGCTTTTGTCGCCGCGATCTCTGCGATGGAAAGAAAACAGGTTGAACCGGTCGACGGAAAAAAGCCGCAGCTTGCCGTCGAGCGCATCGAGCTCGTCGAGGTCGAGAAGCAGGGAATAAATCCGGTAGGCCAGCCTGTGCGCTTTCGGCTTGAAGCGCGCATGGGTCACATGTCCGGGAAAGAGGGCGGAGGCGAGGGGAGGCGTCATGCTATCGCCTCTATGAGTTCGGTGTCGGTTGCAATCGCCGTCATATCCAGACGAATAATCCGGCCGCTGTCTTCGGCGACCTGCCATGGCCGCTTCACGCCACCAAGGTCTTCTGCGACCGCAAGGCCTGCCTGAAGGCCGTCCTCATGAAAACCCGAGCCGAAATAGGCGCCGCAGAACCATGTGTTTCGCAGTCCCTGCAAGGCCCAGAGTTCCTGCCGCATCTGCTCGGTGCCGGCGTCGAAAACGGGGTGATGGTAGGTTTCCTCGGCGATGATCTTTGCGTGTTCCGGCTCCCGCACCGGATTGAGCGTGACGAAGGTGTCAGGGGTGTCGCCCAGAGGCTGAAGCCTGTTCATCCAGTAGGTGATGCTCGGCTGGCCGGTGCCAGTTCGGGTATCTGCCACATAATTCCAGCTCGACCAGGCAGCACGCCTGCGCGGCATGAAACTGCTGTCGCTGTGAAGCACAGCCCTGTTTTTCGTATAGGCAAATGCGCCGAGAATCCGCTTTTCGGCGCGTGTTGCGTCGCTCAGCATCGCCAGTGCCTGATCGGCATGCGTGGCGATCACCACATCATCAAAACGCTCGAATTTGCCGCTCTCCCCGGCGATCTCGATGTAGCCCGGGATACGGCTGATCGTTTTAACCGGTGCCGACAGCCGAATGCGGTCGGCGAATGGGGCCGTGATGCGTTTCACATATTCCTGGGCGCCACCGACGACGGTGCGCCAGACGGGACGGTTGCGCAGCAGGAGCAGACCATGGTTGCTGCAGAATTTTATGAAATGTGCGGCCGGATAACGGCCCACCTCCATTGCCGGCGTGGACCAGATGGCCGCCGCCATGGGGTAGAGATGATCATCTCGAAACGCCGGCCCATAGTGATTGCGCGACAGGTAATCATCGAGCGAGATATCGCCCATGACGGGCAGATCGCGCGGGGCGTTGCGATAAAAGCGCAATAGATCTGACAGCATCGCCCAGAAGCGTGGCCTGATGGCGTTTCTCTTTTGCGCGAGCAGGCCAAAGCCGGTGCCGCCGGAATATTCGAAACCGCCCTCATCCAGCGAAACGGCAAAGGACATGTTGGATGCCGCAGTCGGCACATCCAGTGTTTTGAAAAGCGCTGTGAGATTGGGGTAGGTCACTTCATTATAAACGATGAAACCGGTGTCGACGGAAACAGGTCCCTTTTCGGTCGTGAAGGTCACCGTGTTGCTGTGGCCGCCGACGCGGTCTGCGGCCTCGAAAACCGTAACGTCATGCCGTTGCGACAAGAGCCAGGCGGCCGATAGACCGGAAATGCCTGTTCCGATCACGGCGATGTTTCGCCGGCTGTCTTTTCGCTTCGCTTCGGTGTCGAACATGTTTCCTCGCTATCGCATTCACAATTCAGCCTTGCGGACTGCGACAGATACGAGGGAGCGGATCGATAAGTTTCACACGCGCGAAGATTTTTCGGAATTTTTTCCGTGGCCTGAAACTCTTTTGCCATCTCGACCGTAGTTGCCATCACGAAACGCGGTCTCAAGTTGTTCGAATATGGCGAGCGGAATGGTGATGATGTCTGTCGTGGTGGCCCTTGCGGTCCTGATGTCGCTGCTGATGGCGGCTGCCTGGGGATTGCAGCGTTTGACGGGATCGAGCGGCTGGATCGATACTGTCTGGTCGGCGAGCGTCGGGCTTGGTGGTGTTGTCGCTGTCGCATTTGCCGATGGAGACGATTGGCGCCGCGGCGCAGTGGTTCTTCTCGTCATTATCTGGTCGCTGCGGCTTGCCGGCCACATCGGCCTGCGCACGAGGGGTGCCGGAGAGGACCCGCGTTATGCCAAGCTGATCGAGCAATGGGGCGACAAGGCCTCGATCCGGCTTTTCGGCTTTCTCCAGATTCAGGCCGTTGCCGCTTTCGTGCTGGTTCTTGCCGTCTATCTTGCCGCCGGCAATCCTCAGGCCTTTCCACGCTTCACCGATGTGATTGCCCTAATCGTCGCGGCCGGTGCCCTTGCCGGCGAAGCCGTCGCCGACAGGCAGCTTTCACGGTTCAGAAAAACGCCGGAGGCCAAAAGCGGCGTCTGTGAGACGGGTCTATGGCGGTACTCCCGTCATCCCAACTATTTCTTCGAATGGCTTTTCTGGTGCGGCTTTCCGTTGCTGGCCATCGACGCGCAGCCCTGGTCGCGGGTGTCGCTGACTGCGCCGGCCATGATGTACTGGCTGCTCGTCCATGTCTCCGGCATTCCGCCGCTTGAGGAACACATGCTGAAATCGCGCGGGGATAAATTCCGCGCCCTGCAAAACCGCGTCAATGCCTTTTTCCCGGGACCCCGCAAAAACGAGGATATGCCATGAACATGCTCGCATTCGCCATCAATGCCGCCGAGCGCGCGCCGCTGAGCGACAGCATCACCCTTGCCGGCATCGACCTGCTCTGCGCACGCACCAAACGCAGGCTTGCCAGCCTGCCGGCGGATGCCGAGCCTGTATTCGCGGCAGACATGATGAAGTTTCCCGTTGCCACCCATACGGCGGATGCGAACAGGCAGCATTACGAAGTGCCGGCGGAATTCTTCGCGATAGTTCTTGGCGCGCAGAGAAAATATTCCTGCTGCTTCTATCCCGATGTGCAGACAACACTCGACGAGGCCGAAACCTTTGCTTTGGCGCAGACCGTGTCACATGCCGGATTGCAGGACGGCATGGATATTCTCGAACTCGGATGCGGCTGGGGCTCGCTCTCGCTTTATATGGCTGGCCGTTTTCCCAAGGCGCGGATTACGTCCGTTTCGAACTCCGCGTCGCAGCGCCAATATATAATCGAGCGCGCGAAAGAGCGTGGGCTTTCCAACCTGTCAGTCATAACGGCGGATATGAATGATTTTTCGACTGACGGCCATTTCGACCGCGTCGTATCGGTTGAAATGTTCGAGCATATGTCGAACTGGCGGACCTTGTTCGAGCGCGTCCGCTCCTGGCTGAAGCCGGAAGGCAAGTTCTTCCTTCACGTCTTCAATCACCGCGACCGATCCTATCGGTTCGACCATGCCAATCCGGCAGACTGGATCGCGCAGCATTTTTTCACCGGTGGGATCATGCCCGCTTTCGATCTTCCGCATCGTTTTGGCGGGCTTTTCAGCGTGGAGCAGGATTGGCGCTGGTCAGGGTCTCATTATCGCCGGACAGCTCTCGACTGGCTCGCGAATTTCGATCGGGAGATAGATCGCGTCCGGCCGATCCTTCAAAGCGTCTATGGAGCGGATGCAAGATTATGGGAACGCCGCTGGCGACTGTTCTTTCTCGCGACAGCCGGGCTTTTCGGACATGACGACGGTGAGGTCTGGGGCGTTGGCCACTATCTCATGACGCCTGCCTAGCTTGCCAGGCGCGTTTGGTGCAATCGAGTCCGTGGCCAGCTCCAACCGAAAAATCCGAGATTATATCAGTAGGGTGAACGGCACTGAACCCGCGTGCCTGCAGACGCCATATAGGTGTTGTCAGTCGGATGGTAGGAGGTATAGCGCGCAGCACACCATTTGATGTGGCTGACTTCCCCGTCCGACAGGGCATAGCCATTCGGTACGCCTTCCTCACCCTTGCCGGCGGCAAAGGCCGATGCGGGGTAGGCGGGCTGCGTCTTTTCCTGAAGGTCTCCGGCCGGCTGTATGATGCTCAGTGCCTGAGCGGGAATGACAGAAGCGGCAGATAATGCGACGCCAAGAGCGAGCGCGGACATAGTCTTCGGCATCCTCAACATCGATAAATCCTCGTTATTCGTTCGAGATGCTAACGAAAATTTAGGGAATTCGTTCCCGTTGGCTATTGACGCCACACGAACACGTGATTCTTTGAGGGGGCTGACCTGAGGTTGAAGCGATGTCGGCACCACGCTTCCATGCCCGAGAAGATCGAAGGCTTCGCGAGCGATTCCGCGTCGCGCTAATTCGGTGTCCGGTCCCTACCGCACTGCTCGTTGACAAGCGGAAAATCCGGTCGGATAGTCGCCCGGCAATCATGCAAACGGGAGTCTTCAATGATTAACAGGGTTGTCATTCTCTCATCCTTTGCGCTGCTGGCATCGGCGGCGTTTGTCTCCCCCGCAGCCGCACTCACCATGAAGGAGTGCAGCGTGAAATATCAGGCGGCGAAAGCGGATGGATCCGCCAAGGACGTCAAGTGGAACGACTATCGCGCCAAGTTCTGCGGCAGCGAAGCGGCCGCCGAAGATGCCGCCGACGATAAACAGGTCGCGGCCACCACTGACAAAGAACCCGAAAAAGCGACGATCAAGGCCCCGAAGGGCGTCGCTTTTCCGAGTGCTGTCGATAAGAAATATTCAAGCGAGACCCCCGGAAAGGCCCGCCTGAAAACCTGCGTCGATTCCTATCACAAGAACAAGAATGACGGCACGCTCGGTGATCTGAAGTGGATCCAGAAGGGCGGCGGTTACTGGAGCCTGTGCAATACTGCACTGAAGAGCTGATCCGGCCTGACGACGGCTGATCGTCGTCAACTCGCCAGGGCGCGACGACTTTTGCAAACCCTGCCGGCAAAGGCGGGGTTTGCCGCAGGCAACCCCGTTTTCGGGCGGGTAAAATCTGCGAATGGTCTGCGATTCAGCATCTTGATAGAAAGAGTTGATCCTGCGGTTTGACCCGCATCCAGCAATTCAGCGGTTGAGGCTGTCGCGCGATAGCCGGCCGGTAATGTGGGCGGATGACCAGACGATTTCGAAACTATCTCGCCGTGCTTGCCATATCATTGCTGATGTGGACGGTTATCCTTGGCGTCGTTTATTGGCTCTTTCGGTAGGAATTGCCGTAGCGTTTCGACCGAAATCAACAATCAGCTGTTTCAGCGGCTAACATGCCCGTAAATTTCGCGCGTGCGGCGTTGGGCGGCCCCATTTTGGCTTTTCTGACATGTCCCTATGGTCAAGTCGAATCAGGAAAGGGCCATCATGAAAAAATCTCTCGCCTCCATGTGTTTCGCCGCCATGTCTTTGGCAGCTGCTTCCAGCGCTTCGGCCGAAGACATGGTGATTCCGCTGCCGAACGATACGACGGTCGAAAAGGTCGAAACCGTTTATCAATGCGCCACCGACACGGTGGACGCGACCTATTTCAATGCTGGTGATATCAGCCTCGTAAGGCTGGGGCTGAAGGACGGCGTCATCGTTGCCGCGAACGTCATTTCAGGTTCGGGCGCCAAATATCAGGGTGGCACCCATGTCTGGTGGTCGAAGGGTGACGAGGCCGATCTCTACGATTTGATGGCAGATCCGGACATGAAACAGCCGGTTCATTGCGTGGAAGTGAAGAAAACCTGATCGCTGACGCCTGCGCTGAAAGGAGCGGCGGCAGGGCGGTTTTGAAAACCTTGCCATGCCGCCGGTCAGCGTTGAATTGGGCGTGCGGCGCGTTCAGCCAAGAACGAGCGACGCAAGAAGCGCCAGCAGGATGAGAGAGCTTGCGACAACGCCAAGCTTCACCCTTCGAAGACGGCGGGTACGACCGCCGGTCCAGTCATAAGCCATTGGCAGCTTTACCTTTCTTGTTATTATTATGACTTATTACTAGCTCCCTAGGCTTGCCCGTGGCTGACCTCAATTGCCAGAATGCATGGGCAAAAAATCGCGATTTCCCTGTCTTCTCCGAATGTTGCAGCGCTTGCGGCCGCTGATTCCCCGCCGCTGGAAAAGAGGTGCCGATGGCACAAAAAAAGGCCCGGGAAACCGTGTTTCCCGGGCCTTTTGGTTCTGCGTTGCTTTGGTCGGCTTCAGCCGAAATAAGGCTTGATGTAGGGCAGGACCTCAATCACGCCGTGGTAAAGCATGTTGAGCGCCACATAGATGATGACCATCAGGCCGAGATAGGAAATCCAGCGGTAGCGGTGCAGCAGCTTGGCAACGAAGTTGGCGGCCAGACCCATAAGGGCGATCGACACAACAAGGCCGATGATCAGCACGGTGACATGTTCCTGCGCGGCGCCGGCGACGGCGAGAACATTGTCCAGCGACATGGAAACGTCGGCGATGACGATCTGCGTTGCCGCCTGGAAAAAGGTCTTGTGACCCTTGGTCAGGTCGGCCTCGTCATCCGTCACCTCATCCTCGATGGAGCCGGCGGCTTCACGCAGTTCGGACCACATCTTCCAGCAAACCCAGGCGAGCAGCAGGCCCCCGAAGAGTTGCAGGCCGACAATGGACAGAAGCTGTACGGTGACGGCGGCAAAGCCAATGCGCAGCACCGTGGCGGCGATGATGCCGACGAGGATTGCCTTGCGGCGAAGATGTGCGGGCAGGCCGGCGGCGGCAAGGCCGATGACAATGGCATTGTCGCCCGCCAGAACCAGATCGATCGCGATGACCTGCAAGAATGCCGTAAAACCGGCGGCTGTGAAGATTTCCATGGGATGTCCTGAAACGCATATGAAGGTCGCACGGGAAAGCGACGGATCGAGATATGGCATGGGATGGCGCGCCCGGCGCCGCATTGCGATCGCCCGTCTCCCCCCCCCGGCGATGGACTGTCCTTAAGCCATCATGACGGTGCAGGTAAAGAAGTTGTGATGGAAATATCTTAATTAGTGATCGGCAATGGTGGAAAGGCGCTCCCCTCGGCTTGCATCCACGTCATCCTTCCAAGGGTTTGAATGTCGCAAACAACACACCATATACGGGCCTCGGGGCACGCTTGAAGCGCGCGCGCAGGCGCTTTCACAATTAAGTCTTGCGCATTCGCTTACAAAGCCTTAAACGGCGACACCAAACCGGTACGCCGGGGAAACTACTTCACGTTCACAGGAAGCAATTCACATGGCAAAGAGCAAGTTTGAGCGCAATAAGCCGCACGTCAACATTGGCACGATCGGTCACGTTGACCATGGCAAGACGTCGCTGACCGCCGCGATCACGAAGTTCTTCGGCGAGTTCAAGGCGTATGACCAGATCGACGCCGCGCCTGAAGAAAAGGCACGTGGTATCACGATTTCGACGGCCCACGTTGAGTATGAGACGCCGAACCGTCACTACGCGCACGTTGACTGCCCCGGCCACGCCGACTACGTGAAGAACATGATCACCGGTGCTGCCCAGATGGACGGCGCGATCCTGGTTTGCTCGGCCGCTGACGGCCCGATGCCGCAGACCCGCGAGCACATCCTGCTTGCCCGTCAGGTTGGCGTTCCGGCAATCGTCGTGTTCCTCAACAAGGTCGACCAGGTTGACGACGCCGAGCTTCTCGAGCTCGTCGAGCTGGAAGTTCGCGAACTTCTGTCGTCCTACGACTTCCCGGGCGACGATATCCCGATCATCAAGGGTTCGGCTCTTGCCGCTCTTGAAGACAGCGACAAGAAGATCGGTGAAGACGCGATCCGCGAGCTGATGGCCGCTGTTGACGCCTACATCCCGACGCCTGAGCGTCCGATCGACCAGCCGTTCCTGATGCCGATCGAAGACGTGTTCTCGATCTCTGGCCGTGGTACGGTTGTGACGGGTCGCGTTGAGCGCGGTATCGTCAAGGTTGGTGAAGAAGTCGAAATCGTCGGCATTCGCCCGACCTCGAAGACGACGGTTACCGGCGTTGAAATGTTCCGCAAGCTGCTCGACCAGGGCCAGGCTGGCGACAACATCGGTGCGCTGGTTCGCGGCGTTACCCGTGACGGCGTTGAGCGTGGTCAGATCCTGTGCAAGCCGGGTTCGGTCAAGCCGCACAAGAAGTTCATGGCAGAAGCCTACATCCTGACGAAGGAAGAAGGCGGCCGTCATACGCCGTTCTTCACGAACTACCGTCCGCAGTTCTACTTCCGCACGACGGACGTGACCGGTATCGTTTCGCTGCCGGAAGGCACGGAAATGGTTATGCCTGGCGACAACGTCACGGTTGAAGTCGAGCTGATCGTTCCGATCGCGATGGAAGAAAAGCTGCGCTTCGCTATTCGCGAAGGCGGCCGTACCGTCGGCGCCGGCATCGTGGCTTCGATCGTCGAGTAATTTCAAACCCGCAAGGGATTGAGGAAAACCCCGCTGGAAACGGCGGGGTTTTTTGTTGTCTGAAATGGCTCAGCAATCGATGCGGACGATATCGCCGTCCTTGAGATGGAAGAATGCGTCCTGCGGCACATCAAGGCGCAATGCTTCCTCCTTTGGAAGGTTCGCATAGACGCCGCGTAACAGGCGGCTGGTGATGCCATGGCAGATGACGATCGCATCGCGAGCCTGTCTCTGCTGTATGGTCTCCAGGCTGCGGGCCACCCGGCTTGTCATTTTTTCGAATGTCTCACCGCCTGGCGCGTGGAAGAACCATTCATGTCGATCCAGCCCGTTACGCATGCCGGGATATTCATAATCTATCTCGTAATCCGTCATGCCGTCCCATGCGCCCATGCCAACCTCCATCAAGCCGGGATCGAGAGTGATGCCGTGGATGATTTTAATCTCACCGGCTATGATCTCGCAGGTCTGCCTTGCCCGTCCGAGCGGGCTGGAAAAAATATGCACTTCATCGGTTCTTGTCATGGCGGCGAGCCTGTGCCCCACGCGGGCCGCCTGCTGGCGTCCCAGTTCCGTTAAAGGCGAATCGACCTGGCCCTGCCAGCGCTGGACGGCGTTAAATTCGGTTTGGCCATGACGGACCAGATAAATACTCATGAGATTTCCTGTCGAGATCGTCAAAGAGATCAAGGGAATAGGCATTGTGCCTTGTGGGGTAGGGGGGGCGTGTCGGTGTATTTTGCCAGACAATGTGAAAAAACAAAAAACACACTTGCCATTCTTTTCCCTGCACCTTAAAGGAGCGCATACCGAATTGGCCAAGCGATTTTCGCGGTCGGTTCTGGTTCGAAGGGGTATAGCTCAGCTGGTAGAGCGGCGGTCTCCAAAACCGCAGGTCGGGGGTTCGAGCCCCTCTGCCCCTGCCACTTTCCATTCGCAAGCGCGGATCCTCGCTGCATGGCAGATGGGTGCCGGATTTCCGGCGAATTTCGCCGAATGTCGATTTCCTCTTGTTAAAAAGGGAATCGGCGTTTATGTAAGGTCAAAACAGACACGCGGTGCGTGGGGCTGATCAGTATCGGCTTTACGCGCCGTAATTGCGTGGGCAGTCAATGGCATCCAAAACCAATCCGTTTACGTTTCTGCAGCAGGTTCGCGCCGAAGCGTCAAAGATCACTTGGCCGTCGCGCCGCGAGACCATGATTTCGACGGCAATGGTGCTGGTGATGGTCATTTTTGCGGCTCTGTTCTTTTTTGCTGCTGACCAGCTCATCGGCTGGCTGCTCAGCCTCGTGCTGAACGTCGGTCGGTAACGAATTGAACGGAGAATAAAAATGGCAGCGCGCTGGTATATCGTTCACGCCTATTCGAATTTCGAAAAGAAGGTCGCGGAGTCGATCGAAGAGAAGGCCCGTCAGAAGGGTCTTGATCATCTTTTCGAGAAAATCCTCGTGCCGACCGAAAAGGTTGTCGAGGTGCGTCGCGGCCGCAAGGTCGACAGCGAGCGCAAGTTCTTTCCAGGTTACGTGCTGGTGCGCGCCAACCTGACGGATGAGGCCTATCACCTCATCAAGAACACGCCGAAGGTAACCGGTTTCCTCGGTTCGGACAGCAAGCCTGTTCCGATTCCCGATTATGAAGCCGAGCGTATCCTCGGTCAGGTCCAGGAAGGTGTCGAGCGTCCGAAGTCTTCGGTTTCGTTCGAGATCGGCGAGCAGGTTCGCGTTTCCGACGGTCCGTTCGCGTCGTTCAACGGCGTGGTTCAGGATGTCGACGAGGAGCGTTCGCGCCTGAAGGTGGAAGTGTCGATCTTCGGCCGCGCTACGCCGGTCGAGCTGGAATACAATCAGGTCGAAAAGGTCTGATTGGCGGGGTAAAGCCCCAAGCGCGTGGAAGGCTAACTGGCTCTTTAAGCCGGGGCAGGGCGCCGCACCACGCAACCGCAGCCGCCGGAGCAATCCGGCTTAAGAGAAGCCGGGTAACCGGTTTGAATTGAAAGGCAGAGAGATATGGCTAAGAAAGTTGCAGGCCAGCTCAAGTTGCAGGTAAAGGCCGGGGCGGCCAATCCGTCCCCGCCGATCGGTCCGGCACTTGGTCAGCGTGGCATTAACATCATGGAATTCTGCAAGGCGTTCAATGCCGCCACGCAGGAAATGGAAAAGGGTATGCCGATCCCGGTCGTCATCACCTATTACCAGGACAAGTCCTTCACCTTCGTCATGAAGCAGCCGCCGATGACCTATTGGCTGAAGAAGGAAGCAAAGATCACCTCCGGTTCCAAGACGCCTGGCAAGGGCGCCAAGGTCGGCTCCATCACCAAGGCTCAGGTCAAGACGATCGCTGAAGCCAAGATGAAGGATCTGAACGCAGCCGACATCGAAGGCGCAATGGCAATGGTTGAGGGCTCTGCCCGCGCCATGGGCCTGGAAGTGGTAGGTTGATCATGGCCAAGGTAGCAAAGCGCATTCAGAAGATCCGCGAAGGCGTGGATCCCAACAAGCTTTACGTTCTCACCGACGCCATTTCGATGGTCAAGGAACGTGCTGTCGCCAAGTTCGACGAAACCGTTGAAGTTTCGATGAACCTCGGCGTTGACCCGCGCCATGCGGACCAGATGGTTCGTGGCGTTGTCAACCTGCCGAACGGCACCGGCCGTGACGTTCGCGTCGCCGTTTTCGCCCGTGGCGCCAAGGCTGATGAAGCCACGGCTGCTGGCGCTGACGTTGTTGGTGCAGAAGAACTGGTTGAAATCGTTCAGGGCGGCAAGATCGACTTCGATCGTTGCATCGCGACCCCGGACATGATGCCGCTCGTCGGCCGTCTCGGCAAGGTACTCGGCCCGCGTGGCATGATGCCGAACCCGAAGGTCGGTACGGTGACGATGGATGTTGCCGGCGCCGTCAAGGCGTCCAAGGGCGGCGCTGTCGAGTTCCGCGTCGAAAAGGCCGGTATCGTACATGCTGGCGTTGGCAAGGCTTCGTTTGACGCCAAGGCTCTTGAAGAAAACATCAAGGCTTTCGCCGATGCCGTCATCAAGGCAAAGCCGACCGGTGCCAAGGGCAACTACGTCAAGCGCGTCGCGATTTCCTCGACCATGGGGCCGGGCGTCAAGATCGACCCTTCGTCGGTTACCGCTTAATCAATTCTCGCGCTTCCCAAGGGAAGTGTGAATACAAGAATTTCCGGCTCCCAGGAGCCGGAGATTTCCGGGGAAACCCGGAACTCCTGTCCGAGATTGCGGGTGGCCATGTCTTTCGGGACCTGGCCTTAATCATTCAACCTGCATGAGACGGGTGAGGCTGGATTTGAGGCATCGAAACGATGCCTGACTGTCCGGTTCGAACCTGGTGTGCCTGTGCCTGAAGCCGTTTGCGGCGACAGAGCGGGGGACAGGATCCTCGAGCGTCGCTCGGGATCTTTGTAAAAAGGTCCCTTGGGGCAAAGGCAAACCCGACGGGTTCACATGTTGTGTTCCCGTCTACTGGAGACAGACAGTGGAAAGAGCGGAAAAACGCGAATTCGTCACGGAGCTGAACGAAGTCTTCAAGGCTTCCGGTTCGGTTGTCGTGGCCCACTATGCTGGTGTCACCGTTGCGCAGATGAACGACTTCCGTTCGAAGATGCGCGCTGCCGGAGGCACCGTCAAGGTCGCGAAGAACCGCCTGGCCAAGATCGCTCTTCAGGGCACGGAGTCGGAAGGGATGACAGATCTCTTCAAGGGCCAGACGCTGATTGCATACAGCGTCGACCCGATGATCGCTCCGAAAGTCGTCATGGATTTCGCCAAGACCAACGACAAGGTCGTTGTTCTCGGTGGCGCCATGGGTGCAACCACGCTCAATGCCGAAGCAGTCAAGTCGCTTGCGACCCTGCCTTCGCTGGACGAGCTGCGCGCAAAGCTGCTGGGCCTTCTCAATGCCCCGGCAACTCGCGTCGCTACGGTTGTCGCCGCACCTGCAAGCCAGCTGGCTCGGGTGTTCTCGGCTTACGCCAAGAAGGACGAAGCCGCTTAAGGCGGTTTTTCGCTGTAAATATTCAAACTGGTTCGAACTGAACAAAAGGAACTATCAAAATGGCTGATCTCGCAAAGATCGTTGAAGACCTCTCCACCCTGACCGTTCTGGAAGCTGCAGAACTGTCGAAGCTTCTTGAAGAAAAGTGGGGCGTTTCCGCTGCTGCTCCGGTAGCTGTTGCTGCTGCTGGCGGTGCTGGCGTTGCTGCTGCTGTTGAAGAAGAAAAGACTGAATTCGACGTGATCCTGGTTGACGCTGGCGCCAACAAGATCAACGTCATCAAGGAAGTTCGCGCTATCACGGGCCTCGGCCTGAAGGAAGCTAAGGACCTCGTTGAAGGCGCTCCGAAGCCGGTCAAGGAAGCCGTTTCCAAGGCTGAAGCTGCCGATCTCAAGAAGAAGCTTGAGGACGCAGGCGCTAAGGTTGACGTTAAGTAATCTTGCGATTGCTGGCGGGAAGGGGCTTCAAGCCCCTTTCCGTCGTTATCGTTTTTAAAACTTATTACCCAAAAGCCGCTTGAAAACGGCTTTTGGGTAATGGGTTCTTCAAGAGAATGGTTCCGAACCGGCTCATCTAGGCAATCCGGCCTGATCGATCCGGGATGTGGAACGAGATTGATGATACCCATTGCTTGACGGGGTCGACTGGCCATCGGTTCCCGTCCGTTGCAGGCCCGGATGCAATTTTAAAGGAGCGACGATGGCTCAGACCCTTTCGTTTAACGGTCGTAGGCGCGTACGCAAGTTTTTCGGCAAAATTCCAGAAGTAGCGGAAATGCCGAACCTCATCGAGGTTCAGAAGGCTTCGTATGACCAGTTTCTCATGGTTGACGAGCCCAAGGGTGGCCGTCCCGACGAGGGATTGAATGCCGTATTCAAATCCGTATTCCCGATCACCGATTTCTCGGGCGCGTCCATGCTCGAATTCGTTTCCTACGAATTCGAAGCGCCGAAGTTCGACGTCGAGGAATGCCGTCAGCGCGATCTGACCTATGCAGCGCCGCTGAAAGTGACGCTGCGCCTCATCGTGTTCGATATCGACGAGGATACAGGCGCGAAGTCCATCAAGGACATCAAGGAACAGTCCGTCTACATGGGCGACATGCCGCTCATGACCAATAACGGCACGTTCATCGTCAACGGCACCGAGCGCGTCATCGTTTCGCAGATGCACCGTTCGCCGGGCGTGTTCTTCGATCACGACAAGGGCAAGAGCCATTCTTCCGGCAAGCTGCTTTTCGCCGCACGCGTAATCCCGTATCGCGGTTCCTGGCTCGACATCGAGTTCGACGCCAAGGACATCGTCTATGCGCGTATCGACCGCCGCCGCAAGCTGCCCGTGACCTCGCTCCTGATGGCGCTTGGCATGGATGGCGAAGAAATCCTGTCGACCTTCTATACCAAGGCTACCTACGAGCGCTCCGGCGACGGCTGGCGTATTCCGTTCCAGCCCGAAGCGCTGAAGAATGCCAAGGTCATCACCGACATGATCGACGCCGATACCGGCGAAGTCGTTGTCGAAGGCGGCAAGAAGCTGACCCCGCGCCTTATCCGCCAGCTGACGGAGAAGGGTCTCAAGGCCCTGAAGGCGACCGACGAAGACCTCTACGGCAACTTCCTAGCCGAAGACATCGTCAACTACTCGACGGGTGAGATCTATCTCGAAGCCGGCGACGAAATCGACGAGAAGACGCTCGGTCTCATTCTTCAGTCGGGCTTTGACGAGATTCCGGTCCTCAACATCGACCACGTCAATGTTGGCGCCTATATCCGCAACACGCTCTCGGCCGACAAGAACCAGAACCGCCAGGAAGCGCTGTTCGACATCTACCGTGTCATGCGTCCGGGTGAACCGCCGACCATGGATTCGGCGGAAGCGATGTTCAATTCGCTGTTCTTCGATGCTGAACGTTACGATCTCTCGGCTGTTGGCCGCGTGAAGATGAACATGCGTCTCGACCTCGACGCGGAAGACACCGTGCGCACGCTGCGCAAGGAAGACATCCTCGCTGTCGTCAAGATGCTGGTCGAACTGCGTGACGGCAAGGGCGAAATCGACGACATCGACAACCTCGGCAACCGCCGTGTTCGTTCTGTCGGCGAGCTGATGGAAAACCAGTATCGTCTCGGCCTTCTGCGCATGGAACGTGCGATCAAGGAACGTATGTCCTCGATCGAAATCGACACCGTGATGCCGCAGGACCTGATCAACGCGAAGCCGGCAGCTGCCGCCGTTCGCGAATTCTTCGGTTCCTCGCAGCTGTCGCAGTTCATGGACCAGGTGAACCCGCTTTCGGAAATCACCCACAAGCGCCGTCTTTCGGCTCTTGGACCGGGTGGTCTGACCCGTGAGCGCGCCGGCTTCGAAGTCCGCGACGTTCACCCGACCCACTATGGCCGTATTTGCCCGATCGAAACGCCGGAAGGCCCGAACATCGGTCTGATCAACTCGCTTGCCACCTTTGCCCGCGTCAACAAGTACGGCTTCATTGAAAGCCCGTACCGCAAGATCATCGACGGCAAGGTGACGACGGACGTGATCTACCTCTCCGCCATGGAAGAGGCCAAGTACTACGTCGCACAGGCCAATGCCGAACTCGATGGCGAAGGCGCCTTCGTTGAAGAGTTCGTTGTTTGCCGTCACTCGGGCGAAGTCATGCTCGCACCGCGCGACAACATCAACCTGATGGACGTTTCGCCGAAGCAGCTCGTTTCGGTCGCGGCGGCTCTCATTCCGTTCCTGGAAAACGACGACGCCAACCGCGCTCTCATGGGCTCGAACATGCAGCGTCAGGCCGTTCCGCTTCTGCGGGCGGAAGCGCCGTTCGTCGGCACCGGCATGGAACCGATCGTCGCTCGCGACTCCGGCGCTGCCATCGCGGCTCGCCGCGGCGGTGTTGTCGACCAGGTGGATGCGACCCGTATCGTTATCCGCGCCACGGAAGACCTCGATGCCGGCAAGTCGGGCGTCGATATTTACCGTCTGCAGAAGTTCCAGCGTTCGAACCAGAACACCTGCGTCAACCAGCGTCCGCTGGTCGCCGTCGGTGATCTGATCTCCAAGGGTGACATCATCGCGGACGGTCCGTCGACCGACCTCGGCGACCTGGCACTCGGCCGCAACGCGCTCGTCGCGTTCATGCCCTGGAACGGCTACAACTACGAAGACTCGATCCTGATGTCGGAGCGTATCGTTTCCGACGACGTGTTCACCTCCATCCACATCGAAGAATTCGAAGTGATGGCGCGCGACACGAAGCTTGGTCCGGAAGAAATCACGCGCGACATTCCGAACGTTTCGGAAGAAGCGCTGAAGAACCTCGACGAAGCCGGTATCGTTTACATCGGTGCGGAAGTTCAGCCGGGCGACATCCTCGTCGGCAAGATCACGCCGAAGGGCGAAAGCCCGATGACGCCGGAAGAAAAGCTTCTGCGCGCCATCTTCGGTGAAAAGGCTTCCGACGTTCGCGACACCTCCATGCGCATGCCTCCCGGCACGTTTGGTACCGTTGTCGAAGTCCGCGTCTTCAACCGTCACGGTGTGGAGAAGGACGAGCGCGCGATGGCCATCGAGCGCGAAGAGATCGAGCGTCTGGCAAAGGACCGCGACGACGAACAGGCAATTCTTGACCGTAACGTCTACGGCCGCCTGATCGACATGCTGCGTGGTCACGTTTCCATCGCCGGTCCGAAGGGCTTCAAGAAGGGCGTCGAGCTTTCCAACGCCGTCGTCTCCGAATATCCCCGCTCGCAGTGGTGGATGTTTGCAGTCGAAGACGAGAAGGCCCAGTCCGAACTGGAAGCGCTTCGCGGCCAGTACGACGAATCCAAGTCGCGCCTTGAACAGCGCTTCATGGACAAGGTCGAAAAGGTCCAGCGCGGCGATGAAATGCCTCCCGGCGTCATGAAGATGGTCAAGGTCTTCGTCGCTGTTAAGCGCAAGATCCAGCCGGGCGACAAGATGGCCGGCCGTCACGGTAACAAGGGCGTCGTCTCTCGTATCGTTCCGGTCGAGGACATGCCGTTCCTCGAAGATGGTACGCATGTCGACATCTGCTTGAACCCGCTCGGCGTGCCTTCGCGCATGAACGTCGGCCAGATCCTCGAAACCCACCTCGCATGGGCATGCGCAGGCATGGGCAAGAAGATCGGCGAGATGCTCGAAGAGTATCGCAAGACGATGGACATCAGCGAGCTTCGCACCGAGCTCACCGAAATCTATGCGAGTGAATCGCATGATGAGGTGCAGCGCTTCGATGACGAATCGCTGGTCAAGCTTGCCGAAGAAGCCAAGCGCGGTGTTTCCATCGCGACCCCGGTCTTCGACGGTGCGCATGAGCCTGACGTTGCCGCGATGCTGAAGAAGGCAGGTCTGCATGAATCCGGTCAGTCCGTTCTTTATGACGGTCGTACCGGTGAGCCGTTCGACCGCAAGGTCACCGTCGGCTACATGTACATGATCAAGCTGAACCACCTTGTCGACGACAAGATCCACGCTCGCTCGATCGGTCCTTACTCGCTCGTTACCCAGCAGCCGCTGGGCGGCAAGGCTCAGTTCGGCGGACAGCGCTTCGGGGAAATGGAAGTCTGGGCTCTGGAAGCATACGGCGCGGCTTACACGCTGCAGGAAATGCTCACCGTCAAGTCGGATGACGTGGCGGGCCGTACCAAGGTCTACGAGGCGATCGTCCGTGGCGACGACACGTTCGAGGCCGGCATTCCGGAGAGCTTCAACGTTCTCGTCAAGGAAATGCGGTCGCTCGGTCTTTCGGTCGAACTGGAAAACTCGAAGATCGAGAACCAGCCCGAAGACCAGCTGCCCGACGCGGCGGAATAAAAATGAGAGAGGCGGGCGCCTTTTGGGCGCCTGCCGGCTCCCGCATCGGCCAGGCCGGTGTGGGACACTTTCGCCGCATTGTGCGGTTAAATCCGTATTTAAAGCTCTGGACGGTGACCCGGGAAGAAGCCGGTCCAGATGCAAACAGGGGCAGCAGCTAGCCTCTCAAGGAGACAAGGCATGAACCAAGAGGTCATGAATCTTTTCAATCCTCAGGTGCCTGCGCAGCATTTCGATTCCATCCGGATTTCGATCGCTTCGCCGGAAAAAATCCTGTCGTGGTCCTACGGCGAGATCAAGAAGCCGGAAACCATCAACTACCGTACGTTCAAGCCGGAACGCGACGGTCTCTTCTGCGCGCGCATCTTCGGACCGATCAAGGACTATGAGTGCCTGTGCGGCAAGTACAAGCGCATGAAGTACAAGGGCATCATCTGCGAAAAGTGCGGCGTCGAAGTCACGCTGTCGCGCGTTCGCCGTGAGCGCATGGGCCATATCGAGCTCGCAGCGCCGGTTGCCCATATCTGGTTCCTGAAGTCGCTTCCCTCGCGTATCTCGACCCTGCTCGACATGACGCTGAAGGATGTCGAGCGCGTTCTCTATTTCGAGAACTACATCGTCACGGAACCCGGCCTCACTTCTCTGAAGCAGAACCAGCTTCTGTCCGAAGAAGAGTACATGATCGCCGTTGACGAATTCGGCGAAGACCAGTTCACCGCCATGATCGGCGCTGAAGCCATCTACGAGATGCTGGCTTCGATGAACCTCGAAAAGATCGCTGGCGACCTGCGTGCCGAACTTGCTGAGACCACGTCTGATCTCAAGCAGAAGAAGCTGATGAAGCGCCTGAAGATCGTCGAGAACTTCATGGAGTCGGGCAACCGTCCTGAATGGATGATCATGAAGGTCGTTCCGGTCATTCCGCCGGACCTGCGTCCGCTGGTTCCGCTGGATGGCGGCCGTTTTGCGACGTCTGACCTTAACGATCTCTATCGCCGCGTCATCAACCGTAACAACCGTCTGAAGCGCCTGATCGAGCTTCGTGCGCCTGGCATCATCATCCGCAACGAAAAGCGTATGTTGCAGGAATCCGTCGATGCGCTGTTCGACAACGGTCGTCGCGGCCGCGTCATCACGGGTGCCAACAAGCGTCCGCTGAAGTCGCTCTCCGACATGCTCAAGGGCAAGCAGGGCCGCTTCCGCCAGAACCTTCTTGGCAAGCGCGTCGACTATTCCGGTCGTTCGGTCATCGTGACCGGTCCGGAACTGAAGCTGCACCAGTGCGGCCTGCCGAAGAAGATGGCGCTCGAACTGTTCAAGCCGTTCATCTACGCCCGCCTCGACGCCAAGGGTTATTCCTCGACCGTCAAGCAGGCCAAGAAGCTGGTTGAAAAGGAAAAGCCCGAAGTTTGGGATATCCTCGACGAGGTCATCCGCGAGCATCCGGTTCTCTTGAACCGCGCACCGACGCTGCACCGTCTGGGTATCCAGGCTTTCGAACCCATGCTGGTCGAAGGCAAGGCCATCCAGCTGCACCCGCTCGTCTGCACGGCCTTCAACGCCGACTTCGACGGTGACCAGATGGCTGTTCACGTTCCGCTCTCGCTGGAAGCCCAGCTGGAAGCGCGCGTGCTGATGATGTCGACCAACAACATCCTGCATCCGGCAAACGGCCACCCGATCATCGTTCCTTCGCAGGACATGGTTCTCGGCCTGTATTACCTGTCGATCATGAACCAGAACGAGCCGGGCGAAGGCATGGCCTTCTCGGATATCGGCGAGTTGCATCACGCGCTTGAAAACAAGGTCGTGACGCTGCATGCCAAGATCCGCGGCCGCTTCAAGACCGTGGATGGCGATGGCAAGCCGGTTTCGAAGATCCATGAAACGACCCCAGGCCGTATGCTCATCGGCGAACTTCTGCCGAAGAACGTCAACGTGCCTTTCGACGTCTGCAACCAGGAAATGACCAAGAAGAACATCTCCAAGATGATCGACACGGTCTACCGTCATTGCGGCCAGAAAGACACGGTCATCTTCTGCGACCGCATCATGCAGCTCGGCTTTGCCCATGCCTGCCGCGCCGGCATTTCGTTCGGCAAGGACGACATGGTCATTCCGGACAGCAAGGTGAAGATCGTCGGTGACACCGAAGCCTTGGTGAAGGAATACGAACAGCAGTATAATGACGGTCTCATCACCCAGGGCGAAAAGTACAACAAGGTTGTCGACGCTTGGGGCAAGGCTACCGAAAAGGTCGCCGAAGAGATGATGGCACGCATCAAGGCTGTCGAGTTCGATCCGGAAACGGGCCGCCAGAAGCCGATGAACTCCATCTACATGATGTCCCACTCGGGCGCCCGCGGTTCTCCGAACCAGATGCGTCAGCTGGGCGGCATGCGTGGCCTGATGGCGAAGCCGTCGGGTGAAATCATCGAGACGCCGATCATCTCGAACTTCAAGGAAGGCCTGACCGTTAACGAGTACTTCAACTCGACCCACGGTGCCCGTAAGGGTCTTGCAGACACCGCCCTGAAGACGGCGAACTCGGGTTACCTTACCCGCCGTCTCGTCGACGTCGCACAGGATTGCATCGTCAACTCCGTGGATTGCGGCACTGACAAGGGCCTCACCATGACCGCCATCGTCGATGCCGGTCAGGTCGTTGCCTCGCTTGGCGCACGTATCCTCGGCCGTACGGCTCTTGATGATATCGATCATCCGGTTTCCGGCGAGAACATCGTCAAGGCCGGCACGCTTATCGATGAGGCCGATGTGGCCGCCATTGAAAAGGCTGGCATCCAGTCCGTCCGCATCCGTTCGGCTCTGACCTGCGAAGTGCAGATCGGTGTCTGCGGCGTCTGCTACGGTCGTGACCTTGCACGCGGTACGCCTGTCAACATGGGCGAAGCCGTTGGCGTCATCGCTGCACAGTCGATCGGTGAACCGGGCACGCAGCTCACCATGCGTACGTTCCACCTTGGTGGTACGGCGAACGTGGTCGACCAGTCGTTCCTCGAAGCGTCGTATGAAGGCACGATCCAGATCAAGAACCGCAACATCCTGCGGAACTCCGAAGGCGTTCTCATCGCCATGGGCCGTAACATGTCCGTTACGATCCTTGATGAGCGCGGCGCGGAACGTTCCTCGCAGCGTGTCGCTTACGGTTCGAAGATCTTCGTGGATGATGGCGACAAGGTTAAGCGTGGTCAGCGTCTTGCAGAGTGGGACCCCTACACCCGTCCGATGATGACGGAAGTGGAAGGTACCGTTCACTTCGAAGACCTCGTCGACGGTCTTTCCGTTCTGGAAGCGACCGACGAATCCACCGGCATCACCAAGCGTCAGGTCATTGACTGGCGCTCGACGCCGCGCGGTTCGGACCTCAAGCCTGCAATCGTCATCAAGGACGCTTCCGGTGCTGTGGCGAAGCTTGCCCGTGGTGGCGAAGCCCGCTTCCAGCTCTCCGTCGACGCCATTCTGTCGGTCGAGCCGGGTTCGAAGGTCTCCCAGGGTGACGTGCTTGCACGTTCGCCGCTGGAAAGCGCCAAGACGAAGGACATCACCGGTGGTCTGCCGCGCGTTGCCGAACTGTTCGAAGCCCGTCGTCCGAAGGACCACGCCATCATCGCCGAGATCGATGGTACGATCCGCCTCGGCCGCGACTACAAGAACAAGCGTCGCGTGATGATCGAGCCTGCGGAAGACGGCGTCGAGCCGGTCGAATACCTGATCCCGAAGGGCAAGCCCTTCCATCTTCAGGAAGGCGACTACATCGAGAAGGGCGAATACATTCTCGACGGCAACCCGGCACCGCATGACATTCTGGCGATCAAGGGCGTGGAGGCTCTGGCTTCCTACCTCGTGAACGAAATCCAGGAAGTCTACCGTCTGCAGGGCGTTGTGATCAACGACAAGCACATCGAAGTGATCGTTCGCCAGATGCTGCAGAAGGTTGAAATCACCGATGCCGGCGACAGCCAGTACATCGTTGGTGACAACGTCGATCGCATCGAGCTCGACGACAACAACGACCGCCTGATCGAAGAAGGCAAGAAGCCTGCCTATGGCGAGCCGGTTCTGCTCGGCATCACCAAGGCTTCGCTGCAGACGCCGTCCTTCATTTCGGCCGCATCGTTCCAGGAAACCACCAAGGTTCTCACGGAAGCTGCGATTGCCGGCAAGACGGACACGCTGCAGGGCCTCAAGGAAAACGTCATCGTCGGCCGCCTCATCCCGGCCGGTACTGGCGGCACCATGACGCAGATCCGCCGCATCGCCACCTCGCGCGACGACCTCATCCTCGAGGAACGCCGCAAGGGTACGGGTGCAGGTTCTGCAAACCAGATGCTGCAGGACATGACGGATCAGGTTCCGGCTGCGGAATAAGGTCGGGGCAGGGGCTTTACGAAGCCCCGCCGAAGTTCAGTAACGAAAACGCCCGGAGTGATCCGGGCGTTTTTTTGTTTTGGCAGGTCGAGGGGGCAATCCGATCTTGAGACTATCCGCGCAGGTGTGTTTTCAATCCTGTTCGCCGATGGTGTAGCGTGTCAAAACGGAAAGCCGGCGAACGAGATCGGTCTGGCCGGTGCTGCCGGTCTTGGCATAGATAGACTTGGCGTTACTGCGGACGGTCTCATGGGATATATTCAATTGCTTCGCCACTGAAGGAAGCGAAAGCCCCTTCATGATCTCCAGTGCGACGCGGGCCTCGCCCTTGGTGAGATCGTAAAGGCCCTTCAGGAGCGGCGTGGCGTCGGCGACCGTATCCGTGGGTTGCGATATCAACACGATGGCGGAGCCGTTCGGCGACAGGTCGAGCGCGTCCTTGCGCAATGGTATGACGTGGAGGATGCAGGCCTTGTCTTCCGCCGGCAGAGGGAAGGAGCCGACACTGTGCCCGGCGAGCGCCTTGTAGAGTAGCCGGTTCACTCTTTCGTCAGAGATCACAATCCTGTCGCGTGCCCGGGTGGAAATGAATTTCTGGATTTTCTGGAACAGGGTGTTGGCGGAAAGAACACGCCCGCTTGCCTGAAGCACGGCCGCCGGCGCGCCTATGGCGTTGAGGCCAAGCGTGATGGCATCGGCCTTCTGGCGCTGCAGCCCTGTTGCGAGCGTGAGGCTGCGGGCGATATGCGGCCTTAGCTGGCCGAGGGCGGCCATGGTCTCCGGCCCGATGACGCCGCTTTCGAGCCTGCGCTCGAAAAGTACGGTCATCTCCGGGTGGTCGGGTGGTGCGACCTGCGTCGACACCCCATATCCCAGTCCGCGCGGCATGAGAAAGTCACGCACGATCGGCAAGCCAGCCCATTCGTCATGGGTGAAAACATCGAAATCATGCACGAAGGAAAATTGCCCCTCGCGGATTGCGCGGGTGAGGCGGTCATTGCGGTGATTCCAGCCGCCCTCCATGAAGGCCTGCATCAGTTCCTGGAAATTCGGCGTGAAGAGCCAGGCCTCTTCCTCGCCCTTGCCCCAGGTGAGCGCCCCGCCCCAGAAATCCAGCCGGTGGCCGATTGCGGCTATGACCTTTGCCCAACGGTTGGGGAAGAGTGCCGCTTCATAGATGTCATCAAGGATGTCTGCCGACGATATATTATTCAACCCGCCACCGAAATATTATGCCGGGACCACTTTAAGCTGATGTTTTCGTGTTGTTCAATAGATGGCGTGATTAATACTATTGTATTTAAAGTATATGTTCTATGAGTGACTTAATATATTTACAAGTCTTCCATAGGGATCGCGCAGAAACAGGCGGCGGACGCCCCAGGGCTCGGAGACGGGGCCGTATTCGATCGGCAGTTCCGCCTTCAGGATTTTGGCGTGAACCTCGTCGAAATTGTCGATCTCGATGGAGAGATCCGGAACGGCTGTACCGGAGCCTCCTTCGCTGGCGAAGCTGATCTGCACCATGGCTTCCCGCGGACTTGCATAGGTGACGATCCAGCCGTGGTCCATGGCGACGGTCATGCCGAGAATATCGCGGTAAAAGACACCCGCTTTTGTCAGGTCGGGTGTCGATATATTGGCGACGATGCGTCTGACCGTCATCTGGCCGGCTCTCAGGCGAAGCGGATGATGGCGACTTCGCCTTCCAATGCGCCCTGATAGGCGGAAGCGTGTGGCTCCTCATCCGGCACTTCGGTCAGCATGCCGATCTGGTCGAGATCGGCTTCGATGAAACCTTCCTCGGAAAGCGCATTCAGCGTTTCACGGACGGCGGTGTCATCATCCGGCGCGCGCAGGATGACGTGGATGTCGATGCCCTCGGAATTGTCGTTCTCGTAAGCCTTGCCGATGACGATGAAGACCATCGGCTCGTCGCGTCCATTGTCGTTGTCGGGGAGGGTGCTCATGACGCGGTTCCTTGATGTGTCGTTGTGAGTACGCGGGTCGGCCGGAATCGGTCTTGCGCGCGGCGGGTGAAGTCTTTGGTCCGCCTGAGGGAATCAATAGACGGATTTTATGAAAAGCCAAAGGCCGGAGGTCAAAATCGCTGTTGGCGACGATGACTTATGTTAGAAGCGGGGAGAAATGGCCCGTGCGCGGGCTTTGTGGCCGCGGGTGCCCCCGCAAAATGTGGATTCACCCTTGACGAAAGCTGGCTAAAACAGTAGTACGCCCGCCATCGGAGCCTCTGTGGGTGCTGGCCGTTCGGTAACCTTTTTCCCGAACATCATCTCAAACGGGTCTCCATTGCACGTAGAAGACACGAATGTTGCACGCAAGACGCCTCATCCGGTGTCCTCTGCTCTTGGTGGTCCATCCGTGAAAACGGATCGGGCCACGTTTTGCGCATGAGGATATATGCGTGCATCGTCGCCGGCAACGGCATAGCCGCCACCCGTGAGGGTGGCTAAAGTAGTTTTTGCAAGGGATGGTTATATGCCTACCGTAAACCAGCTGATCCGCAAGCCTCGCCAGGCACAGGTAAAGCGCAACAAGGTTCCTGCTCTTCAGGAAAACCCGCAGAAGCGTGGCGTTTGCACCCGCGTTTACACGACGACCCCGAAGAAGCCGAACTCGGCTCTGCGTAAGGTTGCCAAGATCCGCCTCACCAACGGCTTCGAAGTCATCGGCTACATTCCAGGCGAAGGTCACAACCTTCAGGAACACTCCGTGGTCATGATCCGCGGCGGCCGCGTAAAGGACTTGCCGGGCGTGCGTTACCACATCATCCGCGGTGTTCTCGATACCCAGGGCGTCAAGAACCGCAAGCAGCGCCGCTCCAAGTACGGTGCGAAGCGTCCGAAGTAATTCGGGTTTAAACAAATTCCGGCGCTGCGCGAGGTTCTCCGCGTGGTTTAGCGTCAATAACATTGAGAGACAAAGAATATGTCCCGTCGCCATAGTGCAGAAAAGCGTGAGATCAATCCGGACCCGAAGTTCGGCGATCTGGTCGTCACCAAGTTCATGAACGCCATCATGCTTCACGGCAAGAAGTCGGTCGCAGAAAGCATCGTTTACGGCGCATTCGACGTCGTTCAGGGCAAGACGAAGCAGGAGCCGCTCGGCGTGTTCCACTCCGCCCTCGACAACGTTGCTCCGCACGTTGAGGTGCGTTCGCGCCGCGTTGGTGGTGCCACGTATCAGGTTCCCGTCGACGTTCGCCCCGAGCGCCGTCAGGCCCTCGCTATCCGCTGGCTGATCACGGCTGCCCGCAAGCGCAACGAAACGACCATGGTCGATCGCCTTTCCGGCGAACTCATGGACGCTGCGAACAACCGCGGTTCTGCTGTCAAGAAGCGCGAAGACACGCACAAGATGGCTGACGCCAACCGCGCATTCTCGCATTACCGCTGGTAATCTTAACCGGTCGCATATCGAAAGGCAGTCCATTATGGCTCGCGAATATAAAATCGAAGACTACCGCAATTTCGGTATCATGGCGCATATCGACGCCGGCAAGACGACGACCACCGAGCGTATCCTTTATTACACCGGTAAGTCGCACAAGATCGGCGAAGTTCACGATGGCGCTGCCACGATGGACTGGATGGAGCAGGAGCAGGAGCGTGGTATCACCATCACCTCCGCAGCCACCACGACCTTCTGGAAGGGTCGCGACGGCAAGATGCGCCGCTTCAACATCATCGACACCCCCGGCCACGTCGACTTCACCATTGAAGTCGAGCGTTCGCTGCGCGTTCTCGACGGCGCCATCGCGCTGCTCGACGCCAACGCCGGTGTTGAGCCGCAGACGGAAACCGTCTGGCGCCAGGCCGAGAAGTATCATGTTCCGCGCATGATCTTCTGCAACAAGATGGACAAGACCGGTGCTGACTTCTACCGCTCGGTAGAAATGATCAAGACCCGTCTCGGCGCAATCGCCGTTGTCATGCAGCTGCCGATCGGCGCTGAGACCGAGTTCAAGGGCGTTATCGACCTGATCGAGATGAACGCACTCATCTGGCGCGACGAATCGCTCGGCGCTCAGTGGGACGTCGTCGAAATCCCTGATGACATGAAGGCCAAGGCTGACGAATATCGCGAAAAGCTGATCGAGACCGTTGTCGAGATCGACGAAGAAGCGATGGAAGACTACCTGAACGGCATCATGCCCGACAACGACAAGATCCGTGCGCTCGTTCGCCGCGGCACCATCGACGTGAAGTTCCACCCGATGTTCTGCGGTACCGCGTTCAAGAACAAGGGCGTTCAGCCGCTTCTCGACGCCGTCGTCGACTACCTGCCTTCTCCGCTGGACATTCCGGCGATCAAGGGCATCGACTTCAAGACCGAAGCCGAAATCGAACGTCATGCCGACGACAGCGAGCCGCTTTCCATGCTCGCGTTCAAGATCATGAACGACCCCTTCGTCGGTTCGCTGACCTTCGCACGTATCTACTCGGGCAAGCTCGAAAAGGGTACGTCTGTCATCAACACGGTCAAGGACAAGCGCGAGCGCGTCGGCCGTATGCTGCAGATGCACTCCAACAGCCGTGAAGACATCGAAGAAGCCTTCGCAGGCGACATCGTTGCTCTGGCTGGCCTCAAGGAAACCACCACTGGCGATACGCTCTGCGATCCGCTGAAGCCGGTTATCCTCGAGCGCATGGAATTCCCCGAGCCGGTCATCCAGATCGCGATCGAGCCGAAGACCAAGGGCGACCAGGAAAAGATGGGCCTCGCGCTCAACCGTCTGGCTGCTGAAGATCCTTCGTTCCGCGTCAAGACCGACGAAGAGTCCGGTCAGACGATCATCGCGGGCATGGGCGAACTTCACCTCGACATTCTCGTTGACCGTATGCGTCGCGAGTTCAAGGTTGAAGCAACCGTCGGCGCTCCGCAGGTTGCCTATCGCGAAACCATCACGCGTCAGCACGAAGAAGACTACACGCACAAGAAGCAGTCCGGTGGTACCGGTCAGTTCGCTCGCGTGAAGATCATCTTCGAACCGAACCCCGAAGGCGAAGACTTCAAGTTCGAATCCAAGATCGTCGGCGGTGCTGTTCCGAAGGAATACATCCCGGGCGTTCAGAAGGGTATCGAAAGCGTCCTGTCTTCCGGTCCGCTCGCTGGCTTCCCGATGCTCGGCGTCAAGGCGACCCTGATCGACGGTGCATTCCACGACGTCGACTCGTCGGTTCTCGCCTTCGAAATCGCATCGCGTGCCTGCTTCCGTGAAGCAGCGAAGAAGGCTGGTGCACAGCTTCTCGAGCCGATGATGAAGGTCGAAGTCGTTACGCCGGAAGATTACGTCGGTGACGTTATCGGTGACCTCAATTCCCGCCGTGGTCAGATCCAGGGTCAGGAAAGCCGTGGTATCGCCGTTGTCATCAACGCGCATGTTCCGCTCGCGAACATGTTCAAGTACGTCGACAACCTGCGTTCCATGTCGCAGGGCCGCGCTCAGTACTCGATGACGTTCGATCACTATTCGCCGGTTCCGTCGAACGTGGCGCAGGAAATCCAGGCTAAGTACTCCGGTCAGAAGTGATCGGGGTACGCCCCACCGAATTTTGAAGATTATTCCCGTCAAGGGACAAGAATGGAGAGCCACTAATGGCAAAGAGCAAGTTTGAGCGCAATAAGCCGCACGTCAACATTGGCACGATCGGTCACGTTGACCATGGCAAGACGTCGCTGACCGCCGCGATCACGAAGTTCTTCGGCGAGTTCAAGGCGTATGACCAGATCGACGCCGCGCCTGAAGAAAAGGCACGTGGTATCACGATTTCGACGGCCCACGTTGAGTATGAGACGCCGAACCGTCACTACGCGCACGTTGACTGCCCCGGCCACGCCGACTACGTGAAGAACATGATCACCGGTGCTGCCCAGATGGACGGCGCGATCCTGGTTTGCTCGGCCGCTGACGGCCCGATGCCGCAGACCCGCGAGCACATCCTGCTTGCCCGTCAGGTTGGCGTTCCGGCAATCGTCGTGTTCCTCAACAAGGTCGACCAGGTTGACGACGCCGAGCTTCTCGAGCTCGTCGAGCTGGAAGTTCGCGAACTTCTGTCGTCCTACGACTTCCCGGGCGACGATATCCCGATCATCAAGGGTTCGGCTCTTGCCGCTCTTGAAGACAGCGACAAGAAGATCGGTGAAGACGCGATCCGCGAGCTGATGGCCGCTGTTGACGCCTACATCCCGACGCCTGAGCGTCCGATCGACCAGCCGTTCCTGATGCCGATCGAAGACGTGTTCTCGATCTCTGGCCGTGGTACGGTTGTGACGGGTCGCGTTGAGCGCGGTATCGTCAAGGTTGGTGAAGAAGTCGAAATCGTCGGCATTCGCCCGACCTCGAAGACGACGGTTACCGGCGTTGAAATGTTCCGCAAGCTGCTCGACCAGGGCCAGGCTGGCGACAACATCGGTGCGCTGGTTCGCGGCGTTACCCGTGACGGCGTTGAGCGTGGTCAGATCCTGTGCAAGCCGGGTTCGGTCAAGCCGCACAAGAAGTTCATGGCAGAAGCCTACATCCTGACGAAGGAAGAAGGCGGCCGTCATACGCCGTTCTTCACGAACTACCGTCCGCAGTTCTACTTCCGCACGACGGACGTGACCGGTATCGTTTCGCTGCCGGAAGGCACGGAAATGGTTATGCCTGGCGACAACGTCACGGTTGAAGTCGAGCTGATCGTTCCGATCGCGATGGAAGAAAAGCTGCGCTTCGCTATTCGCGAAGGCGGCCGTACCGTCGGCGCCGGCATCGTGGCTTCGATCGTCGAGTAATTTCGACTTTTAAAATTCAGGCCGGCGGCGGTGTCACAAACACCGCCGCCGGACTTTTGATAAAAAGCCTGGCGGCGTTGCATTTTTAGTGCTTGAAAAATTCGGTGAAAGCGCGTAAACGCGCACTCACACTCACCGCTGGATTCGCAAGCGATTGCGAAACGCGGTGTTTTAGCAATACAGACAACTGAAATGATTGGGATGCGATAGCGCATTTCTCTCGATTTTTGAAAATCTGCGGCGCCACGATCAATAGAAGTTCATGTGTTTCCGCGTGCGGAAACGAATAACAAAGAACAAGGACAAGACGAATGAACGGCCAGAATATCCGTATCCGCCTCAAGGCGTTCGATCACCGGATCCTCGATGCCTCTACCCGTGAAATCGTGTCGACCGCAAAGCGCACCGGCGCCAGCGTTCGCGGCCCGGTTCCGCTCCCCACCCGCATCGAAAAGTTTACCGTCAACCGCTCTCCTCACGTTGATAAGAAGAGCCGTGAACAGTTCGAAATGCGGACGCACAAGCGTCTTCTCGATATCGTTGACCCCACCCCGCAGACTGTCGATGCTCTGATGAAGCTCGACCTCGCTGCTGGCGTTGACGTGGAAATCAAGCTCTAAGACCCGGCCCGATCCATCCAAGGTGAGGGCTGAAATAACAAGGAAGGTACGTGGAGCAATCCAACGACTTCCAAACCGGAGACCGGAAACATCGTGAGATGTCGAAGGGCACTCCTTAACAAAGGCCAGAGAGGGTTTTCCCTTCAAGGCTCGCAAGAGGATGAACCAATGCGTTCAGGTGTGATTGCACAGAAAGTGGGTATGACACGCGTCTATAACGACGCAGGTGAACATATCCCTGTAACAGTATTGCGACTGGATAACGTACAAGTCGTTGCCCAGCGCACGGAAGACAAGAATGGCTATACCGCAGTTCAGCTCGGTGCCGGCCAGTCCAAGGTCAAGAACACGACGAAGGCACTTCGCGGTCATTTTGCCGCTGCCAATGTCGAACCGAAAGCCAAGCTCGTCGAGTTCCGGGTTTCCCCCGAGAACCTGATCGACATCGGTGCAACACTGACCGCAAATCATTTTCAGTCCGGCCAGCTGGTCGACGTCACTGGAACCACGATCGGTAAGGGCTTTGCCGGTGCTATGAAGCGTCACAACTTCGGTGGTGGTCGCGCTTCGCACGGTAACTCCGTATCGCACCGTGCACACGGTTCGACCGGTAACAACCAGGATCCGGGCCGCGTCTGGAAGGGCAAGCGCATGGCTGGTCATATGGGCCAGACGCGCGTTACGACCCAGAACCTCGAAGTCGTTTCGACCGATGAAGACCGTGGCCTCATCCTCGTGAAGGGTGCAGTTCCCGGCTCGAAGGGTTCCTGGATCATCGTCCGCGACGCCGTCAAGTCGGCTGCGAAGTAAGGGAGCCTTATCATGGAATTGAACGTCAAGACCCTCGAGGGAAAAGACGCCGGCAAGGTTTCTCTGTCGGATGAGATCTTCGGCCTCGACCCCCGCCAGGACATCCTGGCCCGCATGGTTCGCTGGCAGCTTGCAAAGAAGCAGCAGGGAACCCACAAGTCCAAGAACCGGTCGGAAGTTTCCCGCACCGGCGCGAAGATGTACAAGCAGAAGGGTACGGGCCGCGCTCGTCACCATTCGGCTCGCGCACCGCAGTTCCGCGGCGGCGGCAAGGCCCACGGCCCGGTCGTTCGCAGCCACGCCCACGACCTTCCCAAGAAGGTTCGCGCGCTCGCTCTGCGTCACGCTTTGTCTGCAAAGCTGAAGGCTGAAGAACTGATCATCGTCGATCAGCTCGTTGCGTCCGAAGCAAAGACCAAGGCTCTGCTGGGCAGCTTCGCTTCGCTTGGCCTGACCAACGCTCTCGTTATCGGTGGCGCTGAACTTGATGGCAACTTCAAGCTCGCAGCCCAGAACATCCCGAATGTGGACGTTCTGCCGGTACAGGGCATCAATGTTTACGACATCCTGCGCCGTGGCAAGCTGGTGCTTTCCAAGGCTGCTGTAGAGGCTCTGGAGGAGCGGTTCAAATGACGGATCTTCGCCACTACGATGTGATCGTATCTCCTTCGATCACGGAAAAGTCGACGCTGGTATCCGAACAGAACCAGGTCGTATTCAACGTCGCCAAGAGCGCTTCCAAGCCTGAAATCAAGGCTGCCGTGGAAGCTCTCTTCGGTGTCAAAGTCACGGCTGTGAACACGCTTATCCGCAAGGGTAAGACCCGTCGTTTCCGTGGGTTCGCCGGTAAGCTTAAGGACGTCAAGAAAGCCGTCGTTACGCTCGCCGAAGGTCAATCCATCGACGTGTCCACCGGACTCTAAAGGTTAGGCCCAAGCGGGCAAAGACCCAAAAGGGAACAAGAATATGGCATTGAAAAGTTTCAATCCGACCACGCCGAGCCAGCGCCAGCTGGTTATCGTGGACCGCGCTTCGCTCTACAAGG